>CAYZXN010000374.1:0-12023 GCA_964482425.1 uncultured Syntrophobacteraceae bacterium | reverse complement strand
AACAATGTCGGATTAGGGTTTAATGACGGCATGCCGCCGAGAGTAAGGGGGCCATCGATGGAGGGCCAAGCTACCGAAGCCGGGGGTTTGTCGCACGACGGGCAGCAGACCCGTCAAGCGCAAACGCAGATTCTGAATGTGGCACGAAGGAGAGATAGAGCGAAAAAGTCAAAACCGTATCAAGAGCCGAGGTCCAATGACGAAATAGCGAAATCCCGAGGTCGTTCCGGCGGCAAAGGTTCCGCCCTCTGCGTTGAATTCGAGCGCGACGGCAGGGGTCGGTTTGAAGCCGATGCTGCCCGAGCCTCCATATATGAAGTCATCGGAGGCGTCTCCGTCTCTGCGAAAGGTCTGATGGCCGATGAAAACTTCCAGATAGGTGTAGTATTTGTCGCGTTCCATACCCAAAGAGGTAAAAATGCGGTTAGAAACGTAGTCGTCGGGGTCGAAAAAACCACTGCGACTCTGTTTGTGAAAATCGAGGAAGCGGAATCGATGGCCCACGGCAATACGCGGGTTGAGATGAAGGGCATACTGGGATACCAGTTGAAGATCGTTCGCGTAGTTGCCGTCCGAAAAACTCTTATAGGCATAGCCGGCATAAACGGAAAAACGATCGGTTAGCGGTTGCGATAGGTAGAGGCCGACAGTGGTCATGCGGATTCTATTCTCAATCAGTTCAGCCGTGTCACTGAGGGCTTCCCGGCTGATGTTGGCGCCCATAGAACCTCTAGACAGGCGGCCGTCCAGTCTCAAATGGCCGGTGGGAAAACTGGAATTATGCCCGTTAGCTAGTTGCGTAAAGCCGAGAGCTGCTCCCGCGCCGAACGAATCCGTAAAATTGGAATAAATATTGACGGAGACATCTTCCGCTCGAGCGTTGCGTGTCCTGTCGTCCGCATCGGTGTGCCTGTAACTGAGACCCAGTCTCTGGTTACCGAGCCAGAAGTTCGATGCCAGTGAGTAACGATGCAGCCGGTTGCGATCCGTGTCTCTGAAGTAATTATAACGCGTATCCAGGGAGGGCCGAGTTTCCCGATGGAGCGCCTCGGTCCATCTTCTCAGCTCTCGCTCTTGTCGAGCGTTGCCGGGCTTCAAGGAATTCATAGTCTCCAGCGCAGCAGTCCGATCGCCTGTGGCAAAAAGAGAGCGGGACAGGCCGATGCGCGCGTCGAAATCATCGGACTTTGAGTCCAATTTCCGGTATAAGGCCATCGCCTCGCCATACCGTCCCTGCCACTGCAAGGCATCGGCTTTGATAAGCAGCGCCTGCCGGTTGTCCGGATATTCGTTCAACACCGTGTCGGCTTCCTCGATGGCTTCGGAGAGTTTACCCTGCCAGGATAAGACTCGGGCCAGGTGAGTGCGCGCCTCAAGGTGTTTGGGCTCGCCGGCGAGCACCGCTCTGAGTTCGTCTGCGGATTGCGCCAAACGATCTTCCCAGGAAAGATAAACGGCCATTTGGACGCGTTCGCCGGTGGAGAATTGGTCCCTGTCAAGCTCAAGCGCTCTACTGAAGGCTTCGGCGGCTTCGGCCAGCTTGTCCTGCGCCACGTATCGATCGCCGAGTTCCTTGTGCAGGCTCGCCAAGGTCTTCTTATCGGCGCTAGCTTTAATTTTCGCTTGCAGCGTCTCGACAGTTTGGGCGGCCGCGTCAGGCGAAAGACAGGCGAGCACTGAAGCCAGGATTATCCAAATTCTAAAGTGCAGAAAGCGCCGCGGTTTGACTTCGTGAACAGCCGGATTACGGGAAGGAAAAGAATGGAACAAGTGCATCTCTATTAAATCCCCACACTGCTAAAGATTGTAAGACTCTAGAAATGCCATAAACACTTCATTTGGTCCAGAATTTTCTGACGGAGGTATTCGTCAAACTGATTTTGGTTGGCGCCGACGATATCCGGTGGCGGAATTAAATCTCAATGAGTCTCTTGCGCGGATTCGCGCGCGTTACCACCGTTTGGCCGTCCCCAAGAGTTCCTGGCCGTAGCCGATAACACAGATCGGCGACATGATGGCTTGGTAGATGAGCATGTAAACCAGAAAACCGGTGAAGTTCTGGCGCACACGCAGCTGGAGTGCTTTGAACACCATCTTTTGTTTTTGGTACATGAAGAACACGATCAGGAATGCCATCGGCAGGACGAGCAATGTCGTCATACCGACAATATAGTAGTAGCCGAACAGCGCGAGAATGATGCCGGGGAGAAAAACAAAAGTATAGAACAAGTCCATGAGCGGGATGATAAAATCTATACCAATGAAGAAAGACGAGAGCCTTGAGCTGCTCCATACCAAGTGGCCATGTTGTTTCAGACCTTCGATCATGCCGCGCGCCCAGCGTTTCCTTTGGCGGAAAAACGCTTTCATGGTCGTCGGCGCGGTCGTAAAGCCAATGGCAGTGGGCTCAAAGCCGACACGCCAGCCGCTTTTGATCAGCGCCCAAGTGAGAACGATGTCCTCTCCTATGACTGAGGGCCAGCCTTTGTGCGCTTTGACGACCTTGGTATGGAAGGCGCTGAACGCCCCCTGCGCTACGAGGGTTCCCTGATAAAGAGACTGCTGTCTTTTCGCCGATGCGATGCCGGTGAAGTAATCCCATTCCTGCATCCGGGTCATGAACGTGGATCGAGAGTTCTTGACCAACACGCACCCAGCGACCGCCGCCGTGCCCGGCGGATCAGTCAGGAAACGCGCAACGATCCTTCGTAGCGCCTGCGGGTGAAGGAAGGTATCCGCATCGATACAGACAACAATGTCATGACTGAGATGCTTAAGACCTGCGTTCAAGGCTTGCGCCTTGCCGCCGTGATGGGCTCGGACTATCTTCAGATTCGACACGTCCAAAGATTGGATAACACCAATCGTGTCATCGGTTGAGCCGTCGTCGACTACAACGATTTCTATGTCCGCCGGGTAGTCCTGCCCCTTGATTCCGCGAAATGTCTCGGCGATGTTTTCCGCCTCGTTATAAGCGGCGATTAACAAGCTGATTTTGGGATAATCGAGATCGAGGGGAAGGTCCGGCGGGCGGTCGAGGATGACACTCGATAGAATGTGTGCGTTCAAAAAACCGGGAAGCAATGCGATGAAAAAAACAATCACCAGTGCCGGTGTGTAGCCCACGACGCCGGTCAGTTGGCTCAACCAAGGCTGGGCTAGATTCCACGACAGGAAAATCCACGCGCAGGCGAATGCGGTTGAAATAAGAAACTTGCTTCTTACCGGCAAATATAGGAATCGTTTCTGCCGTTGCGCAGTGGAGGGTGTTTGGAGCCCCGTATTTTCACTCTGTCTTTGTTCCGCAAGTCCAGCCCAGTTCCATATCTCGGTGGATGGGTGCACGGCTTTGCCTTCGACGCCAGCTTCCGCAGGTTTTGCTTTATTTGGAGTTTTGGTTGTGAATGATTCCATTATTGATGTATCGCCTTGCAGATGGCCCTTTCTAGTTTGCGAAGCCACACGTTTGAGCAACAAACATACCACTGCGGCCTTGCGGAGTTTCCACGCTTGCGGGAGTTTGCAGGTGTAATCGCTGCCAAAAAATCTCGGACTCCGGACAAAAATGACAAGGGCGCAAATTTATAGTCAGTTCAAGACGATCAAGGCGTTCACAATAGGTTGGACAGCGGAAATAGGAGCCGCGCCAGGGATTGCGATCCTTCAGCTGCGGCATCGGTGGTGGCCAAGCGGGCACTTGCTCCAAGAAGTTCGCTCTAATTGCGGGTATTGCATTTATTCACCGTGTTGTGGGAAGGATAGGTAAATTTCACGACCAGGAGGAATTTATGATCCTCGAAATGCGCACCTATGTGTTGAAACCAGGCATGACCGGCAATTTCGTCGAGAAGTTCGCTGAAGGATTATCGGCGCGCCTGCAGTTTTCGAAGTTGCTGGGTCTTTGGCAATCCGAAGTAGGCGGCCTCAATCGCGTGGTTCACGTGTGGCCCTATGAAAGTTTCGAGGAGCGTGAGCGGATCGGCAATGAGGCCAGAAAAACCGGCATGTGGCCGCCCAAAACGCAGGAATTTATCATCACCCAGGAAAACAAGATCTTGCAGCCCGCGCCTTTTTCGCCGCCATTGCCAGAGGGCAAGCAGGGCAACATCTATGAATTCAGGACCTACACTTATCAGCCCGGTTCGATGCCGAAAGTTTTGGAGGCTTTTAGTAAACTGATTCCGGAACGCGCCAAGCTCTCGCCGCTAGTAGGGATCTGGACCAGTGCCATCGGTCCCCTTAACCAGTTCATTCACGTTTGGGCGTACAAAGACGCCGGCGAACGCGAACGGGTTCGCGCCGAAGCTTCGAAAAAGGTCGCCGGCTGGCCGCCGGAAACCCGGCAGTACATGGTGTCGCAGGAAAACATGTTAATGACGCCATCTGCCTGCGCGCCGTTCAAGTAAAAGCGCTCGCTGTCGGGCCAAGGCGCATGGCGTGAGCTGAGCCGGAAAATTTCGCAAGGGAAACTCGGCGCGGTTCGTCAAATGGTAACGCTTGTGCGTTCCTCAAGAAAGGGGGGAGGACCAAGGGTTATCCCCCTTCTATGATTCCAATCCGAATATGTCGCTGGCGCTCCGGCAAGGTTTCGGCTACATCACTCATATCCATGTTATACAAATCGGTTGTTCGTCCTCTGTTATTTAGGAAAGATCCCGAAGAGAGCCATGAGCAGACTTTGGCATTACTTTCCCGATTGGATTTTCTTTATGGTATGCTCGAGCGCTGCTATCGGGTCGATGACAGCCGGCTCAAAGTGCGGGTCGGACCTTTAAGCTTTCGAAATCCGGTGGGGCTCGCCGGTGGCTTCGACAAGAACGCAGTCGCGCCTAAAACCATTTCAGCATTTGGCTTCGGCTTTATGGAAATCGGCGCCGTGACGGCGCAAGCGCAGCCGGGAAACCCAAAGCCGCGGCTTTACCGTTTGCCGGAGGACGATGCCCTGATCAACCGGCTGGGTTTTAACAACGAAGGTGCGCCGGCTATCGCCGCCCGGTTGGCAGCCCTTGGCACGCGCGGCCGACTACCGTCGATTCCCCTAGGCATCAATATCGGCCGTACCAAAATCGTCGAAACCAGGAACGCAGTGGAGGATTTTCTATCGGCTTTTGAAAAACTCTTTCCGTACGGCGACTTCTTCACCCTTAACGTAAGCTCGCCCAATACGCCGAACCTGCGGGACCTGCAAGAGAAGACATTGTTACGAGAATTGCTAAATGCGGTGCAGGAAAAAAATCGTGCGCTTGCGGCGGCGGCAAGGCATGGAGAAAAGCCGGTGTTCGTGAAGATCGCGCCGGACATGGAATTCTCGCAAGTGGATGAAATCATCGATGTCGTGCAGTCGGCCGACCTGACGGGCATCGTGGCGACTAACGCCACGGCTTTTATGCGCGCAGCGGTTAAATCGCCTCTTGGCCGGGAGCCCGGCGGCTTGAGCGGCAGGCCGATCACTGCGGTTGTCACCAAATTTATCTCCCATATCTATCGGAACACCGCGGGCCGGTTGCCGATCATCGGAGTCGGCGGCATTTTCAATGCCGAGGATGCCTATGAAAAGATAAAAGCCGGCGCCTGTGCCGTGCAGATCTATACCGGGTTTGTTTATGAAGGACCGGCGGCGGTCAAGCGCATCAATCGAGGATTGATCAAACTGCTTGACCGGGACGGGTTCAAGACGATTTCAGAAGCGGTGGGCCGGGCAGAACGGGCTTGTTCGGAACTATGACAGGACCTTCAATCTCTCGTAATCCTCGCGAACGTCGAGATCCATGAAAGGTATCTCTTCCTGCCATTCGACCAAAACTGTTTTTTCCTTATGCTTTTTTAGCAGCACTCGGCCGCCCTGGTCACCGGTCAACTTGAGAAGCTCAGGAAACAGATTGCGTCGAAACAGGACTGGATTGCGCGCCTCGCCGCGGAAAGCCGGAGCAACGATCCAGGCAGAGCTGTTCTCGAAACGATCGACTAACGAGTTGATGAGATCCAGTTTGACCAGCGGTTGATCGCCGACCAAAAACAAGACGCCTTCACTGCGAGGATCGATGGCCCACAGGCCGGCGATTACGGATGTGCTTTGTCCCCGATCCGCGGCGTAATTGGTCAGCCAGTGCAACCGGTCATTCGCCAGCGGGATCCGCTGAGCGACCGATTTTAAGTCCCGAATAACACAGATGACTTCGTGCAGGTTCGAGGCCAAGGCGCTTTCGATCACCCATTGAAGCACGGGTTTGTCGTTGAGCGGCAACAAAAGCTTTTGTTCGCCCATTCTCTCGGCCCTGCCGGCGGCCAACACTACAGCGGAAATCATCATTCTTTGTAATCCATCAGCCGGATTATTTGACTGGACGTGTTGCTACCGGCAAAACTGTTCACGACAACACGTTCGAATCCCAGCGTGAGAAGCGCGTTACCGAGATGTTGTGCCTTTTCGATTTCCTCCGCGCTGTCGGCCTGATTGATCAGGGCGACTTTCCGGCTGCCAGTGGGAATGCCCTTGAGACAGCCTTCCGGATGCCGCAGTAGCATCAGAATCATTTCTTGAGTAATCGGCTCTCCCGCTACCGCGCCCGCGAGCGCCATCGCTCTTTCGGGGCGATGCATCCAAGCGCTGTCCAGAGGCTTGCCAAGGATCTTTATCGCCATCAACCAGATGGTCAGCGAGCACGCCGAAGGCACCACCGGCTCCATTTCGGAGGGAACTTTAAAGAGTCTGGAAGCCGCGCCATCGGCTTCTACCAAAACGGCATCGAAGTGTTTGCTGGCAGCGATCTCGTCCACCCAGCGCGCAGGTAACCCAACCACCTTATCATCCTCCATGCCATAGCCGGCGCAGATAATAACAGGCCGAGGCAGGTTGCCGCTCTCGGCGAGAAGGGTGGAAACATCTTGCACCAGAAAAAGCTTGTCAACGTGAGGTTTGGCCGGCTTGAATATTTTCGTCGTTGTGGTGACCAGTACCTTCTTGTCTTCTCCTCGCAGCTCTTTAGCCAAGCGCAACAGAGCCGTGGTTTTTCCACCGGCGCCGATGAGCGCTGTCATCTCGGCATCTCGCAGGCCGAGCGCTTCCGTCAACTGCATTGGTTTCTCACCTAACTCTTCCAAGCTGGAGTTGCAAGTAAAATGTGTCGTTCAGAGCAGGTTTCAGATGATTCTCAAGCAAATCCAAAAAACCTGCTTGCTTGCAACGGTGTATTCTTTTGGCTAACGTCCGGAGCATGCCACGAGTCTTCAGCATCGAGGTCGCAAAAGATTACTTTAATTTTGCTTCCGCGCATTTTCTCATTTTTCCGGACGGCCAGAGAGAACCACTGCACGGCCATAACTATCAGGTATCGGTGACCCTGGAAGGCGAGATCGATCACGCCGGTGTGGTATTGGATTTCATTACTTTCAAGCCATTGGTCAAACAGGTCTGCGATGCGCTGGATCATCGCACGCTGATTCAGACCGAGAGCCCGGCCATCAAAGTGCGCCGGCAACGCCGGGAAATCGAAGTGCGATACAAGAACCAGAGACTTCTCCTGCCGCGCGCGGATGTCATTCTTCTGCCGCTCGTAAACACCAGTACCGAGTTGTTGGCCGAACATGTCGCCGAGCAAATCAGGCGCCAGGTGCGGCGCAAATTTCCCCATACTCGCATTCGCTCGATGGAAGTCGGGGTGGAAGAAGCGCGCGGCCAGCGTGGCATCTTTCGCGGCGAATTCTGAAGGCGGGGCGCCGGCGGAACTGCCTTAGTGCTTCGCGCGGCATCTCTCCAGCTACCCGGATGATTCCGCTAGGAAATAATAAAACCCTATAGCAGATGGCGTCTGAACGACTGCAGCGTTTGGAACTCACTTGCGGCGTGAGTTCGCCGCAATCAAATCAGCTTTTCGTCTCTTCGATCACCCAGCGCGCCACCTCGTCGTGACGGGCAAACCAGACATTCGGAAAGCCCTTCATATAGTGTAGCAATTCGCTGAGCATGGCCGACATCAAAGGCCGGCCGCCAAAGTGGGTGTGAACCGTAAGGTTGATGAGCGAGGGCGCCTCACTTCGGTATAAAAAATCGAAGGTGTCCTTGTACACGTTGTAAAAATCCCGCGGGCTGCTGCGCAGGGTACGGTTGTCGGTGAAATCGCTGTGCGCCATAGCGACTAGTCGCCCCTGCGGCGTGTCCAGCAGGTAAGGCAGATCGGTATCGTTATAGTCGCCGTGCCACAGATACCCCTCTTCCACGAGATATCGCGCGGTATTGACCGTCGGAGCGGCCACCGGGCTAAACCAGCCCACAGGACGGGTGCCGACCGCGTCTTCGATGATTCGGCCGCATTTCTGAATCACTTCCTTTTCTACTTGCGCCGACAGATAGGGCAGCACGAGATCCTGAGTATAGGAATGGCTGGCGATTTCATGCCCGCGCCGGTGCGATTCCTTCACCGCCTCGGGGAAATCCTCAGCGCACTTGGCGTTGAGACAGATGGTGCCTTTGATGCTGTAGTCGTCGAGTATTCTCATAATTCGCCAGATACCCGTTTTGCCGCCGTATTGGGACCATGAGATGCCTAACAGATCCGCCGTGCCCGGTTTGAGGGCCGTGGTCATGGGCGAGTAGGGCGGCGCTTTGCCCTCCGACCACACTTCGAACATGACCGTCACCATGACCGCCATTTTGTTGTTCCCGGGCCAATGTGAGATTGTTTTCTGCATGAATCCTGCCGAAGAGCGATACCGAGCTCAGGAACTAAAATCGCTGCGCCATAGTTCGTCGACTTTCTTTAGATCCTCCGCGGGAATCGCGACGTCAGCGCCGGCGGCGTTCTCGCGCATCTGATATCCATTGCGCGCGCCCGGTATGGCGACGCTGACAGCCGGGTGAGCCAGGCAAAAGGCGATGGCTGCCTGTGCCATGGTTTTTACCTCCCCGTGTACCAGGAAACGAAGTTTTTCTGCTTTTGCGAGTTCTTGCCGAAACGGCTCGCCCTTGAAGCTGCGCGCCCGGACGTCTTCGCCTTGAAACCTGCCGTCATCAGCGGCACTCAATTTTCCGGTTAACACGCCGCGGCGCAGCGGCACCCGCGCGATGATGCCGACATTTGCTCGCTGTGCCAGGGGAAATATCTTCTCCGCCGGTTCTTGCGCCAATAGATTGTATTCCAGCTGAACTGTGTCAGAGCGGCCGTTGTTCACCGCGGCGATGCCTTCGTCGATGGTGTTGATTGAAACCCCGTAATGACGAATTTTGCCGGCCTGCTTGGCGCGCGCGAGGACTTCCCAGACCTCGCCCTGCTCGATGACGTCGACGGTCGGGTTATGCAGTTGGTACAGATCCACATAGTCGGTCTGCAGGCGCTTCAAGCTTTCATCCATCACCCGGCTGATATATTCCGGTGAAAAATTTCTCTTGCCGCGGTCCGGGCCGACCATGACGTTACCGCCCTTGGTGGCCAGGATGACGCGATCGCGCCTACCGCGCAGGGCTTGCCCAAGCAATGTCTCCGAGTAGCCGGCGCCGTAGGCATCCGAAGTATCGATGAAGTTAACGCCCTGCTCGAGCGCGGTTTCAATCGCGCTCAGCGATTCGCGGTCGTCCATAGCACCAAAATGGCCGGCGTGGACCATGGTGCCCAGACCGACGGCGCTAACCTGCAATCCCGTTCTGCCAAGAATTCGGTACTTCATTGATCATCCCCTTTGAGTTGTTAAGCAAAAATAGAACAGCGCGATCCACGGTCGCAACACAATTGCCTCCGGGAACTTTTCCGCCCAATACGGGTTAAAGGTTGAAAGGCGCTTAACCAGATGGACACCACCTATGCTCTCCGTTACAATGCCCCGGCCGTGAGCGCAAGCAAAGTCCGCGACGCCGAGCGGGAGCGATTCTCGTCTGAGATCATGGCTCATCTCGATTATCTCTACCGTATGGCTTTTTATCTCACAAAGAATGACGATTATGCGCGGGATTGCGTACAGGAAGCGTGTCTGCGGGCGTTGAGCTCGTACCGGCAGTTTACTCCCGGCAGCAACATGCGGGCATGGCTTGCCAGAATCCTTCATAATTTCTTTATCGATACCTACCAGCGGAGCAAGCGTATGCTGTCGATCGACGATCGCTGCGAAACGATCGAGAACGTGGTTTCTCGGCAGCAGATTGCCGCTGTCAATGCCGGACCGGAAAAACAGTTGCTGCGCCAGGAACTGGGCGAGCAAATTCGTGACGCATTGAAGTCGCTGCCCGAAGAATTTTGCGCTCCTATTTTGCTCGTGGATCTGGGAGATCTGACCTATGCACAGGCGGCCGAGGTGTTATCATGTCCGGTCGGCACCGTGCGGTCGCGCTTGTCGCGCGGCAGAAAACTGCTGCAAACGCGGTTGGGTCAGTACATCGAAAGACACGAGGCGGGATTCTAGCCATGCGCTGTGAAGAGATGCTGGAACTGATTACAGCTCTCGTTGACAACGAACTGTCTTCCGAAGAAGGTGCTGAGGCTCGGACGCATATGACCGCATGCCCGGATTGCCGCGCGCTGTACGAGCGGGAACGCACGTTAAAGACGCAGATCCGATCCGCGGGACGGGCCGTCGCCGCGCCAGCGTCATTACGACAAAACGTCGAGCGGATGTTCGCGAACCGAAGCCATTTATCGGCATCGCGCCCATCCTAGCAGGGCTGGCTCACTGTGCGCGCTTTTAGACCGGCAATCGCCGCGCTGCTCATTCTTTTGGCGCTCTCGCCCCTGGTCTACCGTTGGTGGCCGGTGGACAACCTAGGGTTGGCGGCGCTGGCCACCCATGCAGAAATTCTTGCCGGCCGAGCAATGACCGAACGGACAAGCGATCCCCAAGAGCTTCGAAGCCACCTCACTCGCGCCGTCGACGGCAGATTCGCCCCGGTCGCGCTGGACCTGTCGATGAGGCGGCTTTTTCCCGTGGCTGGCCTGGTGCAAAAGATTGACGGCCGCGATGTTCTGGTGACGATCTATCAGGGGGATGGTCCGACCGTGACCTGCTTTACCTTTCTTGGATCGGAAGCAGACGCGCCGGCGTCAGCCGAGGTGTCTTTCGATCCGGCGATGCGCGTAAACTTCTACTCTTTCTCAAGCGGCGAGATCAACGGCCTGTTGCACCAGCAAGGGCAGGTCATCTGTCTGTTGGTTTCGAAATTGCCGCCGGCCGAGTTGCTCGCCATCGTGCGGGGCCTGGCAGGCCATGCCTGAGAATCCGCGAGCCTTGCTCTCGTTGACAACCCAGGACTAAACCCATACATTTCAACTGCAACTCCCCCTATCCTGAGCGGGCGTAATTCAGTGGTAGAATGCCAGCTTCCCAAGCTGGACGTCGCCGGTTCGACCCCGGTCGCCCGCTCCAAAATTCCTCCTGAACTCTGATAATGACGATTTCGTGTCTCTTGTTCAACGGCCTAAAATACTCCGCCGAATTCTCCGCCGCTCTGTTCGAGACCGGTCCGACAAAGTCCACGTCGGCAGGGGGTAACCTGTCCACCTCTGACTCCTAATCAGCACTCGCGCAATAGCTGTCTTTTTCCTGTCGGTTCGGGAAATCGCTGGTTGCTTTTTTCATGCTGAGCTGGTGTTAAAGGCAGGGTTCGGAAATCTGCCGTAAACTCAGCCCAATAACCGTTGGGTTTGTTGACTCTCCATTTGAGATTGGATAGCGTCTTCGTGCCCGTAAAGCGCTAGCGTCATTTTGCGGGCGAAACTATAAGGAGCACTCAATGGACGAAATCAAGCCGGTCAAAAGCGGTAAAGTCAACGTGGATGGAGTTAATCTTTATTATGAGCTCTACGGCCAGGGCGATCCGCTGGTGCTGATCGCGGGGACCGGCATCAGTCTGGCACCATGGCGGGTCTCTCAGGTGCCGGAGTTTGCCAAGCACTATCAGGTGCTGATTTACGATCATCGAGGCCTGGGGCGAAGCGACAAACCCGACGTTCCGTATTCCACCCGGCTTTTTGCTAAAGACTGCGCCGGACTGATGGATGCCCTGGGCATCAAGAAGGCCCATATCATGGGGCATTCCATGG
>CAYZXN010000373.1:0-7068 GCA_964482425.1 uncultured Syntrophobacteraceae bacterium | reverse complement strand
ACCGAAGGGGCGAGTGATGTCCACAGTGGCTTTGCCAAGAAGTGAGCGGACCGGGTTTCGCCTGCTGCGCGAGCCGGCGCTGATAATCCCCGTCATCGGCGCCGGCGTGCTGATCTATCTGGCGGTGTTGCCGTTGTTCATGTTGGTATACGGCAGCTTCGAGAAGGAAATTGCGCCGAGGGAATTCGTTGTCACCCTGGAAAACTATGTAAATGCCTACGCCAGCCCGTATACCTACTCTACTTTCGTAAACTCTATAATTTTTGCCTCGGGATCGGCGGCATTGACGTTTCTGCTGGGGACGATGCTGGCGTGGCTTACGGAGCGGACGAATACACCTCTGCGAAATCTTTTCGTGCCAATCGCGGTCGTGCCGCTGATCCTGCCGGGAGTGCTGGAATCGATCGCCTGGATCTTCCTTCTGAGCCCGAAGTTCGGCTATCTCAATGTCGCGCTGCAGACCATCTTCGGACTGGATGCGGCTCCATTCAATGTGTTCTCTCTTCCCGGCATGATCTGGGTTCATTCGGTCGGGCAGGTGCCGCTGGCGTTCCTGCTGATGGTAGCGGCCTTCAAATCGATGGATCCTTCGTTGGAAGAGTCGGCGATGATGTCGGGGGCGAATACCTGGCAGACGTTTCGGCGGGTCACTTTTCGCTTATTGATGCCGACGACCGCTTCGGTGCTTTTGATTCTATTCGTTCGTACCTTGGAATCTTTCGAGACGCCCGCGCTGATCGGAATTCCGGCGCGCATTTACGTCTACACCAGTGAAATCTATCTGGCTTTCAACGAGTACCCGCCGGACTATGGGAGGGGAGCTGCCCTGGCAGTAGGCTTGCTCCTGCTCAGCGCCTTCGGTGTCTGGCTGTACACCCGGTCGACACGCGAGAGCAAAAAATTTCAAACAGTCACGGGCAAGGCCTTCCGGCCGCGGCAGTTCGATCTCGGGCCGTGGAAGTGGGTCGGCTTCAGCTTTCTGATGGTGTATTTCGTTTTTGTCGTTCTCCTGCCGTTTCTCGTCCTGTTCTGGGCCTCCTTCCTGCCTTTCTTTGCTACTCCCGGGTGGGATGCTGTCGAAAAGTTGAGTTTGGATAACTATCGCTATCTTGGTGGGTTCCGGCCTTTTTGGGATGCCCTGCAAAATAGCATTATTCTCGCGACTGCAACCGCTACGGTCGCCATGATTCTCACGTCTCTCATTGCGTGGATTGTCTACAAAAGCCGGCTTCCCGGAGCGTGGCTGCTGGATTTCCTGGCTTTCATACCGATTACGGTTCCGGGCATCGTTATGGGCATGGCATTGATCCTTCTTTATGTCGCGTTTCCCTTGCCAATCTATGGGACAATATGGTTGCTGATGATCGCGTATGTGACCCGCTATATGCCGTACGGCATGCGCGCGGCATCGGGTGCGATCATGCAGATTCATAGCGAGTTGGAAGAGGCGGCTTCGGCATCGGGCGCGTCCTGGTGGGAGACGTTCAAGCGCGTGACTTTGCCGCTCCTCAGGCCCGGTATTGCCGCCGGCTGGATTTACATCTGCATCGTTTCTTTCCGCGAGTTTTCGACTTCGGTGTTGCTGGCAACCGGCGAGAGTCGCGTGCTGTCCATCCTGCTGTTTACTATGTTCGAGCAAGGACAGGTAACGATCGTCGCGGCCATCGGGATGTTGATGATTCTTGTTTTGTTGATCATCGTCGGAATTTTTTACAAGATCTCAGGACGTTTCGGTATTCAGACGTAAAGGGGAAGGACAGTTGTGATCGAAGTTAAGTCATTGGTCAAGATTTTTGCAGACGGTAAAAACGCCGGAGTCAAGGCGGTTGACCGGGTCTCATTCAATGTTGAAGAGGGGCGGTTTTACACACTGCTGGGACCTTCGGGTTGCGGTAAGACAACGACTCTTAGATGCATTGCCGGACTGGAAAAAGCCGACGAAGGCGAAATCATTGTTGCCGGTCAGAAGGTCTACTCAGCCTCCGACGGCACGTTTGTTCCGGCTCATCGACGGCCTATCGGCATGGTTTTCCAGAGCTATGCCATTTGGCCGCACATGACGGTTTTTGAAAACGTGGCCTTCCCGCTGAGAGTGGGCAAACAGAAGGTGAGTAGTGACCAAATTCGCAAGAAGGTAATGACTGCCGTCGAGCAGGTTGAATTGGGCGGTTTCGAAGAACGAATGGCGACGCAACTATCCGGCGGACAGCAGCAGCGTCTTGCGTTGGCGCGGGCGCTTGTCCGTGAGCCTAAGGTTCTGCTCCTGGATGAGCCGCTAAGCAATCTTGACGCGAAGCTGCGGGAGCGCATGCGCGTGGAGCTTCGCGAGTTGCAGCGACGGCTGGGGATTACGACATTGTATGTGACGCATGATCAGATCGAAGCATTATCCATGTCCAATTTGATCGCGGTCATGAGCGCCGGGGTGACCGTTCAGGAAGGGACTCCCCGCGAGATCTATCTCCGGCCCAGGACCAAATTTGTCGCGCAATTTATCGGCTCGACGAACCAGATCAGCGGAGAAGTCATCGATCAGGGAAGCGATGGAACCGGTACCGTGCGAACCAATGAAGGGGAGATCTCCTGCGGAATTTTGAGTGATTTGACGGTCGGCGACAAGGTGGTTGTGGTGGTGCGTCCCGAAAGCATCGTCTTGCATCAAAAGAAACCCTCCCACGGCGAGAATGTTCTGCAAGGCAAGATCGGCGCTGCGATGTTCCTCGGCGAATATGTCGATTGCACGATTGAGCTTGGCAAGAATGTTCTAGAGACCCATCAGCCTCATGCGCTTATAGTGCGCCGCGGCGATCCTGTCTGGGTCGAGTTGCCCTCGGGCGACTGTATGGCGTTGCCTGCCGAGCAGTGATCTTCGCGGTTACCCCCGGGCTCATTGAACTGCATCCTCTTACGACTCTGTTCGCATCATTGGCGCTTCCATCCTACCGTGATCCCTTCCAGCAGCAGAGCTTGTGTGCTACAGAGATTTGCTTGAATAGGGAGGCACGATGATGATCCTACGAACGGTTTGCCTGGCCGGTGTTTTCTTTTTCCTTCTGGCCACCCAGTCCTTTGGCCAGGAACGAGTCAAAATCGCCTACAGTTCAGCCGATGCATCGAATGTGGTGTGGTTCACCGCACTCGATGCGGGGCTGTACAGGAAACATGGACTCGATGTCGAGCTGATCTTCATCCAGAGCTCGACCATGAGCGTTTCCACGTTGGTCTCTGGCGATATTCAGGTTGCCAACAGCTCCGGGGGCGCGGTGGCGAGTGCAGTCGTCGCCGGCGCCAACCTGATCATGACCGCCTGCTACATCAATACGTTGCCTTATGAGCTGGTTGTTCAAGAGACGGTCAAGTCAGCCGAGGATCTAAAGGGTAAAAGCATCGGCATCAGCCGCGTGGGGAGTGCTTCGGATGTGGCGGCAAGGGTACTGATCAAAGGACTCGGTTTGGAGCCGGTGAAGGACGTGCCGATCATGCAGGTAGGCGGCCCGTCGGAGCGAGCGGCGGCGTTTAGAACAAGTAAAATCGTCGGCTTTCCATCACCCCCCGGAACCATTCACCTCGCCAAAGGCATGCCCCATCGGATTATGATCAGCACGGCGGACTTTCAAAAGCGTTTCGATTTTCCTTATATCTGTTCGACGACCACCAAGAGCTATCTGAAATCGAACCGCGAGACCATGCGGCGGCTCACTATGGCGCTCATCGAGGCCACTCATTTTCTTAAAACGCGCAAGGAAGATACCAAGAAATTTATTGCCAGGTACACTCGTCAGGACAATCCGCAGTATCTCGAAGCCTCGTATCTCGCCAACGTAAAATTGCATGACCGTGTGCCTCTGGTGACGCGCGAGGGAACCGAGGTTCAGATCAAAGAAGCGCTGGCGCGCAAATCGGGGGCGACCCTTAGGTTCGAGGACATGGTCGACGACAGTATCGTGCGCGAGCTGGAAAAAAGCGGCTTCATCGATAAAGTTTATAAATAGCCAGACATGATCGTCGCGGTTGTTCTTTCTGCGGGCGAGTCGAGTCGCATGGGCCGTCCCAAGGCGCTTCTGAACATCGAAGGGGAGCGTTTCATCGAGCGCATTGTCGGGGTCTTGAAGCGGACGCGCGCGTCACGGATCGTCGTCGTTCTCGGGCACAACGCCGATGAAATGCGCCGGCAGATGGCGCACCTGCCGGTCGAGATCGTCATCAATCCCGATTACCGGCAAGGGCAACTATCGTCCTTGCAGGCGGCCATACGACTCATCGAGGACGATGCGGCCGTTGACGGCATTCTGGTGCATCTGGTCGATCATCCTTACATCGACGCGGCGCTTGTGGATGTTATGATCGAGCGCTTTGACGCGAGCAAAAAGCCGATCGTCGTGCCGCGCCATCGCGGCCGGCGCGGTCACCCGGTGATTTTCTCGCGCGCTTTGTTTGGCGAATTGTTAACTGCCCCGCTCGACAGAGGCGCGAAAGCAGTGGTGGAGGCGCACGCGGCGGACATTCTGGAAATAGATACGGACGAGGAAGGAATCACCCTCGATATCGACACGCCGGAACTCTACCGGCAGCATGTAAAGGGAGTTTAAATGTCGAAGTTGAAACTGACACTGGCTTGCGGCGATTACGATTTTTTGCGGCCGCTGATCAACGCCGAGATACAGCCCCAGGGTATCGACTTGAATGTCCTCACCATGGCGTCCCCGGAACGGCACGGGCGCATGCTGCGCCACGAGGAGTTCGACGTTTGCGAGCTGTCGTTGATCGCCTACCTGGTGTCGCGCGACCGCGGCTGCAACTACAGCGCGATTCCGGTTTTTCCTCATCGGCGTTTCCGCCACTCCTATATGGTCAAAAGAACCGGCTGCGGTATCGAGAAGCCGTCCGACCTGAATGGTAAAAGAGTTGCGTTGGACACTCTGCAAAATTCCGCCGGTTTATGGATGCGCGGCATACTCCAGGATCATTACGGCGTGGATCTCAAGTCCATCGAATGGTGGTGCCAGGAGGAAGAAGACATTCCTTTCGAACCGGCCAAGTGGATGAACGTCAAGCGGGTGCCGCATGGCAAAAATGTCGATCAGATGCTCCTGAACGGCGAGCTGGAGGCCGCTTTGTATCCGGAGACTCTGCCCTCGATTAAGAACGGTTCGCCTAAAGTCGCGCTGCTGTTTCCCGAGCCGAAAAAAGCAGAGATCGAGTACTACAAAAATGGCGGCTATTTTCCGATCATGCACACGGTGGTGGTGAAGAACCACATCCTGGAGAAAAACCCTTGGGTGGCAATCAGCCTGGTGCGAGCGTTTCAGAAGGCCAAAGAGATCTGTTACGAACGCAACAGCGACCCGCGCAGTTTCGCCCTGGTGTGGGTTCAGGATCTCATCCGTGAACAAAGTGAAATCTTTGGCCACGATCCGTGGCCGTACAATCTGGAAGACAACCGCAAAGCTCTGGAAGCGGTCATACGCTACGAGTTCGAGCAGGGGATGATCAAGAAAAAGATGGCCGCTGAAGAGCTGTTCTTCCCGCCGAGCCTGCAGAGAATCCAGCAGTACATCTAGCGGCTGCGCCGCCGGGTCAATCGTTCCACTCGTTAGCGGATATTTTGTTCAACCGCGGCTCTTCGAGCCCTATTCAATTCAATAGTTCAACCGGTCAGAGGGAAAAACCGTTCCAAGGGTTCCAATCGGCTTGGCAAGCCCTTTGAGAGATCGATTTCTCTGCTCTGAACTATTGAACTATTCTGAATGTTTGAACCTCCGGAACTCCTAAAACGTTTGGAACAGCGCGAAGCGCTTGGAACTTTGGAACGTCTGGAACGGGTATAATCCAACCAAGAAGGGCGTTCCAAATCTCCAACAGCGGTTCAACAGTTCAATAGTTCAAAGGTTCAACGCCGAGAAAATACGTAGCCGACAAGTCTTTCGAAATCGTCCTTTATTGAACAGTAATCCTTCCAGAGCCTGATTATATTACGTCTAAAGAATGAAAGTTGCGGCATTTTTGAGAGCTGTAATGGCGCGCAAGAGGTAAGAAGGCCCGGCCACGCCAACGGTGGCATAGGCTCCGGTTTGACAGCGAACGTATTCTCCGGCTCCCCTCCCTCTTCCCATATCCAAAGGCTTTCAGGAGCCTTAAAAGGAGAGATTTATGAATCCTCTGTTAATCGTCGCAATCCCCTTAGGGTTGGTGATCTTAGGCATGATACTGAACAGCATCGGGCGTGCTTATGATCAACCCTCCAGTTCTCAAGAAAAAGATCCTGCCAAAAGATTGGCTGTGGAGAAGGAGACTTACAGAAAGTTCTTCAATCTCCAGAGAACCCGCTCCGTCACCAGGCAGAAACGGGTCGGTCAATACAGCTGGTTGGTAATGGCCGCCTTTATCGGCGCCTTCATCTGGCTGTACATGGACACCGTGGAGAAGACCAGCCTTTCGAGTCGAATTGCCGCATTGCAAACCCTGGGGACGGAAGAAGGCAAGCAGATGGTTCTGTCGGTGACGCAGAGCGACGGCGGCAACGTCAAATACCTGATCCAATTGCCCCAAGCCGAGAAGCTGGAGACCGCCGTAACAGCAAAGGAAGAGGTTAGAAAAGAAAAGGTCTCTTCCTGGGAAATAGAGAGTCTGGGTACGGCTTTGAGCATCGGCGATAATCCACTGCCGATGGGTGTCGAGCTGAAGATGTCGCAAGTAGCAGTCGACGCCAGATAGCCGCGGGATTTTAGAAGTCCGATTCAGCTTTGAGGTGCCCATCGGCACCTCAAAGCTGGTGATTGTCATCCCGCCGTTGCGGGAATTCTCGAAATGTGAAAGTTCTCCCTAAGCAATTTTCCTAGAGCATTTGAACGCCCTTCTCGGTAGACGTTGTCGACGGAGCAGAGAGGTTGAACGGCTTGAACGGGCATCAAGGGCTAGAAATTGACCTGCTATGAAATGGCCAATGCCGTCGCTGCTTTCCGAAGCGGTTTGTCCAAGGTCCAAAGGCAAAGGACTTGTTCGTCCAACAGCAAATCTCTCAGCCGATTGCTTCCCGCTCGGAGATGTTCGATCCAAACCGAGGTGTCG
>CAYZXN010000372.1:0-12829 GCA_964482425.1 uncultured Syntrophobacteraceae bacterium | reverse complement strand
CTCGAGTATCTTAACGCTTCGAAGGTTCATAGCCCAGGATCGGCGCCAGCCAGCGCTCTACTTCCGGGACGGTCATTCCCTTTCTTGCCGCGTAGCACTCAACCTGGTCCTTGCCGATGGCACTGACGGCGAAATAACGCGCGCTCGCATGAGCGAAGTACAGACCGCATATCGAGGCCGCCGGATACATCGCGAAACTTTCTGTCAGAGCGATGCCGGTCGCTTCGCCGACGTTGAGCAAATCGAATATGAGAGGTTTCTCGGTATGATCCGGTTGGGCGGGATAGCCCGGCGCCGGCCGGATGCCGCGATACTTTTCGGCGATGATGTCTTGGGTGGTGAGGTTCTCTTCTCTGCCGTAGCCCCACTCCCGGCGAGCGCGCTTGTGCAGATACTCGGCAAAGGCCTCGGCCAGGCGGTCGGCGAGCGCTTTGGCCATAATCGAGTTGTACTGATCGTGGTCTTTTTCGAAACGCTCGGCCAGTTCCTGGGTGCCATGGCCGGCGGTGACGGCAAAGGCGCCGAGGTAGTCAATACGGCCACTATCGAGCGGCGCGATCAAATCGGCAAGCGCCAGCTGGGGCTTACCCTGCTGGTTTTCTTTCTGCTGGCGCAGCGTGTGAAGGCACTTCAGCTCATGTTTACGCGTCGTGTCGGTGTAAAGCACGATATCGTCGCCGTCGCTGTTGGCAGGGAAAAAACCGTAAACGGCGTGCGCCTTGAAGCGCTGGTGGTCGACGACCTCCTTTAATAGTTCCTGGGCGTTGGCGAACAGCTCGCGCGCCGCCGGACCGCGCGCCGGATCATTCAGTAAGTCAGGGTAGCGCCCGCGCATTTCCCAGGTATGGAAGAACGGCGACCAGTCGATAAACGGCACCAGCTCCGCCAGCGGAAAATCCGTCAGCGCGCGAGAGCCGATAAACTCCGGCGTATCGATGAGCTGTTTATCCCAGTCGGTGGCAAGCCGGCGCCGGCAAGCTTCTTCGTAGGTAAGCAACTGCGTGCCCACGCGATTCTCGAACTGCCTACGGATTTCCTGTTGTTCGCCGAGATTTTTTGCTCTGAGAGCCTGGCGCGCTTCCGGGCTGATCAAGGCGCCTACCACCGGCACGGCGCGCGAGGCATCGATCACGTGAATCGTCTCATGCCGGTAGGACGGCGCGATCTTTACCGCCGTGTGGCGCTTGCTGGTGGTCGCTCCGCCGATGAGCAGCGGTATATCGAGACCGCGCCGATCCATCTCGGCGGCGACGTGAACCATCTCGTCGAGCGACGGCGTGATCAAGCCGCTCAGGCCGATGATGTCGGCCTTTTCTTTGATCGCCGTGTCGATGATTTTGTCGGCTGGAACCATAACCCCCAAATCGATGACGTCGTAATTGTTACAGTTGAGCACGACCCCGACGATGTTTTTGCCGATATCATGAACGTCCCCTTTGACCGTCGCAAAAACCAGCTTGGTGCGCTTCTCGACCTCGTGAGCCGCTTTCTTTTCCTCCTCGAGAAAAGGGGTCAGATAAGCCACGGCTTTCTTCATGACCCGGGCGCTCTTTACCACTTGCGGCAAAAACATTTTGCCGGAGCCGAACAGATCGCCGACGACGTTCATGCCGGCCATGAGCGGCCCCTCGATGACCGATAACGGCTTGCCGTATTTGCACCGGGCCTCTTCCACATCATGATCGATGAAGTCCGTCAGACCTTTGACCAGCGCATGGGACAAACGCTCCTCGACCGTGCCGCTGCGCCAGCCATCGTCTTTGGCGACGGCCTTACCGGCTTGTTTGTACGTTTCGGCAAACGTTACCAGACGCTCAGTGGCATCCGGCCGGCGGTTGAGCAACACATCTTCCACCAGCTCAAGCAGCTCTTTGGGAATTTCTTCATAGACCGCCAGCATGCCCGGATTGACGATTCCCATGTCCATGCCGGCCTTGATGGCGTGATACAAGAATGCCGAATGCATGGCTTCACGCACCGGATTATTGCCCCGGAATGAGAAGGAGATGTTACTGATGCCGCCGCTGACTTTGGCCAGGGGCAGGTTTTGCTTGATCCAGCGGGTCGCTTCAATGAAGTTGACGGCATAATTGTTGTGTTCTTCGATGCCGGTGCCGACGGTCAGTATGTTCGGATCGAAAATAATATCCTGCGGCGGAAAATCCACCTGCTCGGTAAGTATCCCGTACGAGCGAGCACACACCTCGATTTTTCGCTCCAAGGTGTCAGCCTGGCCCCTTTCGTCGAAAGCCATGACGATCAGCGCGGCACCGTAACGGCGTACCAGCTGGGCCTGGGCGATGAATTTTTCTTCGCCTTCCTTAAGGCTGATGGAATTGACGATGCCCTTGCCTTGCAAGCACCTGAGTCCGGCTTCGATCACTTCCCACTTTGAGCTATCCACCATGACCGGTACCCGCGCGATTTCCGACTCGCCGGCAATCAGCCGGAGGAACTTCTCCATCGCTGCTTTGGAGTCGAGCATTCCTTCGTCCATGTTGACGTCGATGATCTGCGCGCCGCCGTCGACCTGTTGCCGCGCCACACTCACCGCCTTGTCATAGTCGCCGGCAAGTATCAGTTTGGCGAAGACCGGCGAGCCCGTGACATTGGTCCGCTCGCCAATATTGATGAAATTGGACTCCGGCCGGACGGTGACGCTCTCCAAACCACTCAAACGCAGGTACGGCTCCGGCACTGGCGGCACTCGCGGCACCAGCCCTCTGACTGCTTCGACCAGCATTTCGATATGGGCCGGGG
This sequence comes from uncultured Syntrophobacteraceae bacterium, assembly GCA_964482425.1. Lineage (GTDB taxonomy): Bacteria > Desulfobacterota > Binatia > UBA9968 > UBA9968 > WHTF01. The sequence continues at coordinate 10,069 of CAYZXN010000372.1, read as the reverse complement.
TGGTGCCGCAGCAGCCGCCGACGATATTCAACCAACCGTTGTCCGCCCATTCGCGCAATTGCGGCGCCAGGCTTTCCGGCGTTTCCGGAAAACCCGTGGCCAGCAGTGGATCGGGCAGTCCGGCGTTGGGATGGCTGCTGGTGTAAACCGGCGCGATCTGCGCCAATTCTTCAATCAGCGGCCGCATCTCTTTGGGGCCGAGAGCGCAGTTCATGCCAACGCTCACCAACGGCACATGAGAAATAGAGTTCCAGAAAGCCTCGACGGTTTGTCCGGTGACGCCGCGGTTACTCCCCGGTTGTATAAACGTAACGGACGCCATGAGCGGCAACTCGATCTTGCGCTCGTCAAAGAGCGTGGCGATGGCGAAGAACGCGGCTTTCGAATTGAGCGTGTCGAAAATCGTCTCCACCAGCAGAATATCCGCTCCACCGTCGACCAAGCCGCTGGCCTGCTCGTAGTAGGCATGGACCAACTCTTCATACGTCACCCCGCGCGTCGCCGCGCTGTGCACATCGGTCGAGATGGAACAGGTCCGATTAGTCGGCCCAATGGCTCCCGCGACAAATCGGCGACGACCGGGATCCTTGGCCATGACCTGTTCCACGGCTCTCTTGGCTGCTTGCGCCCCTGCCACGTTCATATCGTAAACAGCGGTCTCCAGGTTGTAATCCGCCATCGAGATTGAAGTCGCATTGAAAGTGTTGGTCTCGACGATATCGGCGCCGGCCTCGAGATACTGCCGATGAATGTCGGTGATCAACTCGCTCTGGGTGAGACAGAGCAAATCGTTACAACCGCGCAGATCGCGGGAGTGATTCGCGAAGTGCCGGCCGCGAAACGCCGCCTCATCGAGCTTGTGAGATTGAATCACCGTCCCCATCGCGCCATCGAGGATGAGAATTCTTTCGCTCAACATTTTGCGTAAGACTTTTTCGGTTTCGGTCATTGCTTCGATTTCCTGCTCCGCTTCGTGGTTGAGTTTTTCGATAATACCGCGCGGGCGACAAAAATCTCCACCGGCCGGTTGCCGTTGCGCGCCATCTTTTCGCCGGCGTAGGACCCAGTCAGTTCGTAATCGACGCTCTCCACTGCCGCCGCATCAAACCATCTTTCCACGGCGCGCCGCTCGAAACCGAGCCACCGGTGCGCCATTTGATCGCGCATCCATTCCTGTTTATGCAGCACCAAGTCAACGAGAATGACCGAGCCGCCGGGCCTTGTAATCCGGCAGAGTTGCGCGATCGCACGCTGCGGGTCGGTCAGAAAATGCAGCACCATGACACAGAACGCCGCATCCACGCTATGAGCAGGAAGCGGCAGCTGCAGCGCATCGCCCAGACGCAACTCCACATTGTCGAGCTTTTTCTCTCTGGCGAGACCCCGCGCACGCCGCAGCATTTCCTGTGAGAGGTCGATACCGATAACTTTGCGAGCGAACCGCGCCAGCTCAAACGTCAAAGAGCCGGTGCCGCAGCCGACGTCGGCCAAGACCAGGTTTGGCGGCAGTAGTTTTTCAATCGCCAGCGAAGCGACGCGATCGTCGAAATAGCTTTTGCGAATCTTCTCCCAGTCCCCTGCAACCGTTTCAAAATAGTTGCGCGAGCGACTGAGCCGCCGGCGCCTGCACTCGTCGAGCCGGGCGCGATCGCCTTTAGCTTGCGGCAAGTCTCCGACCTGCGCCTGCAGTGACTTGAACAACTCCCTGGCTGGGGCCGGCATATCGCGGCGCGCCGAAAAATAGACATTGGTACCTTCCTTGCGGTCCTGGATGAATCCGGCTTCACGCAGAATCGCCAGATTGCGCGATACAGAAGACTGCACCGAAGCGACCACCTCCTGGACCTCGCCGACTGTCAATTCTTCCTCAGCAACGGCAGCCAAGACCCGCAATCGCACCGGATCAGCCAGAGCTTTAAGCACGCGTACAATGTCCATAAGCAATTCTAAGCATCACAATATATGAATTATACGATATTAATGCAAACCGTGGAACCTGTCTTGGGATTTGTTCGGAATGGGTACTGTGCGCCGAGATGAATCGATGGCCGCCGCATGAAGGCGAAAGAGACGGACCGTCAAGGAAATTTCAGAAATCCCGATTACGCTGCGGTCTTCTGAGCGAACAGTCCGGCTCGAAATGCCGGCCGGCCGCTCTCGGTGTATTTTCCCTCGCGATAGCAGAGAACGCGATAGCCGGCAAACCGCTCGAGCAGTTCGTTATGAGCCAGTAAATAGGCGGGGTTTTTTGGATGGCCGATGGCTTGCTGCTCGATAAGATAGGTTTCGAAGATGATATGCCCGCCGATTTTGAGAGATTCCCGGATCTGTGAAAACAGCGAGCGCTGGAGATAGTTGATATTGACGATGAGATCATAAGTGGCTGGTGCAAGCTGAATCTGCTCAAGATCCGCGTGCTGCCAGGAGATCTCGAGAGACTTTTTTTCCGCGTGCCGGCGCGCCTCCTCAAGAGCAAGCGGCGAAACATCGATGCCGGTAACAGTGAAACCCCGCTCGGCGAGGAAAAGCGCATTGCGCCCCTTGCCTGTCGCGATGTCCAGAGCCGGTCCCGCCGGAATTTCCCAGCTCTGGCTTGCGAAAATCTCTTGCAAAAAAATCGATGGCCGCTCGGTGCCGCCTGGAAGCGCATGCTGCCGGTCCCATCGTGTTTGGTCATGCATAGACATAGCACTGATAGATATCCCCGACGTTCGAATCGTGTCGAATGTTGGCACCGAAATCAAAGAACACGATTGCTCTGCAACTGCATACGTCAGATTTGAACTCTTGAATGGTTTGAACGTCTCAACCCAGCCACGGTTTGCACCGGTGCCTTATTGATAAACCGCGCGCGCAAGAGTCAGCACATAGACCGCTTTCGCCCCGCCGCGCTTGAGAACCCGGCTGCATTCGTTGACCGTCGCGCCTGAAGTGTAGACATCGTCGACCAGTAACACACTTTTCTTTTTAACCGAACTCCGTGGATTGAGGATAAACGCACCGCGCATGTTCCTTCGCCGCTCCTCTTCCGTCAGTAGCGTTTGCGGCGGCGTGTCTTTGCTGCGGCAGAGGGTAAAGCAATCCAGCGGAATGTTGTAGAACCGGCTGATCTGGCGCGCCAGCAATACGGATTGGTTGAAGCCGCGCCAGCGCAGCCGCTTTGAGTGGAGCGGCACCGGGATGATCACGTCACACTCGCACTGCGCGAGAAATTCCGCGCAGCCGCGCGCCATGAGCTGACCGAGAGGTTTTCCCAGTGATACTTTGCGTCCGTATTTAAATTTTTGAATCACTTGGCGCAGCGGGTGTTCCACCGCTGCTTCGGTGGGATAACAGGCCCAGGCATGGGCTCGAACGAAATGGCAACTACGCTCAAGACAGGCTCCGCATACATGATCGTCGCCGCTGGAATCTGGAAACGGACGGCCGCACGACGTGCACAATGGATGCGAGACCCTTTGAATGTTGGGCCAGCAGCTGGAACAAAAGTATTCGGCATCGCGGCCGTGAATTCGACCGCCGCAGGCCCGGCAACGGGGCGGGTAAAGCCAGTCGACCAGCCAGTCGAAACGGTCACCGAGTGTTTGATAGCAGGTGGGCGTCATGGCCGGTGCGAATATAGAGAGTATCCGGCGCAAAGCAACACCCTGAGCCGTCTTGGCAGCCGCGCGCCGGAGCTCGCACTAAGATTCGACGATAAGCGAGTGCCCGGTCATTTCCCGCGGCTGCGGCAGCCCGAGCAGGTGTAAGACAGTCGGCGCGACATCGATCGCGCTCCCTTCATTGAGCCGGCTTCCCTCGCGCTCCTGGTCGATCAGAATCACCGGCACCCGGTTGATCGTGTGGGCCGTGTGCGGCATGCCGGTGTCGTAGTCGATGAGCTGCTCGATATTGCCGTGATCGGCCGTTATGACCACTTTGGCCTGCCGATTCAACGCCGCATCGACCACCCTGCCAAGACATTCGTCGATGACTTCGCAGGCTTTTACGGAAGCCTCGAACTTGCCGGTATGACCGACCATGTCGGCATTCGCCAGATTCGCAATCACCAGGTCGACGTCCCCGGCGTTAAATTTTTTCACCAGCGCTTCCGTGACTTCCCGGGCGCTCATCTCGGGTTTCAGATCGTAGGTTGCCACATCCTTCGGTGACGGAATGAGAATACGCTGCTCGCCGGCAAACTCCTTCTCTTCGCCGCCATTAAAAAAATAAGTAACGTGGGCGTATTTCTCGGTTTCGGCGATGCGCAACTGCTTGAGCCCATGGCGGCTGGCAACCTCACCGAGTATTTGGCGCAACTCGCGCGGCGGATAAGCCACAGGCACTTTAAAGGTTTCGTCGTATTGGGTCAGAGTGGTATACGCCGAGAGCCTGAGCCGTCGATCGCGAGAAAACTCTTTGAACTCTTCGTCAATTATGGCGCGCGTGATTTCGCGCGCCCGGTCGGCGCGGAAATTAAAAAAGATCACGCCGTCGCCATCACGAATCAATCCCTCCGGCACGGTGCTTTTGATTACGGTAGGCAGAACAAACTCGTCGGTGATTTGCGACTGATAACTGTTCCGGATCGCCTCTATAGCGGATTCCGCCTGGTTGCCGATTCCTTCGGTGAGACATCGATAGGCTTTCTCGACTCGATCCCAGCGTTTATCACGGTCCATCGCGTAATACCGGCCGCTCACGGTGGCGATCTTTACCTCCGGCCAGGTTTTCATCTTTTCATTGAGATCGAGCATAAACTGCTCGGCGCTGTTGGGAGGAGTATCGCGGCCGTCGAGAAACAAATGCAGATAAACGGCGCCGACCTTTTCTCGCTGCGCCATTTCGATCAACGCTTCCATATGGCGCTGGTGGCTGTGAACGCCACCGTCTCCCAAAAGCCCCATGAGATGGAGCCGTCCTTTTGCATCGCGCGTCTTTCGCAGCGTCTCGACGATCACCGCATTGTTGTGAAACTTGCTCTGGTCGATATCCTTATGGATCAACGTCAGATCCTGATACACGATGCGTCCTGCCCCAAGAATCATGTGGCCGACTTCGGAGTTCCCCATTTGCCCCTCGGGCAATCCGACATCCAGCCCGGACATCGAAAGGCTCGAGTTGGGATAACGGCGCAGCAAAGAGTCTAAGTTTGGCATCGAAGCATTGGCAATCGCGTTACCTTCTTTTCTCGGATTGATGCCGAAACCGTCGAGTACGATGAGAATGACACGCTGCTTCGGGGCCACGATTTTTCCTCTCTTGTCTGCTGCCGCTAGTGCAGGCGATCCGCGATCACGCTGCAAAGAACGGCTGATAGCGCGAGGTTAGGGGTGCTGCTCGGCGACCTGAAACTGATGCACCAGAGTCGAGTAGGGCTCGGGTAGCTGAACCTTTGGAGCATCGGCCCACAAACCGTCGAGATCGTAGAATTCGCGCACAGGCAGGTAAAAAATGTGCACGACGACATCGGCGAAATCCATTAAAACCCAATGCCCTCGGCTTACGCCCTCAATAGAAGTCAGCGCGATGCCTGCTTCGCGCGCCGCTTCTTGAACTCCCTGGGCTATACTTTGGACCTGCCGATCGGATCGGCCCGAGCAAATGAGGAAATAATCAGCAATGGACGTAAAGTCTCGGACCTCTAACAGCACAAGCTGCGAGGCTTTCTTTTCCAAGGCGGCGCCGACAAGCGTCATGGCTCTCTCTTCCGAGCTTTTCTCCACTGGTTTCCTCATTTTCCTCCTTTTTGCTCTTGATATAGCCCGTGCTTTTTAATGTAGGCCTCCACGGCGGAAGGCACCAAGTAACGAATCGACTTTCCCTGCCGCACTCTGTCACGAATATCGGAAGCCGACACGGCAAAGTCAGTCAGTTTTAAAAAATGTAACGATGTGCCGCAGCGGTGCTTGTATATCTTCTGTTTAAAATCATAACAAAACAGCCTACGCACGGCAATGGAAGTTCCCCGCAGCGGGCTGGCATAACCATTGCCCGGACGAGACGTTACAATAAAATTACAGAGCGGGAATAACTTCTCGAAATCCTTCCACGTACCGATCTCGCCGAATGCGTCCAAACCGATAATAAAGTAGAGCGACGCCCCCTTGTACTCATTTTCCGCGAAATGACGAATCGTGTCGATGGAGTAGGAAACGCCCGGCCTTGCAATTTCGACCCTCGACACTGTGAAACGGGAATTTTTTGCGACCGCCAGGCGCACCATCTGGAGGCGATCTTCCGCCGGCGTTCGGGTCTGTCCCCTCTTGTGCGGTGGGATCGATGCCGGAATAAAAAGAACGCGGTCCAGGTCAAAGGCTTCTCTGACCTCCTCCGCGCTGCGCAGATGGCCCCAATGGATCGGATCGAAGGTGCCGCCAAAGAGACCGATCCTCATAGAAATTTAAAATCGCCTTCCGCTGGAGCCGGCGAAAAGTTTCGACACGCAAGTCGAGTCGATATCCCGCGCCGTTTTGCACCGTTGCAGGCATCTGGCGCGAAACGAGATCGGCAGGTCTTTTTCGTACGTTCGATCATTCGCGGATCTGACCGTTGCCTAACACGACGAATTTCGTTGTCGTCAGCTCTTCCAGACCCATCGGACCGAACGCGTGAATCTTACTGGTGCTGATGCCGATTTCTGCGCCTAACCCCAACTCGCCGCCGTCATTGAACCGCGTCGAAGCATTCACCATGACCGCCGAGGAGTTCACCCGGTCGATAAAGTCGCGCGCTTTCTGATAATCCGTTGTGACGATCGATTCGGTGTGATCCGAGCCGTGCACTTCGATGTGCGCGATGGCTTCGTCCATATCTTTGACGATTTTGACGGCTAGAATCAGATCGAGGTATTCGGCGTTCCAATCTTCGTTGCTGGCTTCTTTGATGCCCGGGGCTAACGCGCGAGTTTTTTCACAGCCGCGGATCTCGACGCCGGAGGCGTGGAATTTCGCAATCATCGGCGGCAGGAATTTTTCGGCAATGGCCTCGTGAACCAGCAGAGTCTCCATAGCGTTGCAAACCGACGGCCGCTGAACTTTGGCGTTCATGCAGATACGCTCGGCCATCTCGAGGGCGGCATCACAATCGACATAAACATGGCACACGCCCTTGTAGTGCTTGATCACCGGCACTTTGGAATTCGCTACTACCGTCCGGATCAACTCCTCGCCGCCACGCGGGATAATGAGATCGATGTAGCTTTCCAACTGCAGCAACTCATAGACCAGCGCGCGATCCGTGGTCTGCACCACCTGAACTGCATCGGCCGGCACAGCAGTATCGGCGCAGGCAGACTGCAGCACTGTACCGATGGCACGGTTGGAATGATGCGCTTCGCTGCCGCCCCTGAGAATCACGGCATTTCCGGACTTTAAGCACAGCGCGGCGGCATCAGCCGTAACGTTGGGACGCGCTTCATAAATGATGCCGATAACGCCCAGTGGAATGCGCATCTTTGCCACTTGCAGGCCATTGGGCCGGCGCCAGGTTTTTACCGTCTCGCGGACCGGATCCGGTAAGGCGACGACATCGCGCAAGCCCTGAGCCATGGCTTGAATGCGCGCGGAATTGAGTGCGAGACGATCGAGCAGCGCGCCGGCAATTCCCGCCTGCTCGGCGGATTGGAGATCTTTGCGGTTTTCCTCGAGCAAGAATGCGCTTTGCGCCTCGAGCCGGTCGGCCATCAAGCCCAGCGCGAGATTTTTTTCTGCCGATGACAGCGCCGCCAACCCGCGCGCGGCGATCTTTGCCCGCTTGCCCAACTCGACCGCTTGTTCCATGAATGCCCGCGTTTTCACTCCTTTTTCCTTTACAGCAAAACCAGATCGTCGCGATGAATGACTTCGTCAAACGGTTTGTAACCCAGTACTTTTTCAATCCTGCTTGTATGCAATCCTTTGATCTGATTCAACTCCTGCGCGCTGTAGTTGATCAGGCCGCGGGCAAATTCCCGGCCGTCAAGATCCAGGCAGCGCACGCATTCACCGACGCCGAACGTGCCGCGCACCTCCTTGAGCCCGGACGGGAGCAAACTGGTCTTCTTGCGTACAAGAGCTTCATGAGCGCCCGGGTCCACCACAATCTCTCCTGCCGGCTTGAGGTTGTAGGCGATCCAGTGTTTGCGGTTGGTTAGCCGATTATTGTCGGCAAGAATAAGCGTGCCGATTTCCTCGCTGGGATCGAATACCCGGCCGATAGAACTCGCGATCAGCCCGCTGGCAATCACCGTCGGGATGCCCGCGGCCGCCGCTTCTTCGGCCGCTCCCAGTTTTGTCGCCATGCCGCCGGTGCCGAAAAGGCTTCGACTGGCGCCGATTACTCTGGATTTAACTTCTTTGACGTCGTCGATCAGTGGAATCAGAACGGCGTCGGGTTTTACACGAGGATCGCGATCGTACACCCCGTCAACGTCGCTAAGAATGAGCAGCAGATCGGCTTCCAGAAGGGTCGCCACCAACGCCGAAAGGTGATCGTTGTCGCCGAATTTCATCTCTTCGACGGCAACCGTGTCATTTTCATTGACGATGGCAATGATCGACGACGCCAGCAACATTTGGAACGTGTGTTTGGCGTTGAGATAGCGCTGTCGGTTGGCGAGATCCTCATGCGTGAGCAAAATCTGGGCGATGCTTTTGTCGAAGTTGGCGAAGGCGCGCTCGTAGAGCGCCATCAACTTGATCTGGCCGACCGCGGCCAGCGCCTGCTTCTCAGGAATCGTCTGAGGACGCTCCTTACGGCCCAATCGAGTCATTCCAGCCGCCACGGCACCCGAACTGACAACGACGATTTCTTTGCCGTGGTCGTGCAGCACCGCGAGATCGCAGACAAGCCGGTTCAGCCGCGACTCTTCTATGCCGGCGGTGGAAGACAGTATCTGACTGCCGATCTTGACCACGATCCGTCGCGCCCGGCGCAGGATGCTTTTCTTATGATCCCGCTGCGTCACCACTCTGTTCCTTTGCCCGCCTTGTTCGCTCCAGATGCATGCCGACATTTTGCACCAGCGCGCGCACGCCTTCGCCCGTCGCCGCGGAAATCAGGTGAAGCGGCCGGTATTGCTCCGGCATCTTCTCTTCAAAAAACCTGGCGTTTAGTCTCGCCTCGGGAATGTCGATTTTGTTGGCCACCACGATTTGCGGCTTGGCCGCCAGTTGAGAATCGAAAAGTTCCAGTTCCCGATTGATCGTCAACCAGTCGGCAAGGGGATCTTGCGGATCGATTTTCAGAGCATCGAGTAAATGAATGAGCACGCTGGTGCGAGTCACATGCCTCAAGAACTTGTCTCCAAGCCCGTGCCCCTCGTGAGCCCCCTCGATCAGCCCTGGAATGTCCGCGACGACAAAACTCTTACCTTCGTCATAGCCGACCACTCCGAGATTGGGAACCAGAGTCGTAAACGGGTAGTCGGCGATTTTGGGGCGCACCGCGGAAATGACAGAAATCAACGTCGACTTGCCGGCATTGGGCAAGCCGATAATGCCGACGTCGGCCAGAAGGCGCAGCTCAACTTCCAATTCACGATCCTCACCCGGCTCTCCGGGCTGCGCAAAACGCGGGCTGCGATTGGTCGATGACACGAAGTGCGCATTGCCTTTGCCGCCGCGCCCGCCCGCAGCGATAATCAGCCGGGTGCCGGGCTGGTCCAGATCTCCTAGAACTTCTCCGGTTCGCATGTCGCGAAAAATTGTGCCGACGGGAACTTTGATCACGAAATCGTCGCCATGCCGGCCATGACAATCGCTGCCCATTCCATGTTGACCGCGGCCGGCTTTGCATTCCTTGTGGTAACGAAGGTCGAGTAAAGTGGTGAGCTGTGGATCGGCCACTGCGATGACATCGCCGCCGGCGCCGCCGTTACCGCCATTAGGCCCGCCGCGGGCGACAGACTTTTCGCGCCGAAAGCTGACGCAGCCGCGGCCGCCATCACCGCCGATGACGCGAATCTTGGTTTCATCGATAAACTTCATGCCTGCCGACTACTGCCGGACGCAAATTGGCCCGGTGTGTTTCTGCATTCCGTTCACTCCTCTGCGTTGATTTCCAAGAACGGGAATCTGGTTTGACCTATTCTACTTGCCATCATCGCTTT
>CAYZXN010000371.1:0-9578 GCA_964482425.1 uncultured Syntrophobacteraceae bacterium | reverse complement strand
TGACGGCCTCCACCACCAGAAGCCACGGCTGCCAATCGGGGTACTCGCGCGCAAGAGCCTCGAACTCGTTTACGGTCATCGGCGGCTGAACTCGCTTGCCTGGCGGGCGGGTTCTAGAGGCGGATGCTCCGCGCTGATAATCCTGGGCGTCCCTTCGTACGGACGCGACCCTTCATGCATGCGCACAACGTCGCTGCGGTTCCCGATGTCCGCGCCCGGACCGCCGCCGCGCGTTCGCGTCGTTTCCGGGCTAGTGCAGGCGGCTGTCGCCAGAACTGCAATCAAAACCATCAGAGTCAGGTTCATGTCATACCGCCTCCGCGCCGAGAACAATCGCCATGCGGAGAATGAATCCACCGATCAGCACGAGCGCGGCGCTGGTGGTGGTATTAAGGTCTCCGAGCCATTGCCGGCGCCAGGACAGGGTGAGCGGCACGAGCATTCCTAACACAACAACGCCCAGCAGAAGCAGCAGACCCCAGACATTGAACCAGGCGCGGAAAACAGGCCCAAGCGAGATCAGGAAGGCGATCAGAACTATCAGCTCCAGCACGAGCACCCATACATCCATCCGGTGTAGATCTATGATCCCCGGCATGGTCCAGCGGTTACGCTCGGCAAGCAGGATCATCAGCGCCGCTGAGATCGAGGCCGCCGACACGACGAACAACATCCCTAACAACGGTGAATCGGACCAGATGGGACGATTGGTGACCGCGAGAAGAACTCCGGTGTAGCCGGCAACATAGAAGGCAAAAAGTCCGCCGAGAATGGCAATAATCCCGCCGATTGTTCCTGGGGGCCGCAATCTGCGCGCGGCCGGCCATTGCCAGCGCCCGGTGTCGGCCAACGCGCTCAGAAAAGAGAGAAAGGAAAATAGCCCGAATATTGTTATAGCCCAGGAACCCACCGACATCGGCGACCAGTACTTGAATACCGGTTGGAACGTGTTGGACTGGAGAAGCATATGCCAGAAGCGCTCGGGCCGGTATAGATCGAAGGTCAAAAGAATGCCGCTTATGATGATGCAAGGAAACGAGATCAGATAGCCCAGCCGCGCCAGCGGACGATCTTCAGGCCTGCCGAAAAAATCGATCAAGACGGCGAGAAAGTAGCAGCCGCCGGCGAGACCGCCGAAAAAGAAGTAAAAAACAATCAGCCAGCCCCAATCAGGCGAAACGGTAAAATAGGTACTTGAAGGTGCCTCAATCATAGCCGCGCCTCCTCCCTCGCCCGCGCGCCGCGATTTCGGAAGTTAAAAACACCGATCAGGCCGACCAGAACCGCTCCGAGCACGGAAAAAAGCGAACCTGAGGTGAGATTCCGGGTCGGCATTTTGGGATCGGGCGGCAGGTGATAAACCTCCGGTCTGTCAACCAGAAGAAAAAACGAGTTAAGACCGCCGAGCATCTTTTCGTCCGCGCCGTACAGATAAGCGCGTTTCTCGCCGATCTGATGCAGATGCTCCACGCGTTTTTGCGCTCTATCGCGCAGCTCTCTGATCGTGCCGAACTGGATCGAGTCAGTGGGGCAGGCTTTGGAGCAAGCCGGCTCCATGCCGCTCTGCAGGCGATCGTAGCAAAGCGTGCACTTCTGCGCCGTTCCGGAGACCGGATTAATATCGATGACGCCGAACGGGCATGCCGTGATGCAGTCTCGGCAACCGTTGCAGGCGTCCGATTGGATGACCACCGTGTCGAACTCCGTGCGGATGATCGCGTTGGTCGGGCACACCTCGAGGCAAGCGGCCTGAACGCAGTGTTTACACACGTCGCTCATCAGCAGCCAACGACCCTCGCCGCGGTCCTCGGTGAACTGCTCTATGAATCGGACATGGCGCCAATGCAGGCCGTCGAGACGCCGCGTATTATCGTAACTGTCGCCGCTGAGTGTATTGAGGCCGCCATTGGTAGCGGGTAGCTGGTTCCATTCTTTGCACGCCACCTCGCATGCTTTGCAGCCGATACAAACGGTTGTGTCGGTGTAAAATCCCATTGGCTCGGCCATTTCAACCCCCTTCCTTATCCAGCCGCCCTATCGTATTCGTGTCCTGTGAAGCGGTCGTTCGGGGTTTCGTATTCGTGTTCCCCCCTACGATCACGGCTTTCCTATCACGAGCACGATCACGCATTTACGCTTTCTCGACGTTACAGACGAATGCTTTGCCTTCGTGTATCGAGACATTCGGATCGCCGACAAGGGCCGTCAATTCGTTGACGACGTCGCCGGTTGAGAGACCTTCGTAGCCCCAGTGCCAGGGCATGCCCACTTGATGGACGGTTTTGCCGTTGATCTGCAGCGGTCGCATCCGGCGCGTGACCAAAGCCTTGGCGCGAATCTGGCTCCGTGGGCTTGAAATCCTGACCCAATCGAGATTTCGGATACCCTTCTCCTGGGCCAACTCGGGACTGAGCTCGATAAATAGCTCGGGCTGCAGCTCCGTCAACCACGGATTCCAGCGGCTCATGGCGCCCGCCAGATAGTGTTCCGTTAACCGGTAGGTCGTGATGACATGCGGGTACTTTGCGTCTCCCGCCGCGGCCAAAGGGTTTCCCGAAGTCTTCCAGTATTTTAAAACTGGACTGGACTGCTGCTTATACAGCGGATTCTGAACAGGAGACTCAGCCGGTTCGTAGTGAGTAGGCAACGGCCCGTCTACCAGCCCAGTGGGGACATAGAGCCAGCCCACGCCGCCGTCAAGCATGATAAATGGATCGGTTCCGTCCTGAGCATCCAGTCCAATGCCCATGGGTTGCGCTTTCGCCGTCGGCGGCTTTGTCGCAGCGAAATCCGGCACATCGTAACCGGTCCATCTTTGACCATCCCACCAAATATACTTTTTGCGCTCGCTCCACGGCTTTCCCTGCAAATCCGCGGAGGCGCGGTTATACATTATTCGCCGGTTGGCGGGCCACGAAAAGCCCCAGCCGAGTTGTGCGCCGCCTGGCGCATCGGGTGGGTCCGGTTTACGGTTAGCCGAACGATTTTCTCCCGGTTTCGGAAAGACGCCGCAGTAAATCCATGACGCGCAGGTGGTGGAGCCGTCATCTTTCAAGTCCGCAAACCCGGCGACATGCTTGGTGGGATCGCCGGTGTAATAACCGTTGATCTCGCGAAGTATCTTGAGTCCGTCTGGTTCACCGGGGTTGTGCTGCGCCGTTCCGGGCGCGGGCGCGCTTCCGGGCGGCTGATCCTTCGCCGCGCCGCTGGAACCAGCGGCTGACGGGGCTGTGCCACCGGTTGTAGCCCCGCTCACCGCGCCGCCTTCGGCTTTTGCCGAAGCGGTCTGCGCGCGCAGCGCATCGCTACTTTGGTCCGGATCGAAATCCCACGTTAAGTTCTTGAATCCTACATCGCGAGGTTCATTGCTGTCGCCGTAAAGTTTCTTCAGTCGCTTGGCGAGCTGATGAGTAAACCATAAATCGCTGCGACAGTGCCCCGGAGGATCGGCTGCCTTGTAATGCCATTGCAACATGCGAAACGTGTTCGTGAACGAGCCCTCATATTCCGCAACTTGCGTGGACGGGAAGAAAAAAACTTCGGTTTTTATGTCCGCCGAGTTGACCTCGCCGTTCTTTATCTCTGGAGCATTCTTCCAGTAAGTTGCGCTCTCGTGCACCCAATTATCTTTGACCACAAGCCATTCGAGCCGGCGCATGCCGGCGCGTTCGAGCTTGGCGTTAAGCGAGGTCGCCGGATTTTGGCCGATCAGCAGCATGCCTTTAACTTTGCCCTCGGCCATGGCGGCAAACATCGCCATATGGGAGTGATCGCCGATGATCTTAGGATGCCAGTCATAGCCGAACCCGTTCTCCGGCGTGGCCGCATCGCCGTACATTGACTTCATGTAAGACACCATGAACTTGGGCAGGTTGGCCCAGTAGCTTCGTGTCTTGGTCTCCGCGACCATGTAATCCGACAATGTATCGTGCTTTTTGAGCGCGGTCGGGTGCGACATATAGCCGTGGATTGAGTGGTAGAGAGTCGGAATGTCGGTCGAACCTTGAATCGAGGCGTGCCCGCGCAGGGCCATGATGCCGGCGCCGGGTCTGCCGATGTTGCCAAGCAGCAGTTGTAACAGAGCGCAGCAGCCGATTACCTGGGGACCGTTGGTGTGCTGGGTCCACGCCACCGCATAGGCAAATGAGGTGGTCCGATCCGGGCCGGAATTCGCCAAAATCGTCTCGGCGACTTTAAGGAATGTCGCCTGTGGACAGCCGGTGACCCTCTCGACCATTTCCGGTGTGTAGCGGCTGAAATGCCGCTTGAGGATCTGAAACACGCAGCGCGGGTTCTTCAGTGTTTCGTCTTTTTGCGGCGGAGGCTTGAGCAGCGCGCGGACGAGCGGTTCGAAGGGCGGGCCCTTGGCGGCGGCTTTTTGGGCTTCGCCGTCTTTTCCCGCGGCGGCTCCCTTTGCTCCCTTTCCTCCGCCCGGCGCTTGTTCTTTGCCGACCTCTTGCTCGCCGCTTTGCGCGGTGGCGCCCGTCCAACCCTGGGTCTCAGCCTGGGTGCCAGCATACTGCCAGCTCTGGCTATTGTACTCGCCGATGAAGCCGTTGTAGGGCCATTCGCTGAGCTTCTCCTTGTACTGCATCAGGCCGGAAAACACCCCGTCTAGATCTTCAGTGTCCTGAAACTCGTCGCTTATGAGCATCGGCGCATTGGTATAATGCACCAGAAAGTCCTGGAAGAACTGCTCCTTATTCCAACGCTCATTGTTGATGACGTAATTAACCAGACCGCCAAGGAAAGCAATGTCGGCGCCGGCGCGAATCGGCGCATAGATGTCGCACATCGCGCTGGTGCGGGTGAAGCGCGGGTCAACGTGAATCAGCTTGGCGCCATTGGCTTTGGCCTTCATCGGCCAGCGAAATGCGACCGGATGATTTTCCGCCATGTTCGAGCCCATGAACACGCAGCAGTCGGAGTCGGCCATCGTTCGATAAGGCAGAGTCGCAGCGCCGCGACCGAAGCGGGTCCCCAGACCGGGGACGCTGGAGCTGTGTCATATGCGCGCTTGATTCTCGATAGGAACAATCCCCAAACCGCGCATCAGTTTTTGCTGGATGTGGTTCCACTCGTTGTCCAGGGTGGCTCCACCGAGCGAGAAAATCGAAGTCGTAGAATTGACCAGCTTGCCGTTTTCCAGCTTTTCGATGAAGGTTTCGTCGCGGGTTTTTTTAACCAGCTCAGCCACTCTCTCCATCGCGCGCTCAAGGTCCCATACTTCCCAGTCGGCGGCGCCCGGAGCGCGATGTAAAACCTGAGTTGGTCGATTGGGATTGACGTGCAGCTGAAAGATCGCCGCGCCCTTGGGGCACAACGTTCCCTCGCTGTAGGGACTGCGCGCATCGCCCTCGATGTTGACGATTTTGCCGTCGATGGTGTGCACCAGCGTGGCGCAACCGACCGAGCAGTACGGGCAGATGCTCGGGGTGGCTCTCGCGCCTTTGATCCTTAACTCTTGCGCACGCGCGATCGCCGGGCCTAGATTGACGCCGGAACCAACTAATCCGCTGAGCGCGGTTGCACCGCCGGCGGCCACCGAATAGCGCAGAAAACTGCGACGGGAGAGTTCCATTAGAACTCCTTTGGCGTGAGAGATTGGGTCTTCGCAAATGCGAAGAGCACAAGCGAGCAACCGTTATGCCACGACCACCGTAAGTAGAGTTTCACCTAGATTAGTCTCGGATTTGACTCACTCCAATCTAGACTTTGTAGCAACCTCGGGACGAACCAGAGTAACCTGCTCCACACTTGCTACGTCAGGCCGAACGGCATTGAGCTTGCGGCCATAAACCTGTCGCGGAGCTGCAAGTGACAGCGTGCCCCCGACGATCTGGCTAATACTCGCGCTTGCGACTATAGTTAAATGTCAGCGCGACGTGACTGCGCGAGCATTGACTGGGGGGATTGTTTTCTCTAGACGCTTTGTTGTTTCCTGGTGTGGGCGATCGCGGGGGTATTCATGTATGGCTTTCACGGCCACCTGCTTCATATAGATCTGACCACGGCAACCTATAAATCTATCGAGATGGACAGCTCGCGCTTGCATCGGTGCCTCGGCGGCACCGGCCTCGGCGCCGATCTCCTGTATGAATTTGCCCTGCCGCAGATTGATGCGCTGGCGCCCGGCAATCCACTCATCTTTGCCAGCGCGCCGCTGGTCGGGACGCCACTCACCACCACCGCTAAGTACGCTGTCGTCACGAAATCTCCGCTGACCGGCTTTATCGCCGACTCGCTCTCTTCCAGTTACTTCGCTTTGGAATTAAAGAGATTGGGAGTCGATGCTCTGGTGATCACCGGGCAATCGCCGACATGGGTGTATTTAGCTATCGATCGCGGTCGTGTAGTCTTCCGAGAGGCCACCCACCTGCTCGGCAAGAGCGCTACAGAAACCGATTTTTGTCTTCGTGCCGAGTCCAACCATCACAGTTTCCGTGTCGCCGCCATCGGTTTGGCAGGCGAAAATGGCGTTCGGTTCGCGACCATCAGCAATGATGGTCGTCATGCCGGTCGCGGCGGCGTCGGCGCTGTGATGGGCGCAAAGCGCTTGAAGGCGGTTGCGATCCGCGGCGATACGGATACTGCGATTGCCGATACCAAAGGAGTCGCTGATCTCGCCCTGGCAATGCGACACAAAAGCGTAGGGACGGTGACCTCCAAGTATCGCCAGATCGGAACCGTTGCCAATCTCGCGGTGTTTAATCGTCTTGGCAGTTTACCGACACGGAATTTTCAGCGTTCAACGTTCGCCCATGCCGAAAGTCTGAGCGGCGAGACGCTGACCGAAAATAACTTTAGCCGGAGAAACGGCTGTGCTGCCTGTACCATCCGCTGCGAACGTCTGTTCAAATCGCTGGATGGACAGGACCAGCGCTTGGAATACGAAACGCTCTTCGCCTTGGGGCCTATGTGTGAAATCGAGGACCCGCACATCCTGCTGCAAGCCGCTCGGCTGTGCGACGATTTCGGTTTGGATTCCATCAGCACCGGCGCAACCATCGCCTGGGCCATGGAATGTGCCGAGAAGGGGCTGTTACCCGAAGCCAACGTTTTGGGACTGCGCTTTGGCCAAGCCGACGCATTCTTGAAGATCATCCCGATGATTGCCGGGCGTAACGGATTAGGCGAACTGCTGGCGCAAGGCTCCAAACGAGCAGCCGCCACGGTCGGCCAAGATGCCGGACGATGGGCAATGCACGTCAAGGGGCTGGAACTACCCGGATACGAACCGCGCAGTCTGAAAACCATGGCGCTGGGACTTGCGGTCAGCCCGCGCGGCGCGTGTCACAATCGCTCCGGCGCCTATGAGTTTGATTTCTCCGGGGAAGTCGACCGTCTGCATGGTGACGCCGGCCGCGGACTACTGGTCGCGGCGTCCGAAGATTTTGCCGCGGTGCTGGATTCATTGATCGTCTGCAAGTTCTTGCGCAAATGCTTTACCGATTTTTACTCCGAAGCTGCTGATCTACTCGCTAGGGTGACCGGCTGGCCCTACTCGGGTGCTGAGCTGAGACAAATCGGTGAACGGATAAACGCGCAAAAAAAACTGTTCAACATCCGAGAAGGGTGGCAGCCTGAGGATGATTGGCTTCCACCCAGACTGCTGCATGAAAAGTTATCCGACGGAGTGGCTCAAGGGACTGGCCTGCCCGCCGCCGAGCTGCATGAAATGATCCAAAGCTACTATTTGGCCCGGGGCTGGAATGACCGTGGATTTATTCCCGAGAGCAAAATGCGCGAGCTCAAGATTTTAAATTAGCATCATTACCGAATCAGACCGGAGGAGAGCACATGCCCACTGATGAAACGCGCCGGCTGCTTAGGACGTTGGGTGTCGCGGTCACCCAGTTCGAAGATGCCGTGAGCAGCGGCGCGCCCGCCGACGAAATCCAGCAGGCCGAGGACCAAGCGCGCTTGCGCCTGACAGAGGTGAAAGCTCTCCTCGATCGGCTGAAAAGCAGCCGAGCGACATCGGACTCGCAACCCAAATCTTCGTCGTGACATCGATCTAAACAAGCTCGGCGTCTAGCCACGATCTCTCGCTAAAACGGCAGAGTGTAACATCCTAGCGGGCAGCTGCACATCCCAAGGTTTGGCCCAGCCATGTCTCTGGTTATTCGCTGTCAGAACGTCGTCCCGGTCGGATCCGACATCTACCGATTCCGCGGGTGGGCCCCATGCTATTTCAGGTGGACAACACCAGGGAAAATGAGTAAGCAAGAATCGATCGGGATAAGGAGAGTCTTCGAGCATGGCTAAAGCAGATCTGACAATGGCGCTATCCCACTACGATCGTCATATTCCTCTTTTCGATGGATCGATTCAGGTCGAGGGGGCCAATTTGACGGTGCTTGAAGTGGGTCAATCCCATCCCCTCAAGCACGGTCAGGACCGTCACGAGCGCATGTTGCAGAAGCAAGAGTTCGATATTTGCGAGCTCTCGCTTTCTTCCTACCTGATGGCGAAAAGCCGCGGCTTGCCATTCACCGCGATCCCGGTTTTTCCGCGCCGTTTATTCAGCCTGTCGCAGATGTGGGTGAATATTGATGCGGGGATAAGTTCCCCCGCGGATTTGTCTGGCAAGCGAGTCGGACTCAGCACGTTTCAAACAACCTTATCTGTGCTTGCCAAAGGTGATCTGCAATCTGAGTACAATGTCGCCTGGCGCACGATCGATTGGCTGGTGTCTAAGGACGAAGCGGTGCCGTTCAAGCCTGAGGCCGGTGTTCATATCGAACTGCTTGCTCCAGGGAAAAAGATGGGCGTCCTGCTCGAGCAGGGCGAGATCGCCGCGCTCATGGTCCCGCATCCACCATCGCAGGCGCTCGACGGTTCGAAGAAGATCGGCCGTTTATTTGCCGATCCGAAGCGCGAAGAAATCCAGTACTTCCAGAAAAACGGCTATTATCCGATTATGCACGTGGTGGCTTTCAAGGATATCGTCCTGAGAAGAGATCCCGCTCTTGCAATGAACCTGATGAGAGCGTTCGACGAGGCCAAACAAGCCTGCAAGTCGTACTATGACGATCCTAATTGGTCACGATTCGTTTGGGGCCGGCATCTTTTCGAAGAAGAGAGAAACGCCTTCGGCGATGATCCATGGCCCCACGGCGTAAAAAAGAATCGCGCTAATCTCGAGCGGTTCCTAGACTATTCCGAAGACCAGGGTCTTCTGGATAAAAAGCTCGAGGTGGACGAGTTGTTTGCGAGCACTACGATGAATAGCTGAGGAGCAAGCTATGCCTTTGAGGGTGAAATGCCCCACTTGCCGGAAGGAGTGTCCTTGGGACAATAATCCACACCGACCGTTTTGCTCGGATCGTTGCCAGCTGATCGATCTCGGCGCCTGGACCGAGGAACGATACCGGATCCCGGGGCGAAAAGCTGAAGCGCAGTTCGGCGATGAAGACGAAGAGGATGAAAAGGAGCATTAAAGCAACTGGCTTAGTTTGATCTCATGAGCATCCATTCCACGGCCGTGATCGACTCCAAGGCGGAACTCGATTCTGAAGTTGACATCGGTCCATACGTGGTCATCGATGGCGCGGTGAAAGTAAAACGTAAGACCC
>CAYZXN010000370.1:0-3932 GCA_964482425.1 uncultured Syntrophobacteraceae bacterium | reverse complement strand
GCCTTGTCGAGATCGCGATTGGTGGCGGCGATCACGCGCACATCGATCTTGCGCAGCTGCGAACCGCCTACCGGAGTGAACTCGCCTTCCTGCAAGACCCGCAGCAATTTGGCCTGCAGGTCCAGGGAGAGCTCGCCGACTTCATCGAGAAATATCGTGCCGCCGTCGGCCAATGCGAAACATCCTTCCCGTTTCTGAGTCGCGCCGGTGAAGGCGCCTCTTTCGTGTCCGAAGAACTCGCTCTCCATAAGCGCCGCCGGGATAGCCGCGCAATTGATCGTGATCAGCGCCTTGTCGGCGCGCCGGCTGGCGCCTTGGATCGCCCTGGCAATCAGTTCCTTGCCGGTACCGGTTTCGCCGAGAATCAGCACCGTGGTATCGGCAACGGCAACCTGTTCGACGTCCTGGAGGACCGCTTTGAGGGCATCGCTCCGGCCGACGATTTGATCGAAACCACCCAGCTTATTGAGCGCCTGCCGCAGATATTCGGTCTCGGCCGTAAGCGAATTAATCTTTCGATCCGCTTCAAGCCGCTCGTTGATGTTTCTCAGGATGACCGTGTAAAAAGTCTGGCCGCCGACCTCAAAGCACGACAGCGTCGCCTCGGCCGGAAACTGCTTGCCGTCTACCGGCAGAGCGCGCAGTCCACCGGGGATCCACGCTGAGCGGCGTTCCGGACCGCAAGCGCCGAGCTCTTCGATCACCTCGCGAAGTCTCTGATAACTTTTCTCCGAGACAAAACGGCTGAAGTCTGAACCGCTTACCTCGTTGGCGGTGCACTTGAAAGCCTGCTCCGCCGCCGGATTCATCCGCGTTACAGTCAGGTTCTCATCGAGCTCGATAATCGCATCCATGGCACTGTCAAACAGGCGGCGCAGTTTCTCCTCGCGCTCTCGCACTTGTTTCTCAACGCTCTGGCGCTGCAGTTCGGCCGCGGCTCGCGCGGCAAAGATCTGAAACAAGGCTTTAACCTTGGGCTCCTCAGGGATCGGCCGTCGATCGATGACGGCAAGGTGCCCGAGAATTTTGCCATCGACGTCCTTTAGCGGCATACCAAGATAACTCACCGCGTTGATCGCCGTAATGTCCGGATCGTCGGGATATAACTCGAGCAGATTATCCGGGAAGTGAACGACATCGGCGGTGTCGATAACTTTCTCGCAGGGTGTCCCGGCGATATCGACCTCGTAGTCCTTTATCCAATTTCCATCCATCCAGAAGGCGAGGGCGCGCAGCCGGCGACACTCCTGGATATATTCGGTAACCCAGGCGCCATGGGTATTTAGTGCCTTGGCGAGATTCTCCACCAGGGCGGCGAAAAAGCGCTCGCCGGTTTCGTTCGCCGTGCCCAGAAGAATAGTGCGCAGAGCAGTTTCTTCGTCAAGCTCACCAAGGGGAGATATTCTGGAGTCGCTTTCAGCCATTGGTAACACCCAAGTAGCCGTAATATACGAGAGCGATCTCCTTATGTCAAGCGCTCTGTTGTCCGCCGAAGCAGTTGCAGATGAACGCGGGATCAGCGGAATTTGAGGGTCGGTCTCACCGGCTGGTAATGATGACAACGCCGGCGAACATCAAGAGCGCGCCTGCGATAATGCGGCGGTTGACGGTTTCCACCTTGCGCAAAAAAATTACCGTGAAAAGAACCGTAAACAGAGGAGTGGTATTGAGGAGTGGAATGATGACGGACAATTCACCGCGGCCGAGGGCGATGAAGTTCAGCACCTGCGCTACCGTCGCCACTATCGCCGCGGCGAAAAAAAAGGAGAAACCCTGGCGTTCCATGCGCAGCATGGAGGCTCTCCGGGTCGCCAGCACAAAAATCAGGAAGAGTACGAGCGATACCGTCGTGACGACGGCCACCGCGACGAAGGGATCGGGCAGAATTCTAAGTCCTTGCTTGCGCAAGCTTTGTGAGATCGCCGAAATGAGCGCCGCGCCGATGGGAAAGGTGGTATCGATGAGGCGCCAGTTCGTGTCGCCATGCTGCTTTCCCGAAATCAACCATAGGCTCGTCATAATCAAGGTCGTGCCGAGCAAGACCCAAGCGCCGGGCTGCTCGTGCAAAAAAACAACGCCGATGATCGTTGCAAACAACGGTTCGATGCCGCGCAGCGGACCGGCGCGGGCCACGCCGATGCGCGTGATGCCCTCATAAAATAATGCGCGCGCCATCAGCGGCTGCATGCAGCCGCTGATCAGGTAATAAATCATCGCCGGCGAAGACAGGAACTCGAGCGACGTAGTGGCAAAAAGATAAATCCAAACGATGGTGATGGAGACAGCGAAGCTCACCAACATGGCGGCAAAGATATTCGAGCGGCGCAAGCCCTGGCGGACCAGAACCGAATCCGTGGCCCATCCCATGGCGGAGATAATCGCGGTGATTTCAGCAAGTAACGACATCGGCTCGGGCGCTGAATGGAAAATCCAGATAAGCCCAGGGCGCAACTATTTGCAACCGCAACTGTCCCGCTACGCGGCCGGGTTTCAGCGGTTAGATGTATTGCGCAAGGGTCGCGACCTGACCTAGTATGAAGCCGATACAGCGGGTGCTAAACACAACACCAACCAAGAGGAGGTTCCATGGAAAACGGCAAACAACCGGAGGCTAAAGTGGTTCAACTGCGCACTCAACTGGTACGCGAGGGGCACACGCGGGAACTGCTGGCCGAGACCGACCTGATGACTCTGCGTATTCATTGTTATGCGCCGGGGATCGGCGAGAACGCTCTGCACTCTCATACCAAAGAAGACCATATTTTCCTGGTTCTGCAGGGAACCGCAGAGTTCAATACCGGCAGGGACGGCAAAACCGTTCTTAACGCAGGCAAACACCAGGCAATCGTTCTACCCGCCGGATGCTACTATCAGTTTCGTAATTCCGGCGATACCCCGCTGGTGATGACGCGCATCGGCGCCGGCCCGGATAAACAAGACCAGCGTCTCAATCCCGACGGCACGGCCATTCCGGGACGGACCCATGAGCAGGGTGCCGCCAAGCCGGTGCTGATCGAAGGAGCGTTTTTCGAATAAACCGGCTCAGAGCCCGATCGGCCGCCCGCAGCGCGGCTCACGCGGCAACCATGAGCTTGCGTACGGCTTCGACGATGCGAGCCGGATCGGGCAGAAAGCCTTTTTCGAGAGCGGGGCTGGCGGGGACCGGCGCGAACGGTGCGGCAACGCGCAGAATGGGCGCGTCGAGGTAGTAAAACGCGTGTTGTTGAACCGTCGCGGCGATCTCCGCTCCTATCCCGCCTTGTTCGACAGCCTCGTGGACGATGACCAGACGACCGGTTTTTTTTACGGATTGGACGATGGTTCCGATATCCAGGGGCGAAATACTGCGCGGGTCGATCACCTCTATGGAAATTCCATCGCCGGCCAATGCTCCGGCGGCGCCGAGCGCGGCTCCCACCATATTCGCCAGCGCTACGAGCGTGACCTGTTCTCCTGGACGCACGACCGCGGCCTCGCCGATGGGCGCGAGATGATCGCCGTCCGGAACATTGCCCCGCGTCCAATATAAGGCGCGGTGTTCGATAAACACCACTGGATTATCGTCGCGAACGGCGGACTTAAGCAGCCCCTTGGCGTCGGCGGCATTGGACGGCATGACCACCTTCAAGCCCGGGACATGCGCGAGCCACGCTTCGAGGCTTTGCGAGTGATGCGCGCCCATGGCGCCGCTGATGCCGCACTGAACGCGCACCGTCAGCGGAATCCTGAGCTGGCCGCCGGACATGTAACAGAGCTTGGCCGCATGATTGGCGAGTTGATCGAGCGCCAGAGTAATGAAATCGATAAACATGATCTCGACCACAGGTCTGAGGCCGGCCATTGCCGCGCCAATCGCCAGCCCCATTACCGTGCCTTCGCTGATCGGCGTGTTAACGACCCGGTTGGCGCCGAAGTCTTCGACCAGCCCTTTG
>CAYZXN010000369.1:0-7283 GCA_964482425.1 uncultured Syntrophobacteraceae bacterium | reverse complement strand
AGGGGCAAGCAAGAAGATGCGGCCGGATTTGAAAAGCTATGGGCGCAATGCGTCGAGGAATTTGGCGATGTTGGAACAAAAGATCCAGGAATACGCCACGACCAAAGGCTTTCATCCGCACACCGTGCAGCGTTGGCTTAGCTGGGAAGCGCGCGACGGCGCCTCGTTGTTGGACATCGCGACGGCGTTAAAGGCGGGGGAGAACCATGTGCGCGACCTGATGGACTGGCTTGAAGAAGTCGCCATACGAGACGGAATCGTCATCGCCGATATCCTGGAAGGACAGGCGATCGATCGGATTAAAACCGATTCACGGCTCGGCCGCGCCGACCGGCTGAAGCGGATCAAGGAGCAGGTGAGACGCCTGCGCTTTCCGCGCTTGAGCCGGTTGGAAGATTCCATCAGTTCGAGAATCCGCGACCTGAAACTGCCAAATGGCGTCAAAGTGTCCGTGCCGGCCGGACTCGAAGGCGGGGATTTGCGATTCGACTTTGCTGTTTCGAGTCCGGCGCAACTGAGGCAGGTTTTAGGGAAATTGAGCGCGGCGGCTGAAAGCCAACCGTTGGCGGAAATATTCGCCCTGATTAACGATGCGGGCGCCGCTGAAGCCACGCAGGTAAGTCTTGAACATGGAGAAGTTTGAACCGCAAGAAATTATTATCGAACGCGGCTGCGAATCGACTCGCCTCTTTGCCCATTTGACGAAAACCCTGCCGCAGGTGTCTTTACGATTCATAGATGCGAACGAAGGCGCTCCTTCTCCAGCGAATTTCGACACAGCCAAGAAGATTCTCTACATCGCCAGGCACAAAGGCGAGTTTCTGAAAAAGTGCCCAGGCAGCGACGGCCAGGTTTGTTGCAATTACTTCGTCATCAATTTCGCCAGCAATTGTCCCATGGATTGCAGTTACTGTTACCTTCAGGAATACCTGGCGCACAACCCGGCGCTCAAGGTCTTTGCCAACATAGATGATTTGATCGGTGAGGCAGACCGCCTGCTCAGCAAACACCGGCGTTTTTTTTTCCGCATCGGCACCGGCGAGATCACCGATAGTCTGGCGCTGGATCCTTACATCGGTTTTACCCGGGAGGTGGTGCCTTTCTTTGCCCAACAACCCAACGTTTTGCTCGAGCTCAAAACCAAAAGCAACTGCATCGATGAACTATTACACATAGATCCCAAGGGACGGGTGGTGGTCTCGTGGTCGATGAACCCGCAACGGGTCATCGACGCCGACGAGCATGGCACGGCGTCTTTGGAAGAGCGCTTGCAAGCGGCGCGTCTTTGCCAGGACGCGGGTTACCGGCTCGGCTTTCATTTCGATCCAATCATCGAATATCCAGGTTGGGAAAAAGACTACGAAGAAATGATCGAGCGGTTGTTTGCCGCAGTGGATTGGCGACGCATTTCCTGGCTCAGCATGGGCGTTCTCCGCAATACGCCCGGTCTCAAGCGCGTCATGAGGGAGCGCTTGCCGCGCACTCGCCTGATTACCGCCGAGCAGGTGCTGGCTCCCGACGGCAAGCTGCGTTATTTTCAAGCGTTGCGGATCGATATGTATCGCAAAATGCTGCGCTGGATCCGGCGCGGCGCCCCTACGGCCAAGGTTTATCTGTGCATGGAATCCAAACACGTCTGGGAACAGGTCTTCGGCTACGCGCCGAGTTGTGAGAAAGAGCTCGGCGCACAAATGGAACCGGATAGCTAACCCGCCCATGCCCAACCGCGACAATGCGATAGGCCTGTTTGATTCAGGCATCGGCGGCCTCACAGTGCTGCAAAAGGTCATCGAAAAACTGCCATGCGAGAATACTCTTTATCTCGGCGATACGGCCAGGGCGCCTTACGGAACAAAGTCAGTGGAGACCGTAGTTCGCTATTCCTTTGAAAATACCGATTTTCTGATTGAGAAAGGCGTCAAACTCGTTGTCATCGCCTGCAATACGTCCACTGCGTTGGCTTTGGATGAGTTGCGCAAGAGGCTGGATGTTCCTCTAATCGGCGTCATCGAACCTGGAGTGCGCCAAGCGCTTGAGGTGACTAAAAACAAACGGATCGGAGTGATTGGCACAGAAGCGACGATTCAAAGCGGCGCCTATACGAGGGCGCTTAAAGCGCATGAGGCCGGTGTCGAAGTTTACAGCCGCGCCTGTCCTCTGTTCGTGCCTCTGGTTGAAGAAGGGTGGACCGACAATGGCGTGGCCGCGAAGACCGTGGAGGCGTATCTCGGCAGCTTCAAACAAAGCGGCATCGACACGCTCATCCTTGGCTGCACGCATTATCCACTGCTCAAAAACGCCATCCGAAAGTTCCTCGGCGCATCGGTTCAGCTGGTGGATTCCGCAGAGGAAATCGCCAAAGAAATCGGATCGGTTCTCAAGAAGCAGTCCCTCGCGCGCAAAGGCGCCAACGGCACGCACGGTTTTTTTGTTACCGACGCACCGGATCGTTTTGTGAAAGTGGGCCGGCGCTTTCTGGGCGAGCGGGTAGAGTCGGCGGTGCGCATCGAACGCTGAGCGGATGCCATTTTCGTTTTTCCGCCGAATCTTGTAAGCTTCCGTTGTCATGGTGTATTTTTGAAGCAGTCGCCCGCGCCATCATAAGCCATTCCACATTTCCAGGTTGGGGGCCAGAATTCTAGAATGTTAAACCTCATCAAAAAAATAGTCGGCACGAAGAACGACCGCGAAATCAGGCGCATTCGTCCCTATGTCGACAATATCAATATCTTCGAAAGCCAATTTCAAAGCCTCGGCGACGATGGCCTGCTGGCAAAAACCGAAGAGCTAAAGAGCCGTATCCGCGAGTCAACCGCCCAAGCGAGGGCCAATCTGGAAGAGGCGCGCAAGCAAGCCTTGGACGCCGAAATCGAACAGCGCGAGGAGCTTAAAAGTAACGTTGAAGCTCTCGATAAAGAGCTGCGCCAGCTCGAAGCCGACGTTCTCGATGAGATTTTACCGGAAGCTTTTGCCGCGGTTCGCGAAGCCTCGCGGCGTACCATCGGACTGCGGCATTTCGATGTTCAGTTGATCGGCGGCGCCGTGTTGCACGAAGGTAAGATAGCCGAGATGAAAACCGGCGAGGGAAAGACGCTGGTGGCAACATTGGCGTTGTATCTAAACGCCTTGACCGGCAGAGGCGTCCATCTGATTACGGTCAACGACTATCTAGCGCGACGCGACGTGCAGTGGATGGGCCCCATCTTCCATAAGCTTGGACTGTCGGTGGCCTCCATCGTTCACGATGCCAGTTATCAGTACGATCCGGCGTTTCTGACCAAAGACTATCGCTACCTGAATTTACGCCCGATCACCCGCCAGGAAGCCTATCTGGCCGATATCACCTACGGCACGAACAATGAGTTCGGATTCGATTACTTGCGCGACAACATGAAATTTTCACTGGAGGAATATGTCCAGCGCGAGCTCAACTACGCGGTGGTGGACGAGGTAGACAATATTCTGATCGATGAAGCGCGCACGCCGTTGATCATCTCCGGCCCCGCGGAGGAATCCACTGACAAGTACTACATCATCGATCGGATTATTCCGAAACTGCAACGCGGCGCGGTGATTCAGGGCGATCCGACACAGGAGAAGCGCGCCGCCATCGAGGCCCAAGGCGACTATACAGTTGACGAGAAAAGCCGCTCCGTGACCTTGACCGAGACGGGGGTGGCAAAGGTTGAGCGGCTCTTGGGAGTGCACAACCTCTACGACCCGCGGCAGATCGATACGCTGCACCATGTGCAGCAGGCGCTCAAGGCCCATGCGATCTTCAAGCGGGACGTTGATTACGTCGTCAAAGACGGCGAGGTCATTATCGTCGACGAGTTTACCGGACGCTTGATGCCCGGGCGGCGCTGGTCCGATGGCTTGCATCAGGCGGTAGAGGCCAAGGAGCGCGTCCACATACGCGAAGAAAATCAAACGCTAGCGACCATTACGATCCAGAATTATTTCCGCATGTACAAGAAGCTGGCCGGTATGACGGGTACGGCGGATACCGAAGCGCCCGAGTTTAAGAAGATTTACAAATTGGACGTGGTCGTTATCCCGACCCACCGGGGCATGGTTCGCAACGACCTTCCGGACATGGTTTATCGTTCGGATGAGGAAAAATACAATGCGGTGGTCGAGGAGATCGAGGAACGCTATAAA
This sequence comes from uncultured Syntrophobacteraceae bacterium, assembly GCA_964482425.1. GTDB lineage: Bacteria > Desulfobacterota > Binatia > UBA9968 > UBA9968 > WHTF01. The sequence continues at coordinate 3,122 of CAYZXN010000369.1, read as the reverse complement.
AAGGGGCAGCCTAATCTCGTCGGCACGACCTCGGTGGCGAAATCCGAGCGGTTGTCGCGCATGCTGAAGAAAAAAGGCGTCAAGCACAATGTGTTAAACGCGGTCAATCACGAGGCCGAGGCGACGATTATTGCGCAGGCTGGGAGATACGCCGCAGTGACCATCGCGACCAACATGGCCGGCCGCGGCACCGACATCCTGCTTGGTGGTAATCCGGAGTTTCTTGCGCGCTCCGATATGGAAAATGAATGGATTAATCGTGCCGCCAAGCTGCCCATACAGGGAGCCGGACGCTATGAAGACGCCTTGCGAGAGCTGCGGGAAAAATACGATGAGGAGGTTCGCAAGGCTGAAGCGAAATATCTCAAAGAGGGCGAGGTCTCCCAACAGCAGCGTGGCGACGCGTTGAAGCGTTCCACCGAGCTGCAGAAACAGATCCGGGAAATTTCACCGTTTCGCGACGCCCGGCTGCGCTTTGAAGATCTTTCCGCCACCGAACTGATCGATGTGCTGCACGCGGCGAGGCCGATCCCGCCGGGTTATCTGGATTCCAAGGAAGAATTGGAGACGGCGCTCTTACAGCAAGCGAATGGAAAGAAATCGGAGGCGTGCGAGGCCTTTGATGAGGCGCGGCAGGAGTTCAGCGATTACGTGCAGCGCTGGCAGGAGCGGCCGGCCGAGCGTTCTGCACTGGCGGAGGTGCTCGACGAGAAGCGTCGCAACTATGAGCAGCGTGTCAACGATTTCGAATTCGAAGTCGCGCTTGCGGCGCTATCGAGCGGTGAGCACGCCGACCTGATAACCGAATACATCAACACACATGCGGCCTTCGAAGCCGCGGAACTTCGGTGCGAGGAGGTTCGCGCGCCCTATGAGGAAGCCATTCAGATGGCACAACACAATTACGAATCCAAGCGCCAGGAGTACCTGCGGATGGTCGAGGATATCCGCGAACAGCTTGATAAGGCTCCAGACGAGTATCGCCAGCGCTTCGAGGAAGTCCTAGATAGCTACCAGCGGACATGTGCGGAAGAACGCGAGAAGGTCCTTGCCGCCGGTGGGCTTCATATCCTGGGCACGGAACGTCACGAAAGTCGCCGGATCGATAACCAGTTGCGCGGACGCGCGGGCCGGCAAGGCGATCCTGGGTCCTCCCGGTTCTATCTTTCACTGGAAGACGATTTGATGCGCATTTTTGGCGCTGACCGTATTCAGGGCATTATGAGCCGATTGGGAATGGAAGATGGCGAGCCGATCGAACATGGGTTGGTGACCCGCGCCATCGAAAACGCACAGAAGAAGGTCGAAGCCCATAATTTCGATATTCGTAAACACCTGTTGGAATATGACGATGTTCTCAACAAGCAGCGCGAGGTGATTTACGGCCAAAGACGCGAGGTACTGAAAGGCGAGACCCTGAAGGAAGACGTGCTGGAGATGGCGCGGGGCGTCGCTGAAGAGACCGCGGCGCGCTACGTCGATAAAGACGCCCATCCTACCGATTGGGACTGGACAGGCTTGCGCGAGGGCTTCCATCATCATTTCAATCTGCCGCTCACGGTAGAACCGGAGGAGCAGGAGGGATTAAATGTCGACGGCTTAATCGAGCTGGCGCTAGAGCGTGTCATGCGCGCCTATGAAGATAAAGAAGCGCGGTTCGGCGCGCCGATGTTAAGACAGCTGGAGAAAATCATCATGCTCCAGAGCATTGATACGCTCTGGAAAGACCATCTTCTTAACATGGATCACTTGAAGGAAGGAATAGGACTGCGCGGCTACGGCCAGAAAAATCCGCTTCAGGAATATCAGAAAGAAGGCTTCGCCTTATTCGAGGACATGATTCATCGAATTCAGGAAGATGTCGTGCAGAAGCTGTTCACGGTGGAGATCGCCCGGGAAAGTACAGCCGCAGTGGCGGAAATGGAAGCGCCGCAACGGCCGCAAAGGATGGTGCTGAGCCATGGCGCTGAGACTGCGGAGCCGGAGCGTTCGGCGGCGGCTAAACGACAAGTCGACAAAGTCGGTAGAAACGATCCGTGCCCGTGCGGTAGTGGCCGGAAATACAAGCGCTGTTGCGGCAAGTAAGAGAAAACAGATTTGCTCTGGCGACAAGAACCAGCGATTGCCGCGCTAAAGACTGCGGCGAAATCCTGCCTCAAATCGTCAACTCAAGCCTCTCGCCTCCCGCTTCTTACGGTTTGAACGATTTGACCTACTTGAACGTCTTGAACCGAATGACACTCTGCCTGCACGAACATCAAGTCGTTCTACTCTGAAACCGGTGCTGTGCGCCTTCGGCAAATCAAAATTGATGAATAGTGTAAGTGCGGTTTTCAATGAGTTGTTCCGTTGAGCACAGGGCTTTCGTTCTCATCTTCATTCCCGGAAACCACCCGCGGATTATGTCCCGCCCCAAGTTTAATAACGTGATCCGCGAAGGTGTGTAAATCCTTGGTGGCGTTTCTGGTGTCGACAATCAAGCGGGCGCTCGCCACGATCTGTTTGAAATCATAGTCGCTGTGATCGGTCAGGATTACCACACAATCTTGTTCGGCAATGATATCTGAGGACAGCTCCACGGATTCGAAGATGGTTCTCCCCATCCTCATGCGCGGCACATAGGGATCGTTATAGGTTAAGTCAGCCCCCTTTTCGGCGAGCATGCGCATGACGTCTAGGGCGGGAGACTCCCTGCAGTCGCTAACGTTCTTCTTATAGGCAACGCCGAGAATCAGTATTTTCGAGTTACGGATGCTTTTGGCGGACCGGTTAAGCCCGTCGGTGACCAGACTCGTGACCACGCCAGGCATCATGCCGTTTATCTCTGATGCGAGTTCGATGAAACGCGCCTGGAAATTAAGAGCCTTGAGCTTCCAGGCAAGATAATGCGGATCGATGGGGATGCAATGACCTCCCAAACCGGGACCGGGATAGAAGGGTATAAATCCGAACGGCTTCGTCGCCGCCGCATCGATGACCTCGTAAACATCGACCCCCAGCAGATCGCACATCTGCGCCATCTCGTTGACCATGCCGATATTGACGCTGCGAAACGTGTTTTCTAAAAGCTTGACCATCTCCGCACATTTAGTGCTGGTAACCGGAAAAACTTTTTCAATAAA
>CAYZXN010000368.1:0-5488 GCA_964482425.1 uncultured Syntrophobacteraceae bacterium | reverse complement strand
CATTCACTAGGAACGTCGGAGCACCATTCCCTAAACTCTGACTTGGACTCATGCTCATAGCGGTAGATTCCTAGAATCACTCCCATGCGATAAGTCGTTTCTTGCTCGGCCATACCCAATTCTTGGTATCGTGCGGCTTGCTCGTAAAACGGTTGAAGTTCTTCCTCCACTAGTTCGACCGCCGCTTCACTGGGCTCGGTGTAACCGTGACGGGAACGGCCTGACCTGTCCCAACAATCCTGTACGTCTATCGAATCGAGAACGAAAAAAACTTCGTCTGCCGTGGTTTCCAGGTTGACCGCGGTCAAAAGGTTGGTCGCCTCGGTCAGCACCGCTTCGCCGATTTCGCCTCCTCGCTCGTTCAGCCGCTTAACCACGTCGAGAGCCTGTTCCGCTGTCAGTTTATTGATCACATCGTCCATTGATGATCTCCCAGTCGCTCCGGTGACCGAACTTTCAAACCCGCTGCTTTAACTCTTGCGGCGCGGTTCTTTGCCTGATCTCACTCAACGCATCTTGACCATCAGCAATAGTGTACCAATGACGGGTTTCGTCTTTGGGGCTTACCTGCCTAACTTGCGCAACTTTAACTCGCCAGGTTTACGAGGTCTGGATCTGCTTTGCGAGACTGCGTGACTTGAAGATATGTCCCGCGCTCGAACAATCAGGCGTATTTCTTGACCGCGTTCTCGATGGCGCCGCCGGCTCTGGCTAGATCGTCCGGTACCATCACCGGATGAATCTCAACGCTTGCATTGAACGCGAGGAACCACGGCTCGGCGATGGCCGGATTTGAGAAGCATCCTGCTGGGGTCCCTTTCCGTATCGCCGCGCCTCAGCTTTTATCCTCCGGCTTCACATACTTCACTGTCCCTCCGCCTTTTTGCGAGTGCAAGTAACCTTCGACGTCCCCTAGCGGATTGGTGTAGTAGCGCAGGCGGTGCGAGACCAGATCGTCGGCTTTGAGTGCCATTTCGAAAGAAAGATCTTTCTGCATGTAAGCGGCGATTTTGGCGTTCTCCAAAGTCGCGCCGTTGCGGCTACCGATCTCCTTGGCCAGAATGTCGACGTAGCCGTCGAGCTCGCTTTCCGGCACAACCTGGGATACCAGGCCGATTCTTTCGGCTTCGATGCCGCTTAAGTTCCGACCGGTGAGCGAAATAAAAAAAGCCTTCTTGAATGGAATGCCGGCGTGAAAGAGCGACGGCGTCGCCGTCGCGCCGTAGCTGCCGCGAATGACCTCGGGCATGCCGAACATGGCGCTGTCGGCCGAGATGACCAGGTCGTGGCCGTTGATCATAGCCAGGCCGCCGCCCAGGCACCAACCGCGGACCTTTGCCAGCGTCACCTGCGGGAGCTTGCGCATGATGTCAACGATTTCGGCAACCCCGCCGATGCCGCGGCTACGGCGGCGGTTTTCCTGACCGCGCATGTCATAGAGATCGCGGCCGGAAGAGTAGGAACCGCCGGCACCGGTGGTGACGATGCAGCGGATCCTATCGTTATCGGCAAGCGATCGCAGAGTAGCGGCCAGCTCACTCAGCAGCGCGATGCTCAGCGCATTCTTTTTTTCCGGCCGATTGAGGGTCAGCCAGGCTATGCCGTCGGTCTCATTAACATCGGCGACTATGAGTTTCTGATCGGGCATTTAAAGCTCCTCCGCAATTTGGTTCAGCTATTTAAGGTCGCCCCGCAATGGGTTCGGGGGCAAACCGTTCCAAAGGTTCCAATCCAGGTGTTCCAATCAATTAAGCGCAGTACACAGTCCGGTCACGAAAAGCGGTAAAAGGTCTTGGCGTTGTCGGCGAGAATTTTTTGTTTAGTCTGGTCGGAAATGTCTTTGCGGCGTACCACCTGGCTTACACTGTGCGGCCACTCCATGTCCCAGTGCGGATAGTCCGACGCGTACATCATGCACTCGTCGCCGAATTGCTCGATCGCTAACGGCAGTGCCGACTCCTCGCCTTCGCAGGTGAAATAGCAGCGATTGCTTTTGACGTACTCGCTGGGCAGCATCTTGAGCGGCTCCATCTCGGATTTACGCCTGAGGTACTTCTCGTCGAAGCGCTCCATCCAGTACGGCAGCCAGCCGACTCCGGCTTCGAGAAACGCGACTTTGAGCTTCGGAAAGCGATCGAGCACGCCATTGGAGATGACAGATACGATCGAAAGCATCTGCTCGAAAGGATGCGAGGTCATGTGCACGCCCAGGTACTTGTGAAAGCGCGTATTGCCCACCGCGACTTGAGCCGTGGCGTGAAAGCCGATGGGTGCCCCGAGCTCTTGAGCTGCCGCATAGATCGGATCGAATTGCGGCTGTCCGAGATCCAAGCCCTGTTGCACGTAGGTGGGCATCATGACGGCAACCGCTCCCAGCTCATTGACGCTGCGGTGAATTTCCTTGACGGCTTCAGAGACCACCTGCGGGGCGATCACCGCGGCATACTTAACTCGATTGCCGCTGCTTTTGCAGAAGTCGTAGGCCCAGTTGTTGTATGCCTTGGCCAACTCGATAACGAGGTCGAGCTCGCGCACAAGGCCGATGGAAAGCGCGTTGCTCGGGTACGCCACTGCCTCACCTATCTTTTCGACGTCGAGATCAGCGCAGTAGTCCTGAGGATTAGCCGGCTTTCGCCCGGTCGTGCCGTTGAGAAAAATATCCCATCCGAACGAAGGAAAATAAGGCCCGCTTCTGGCGCGAAAACGTTCCGGCAAATAGTTCTTGTAGGCGGGCCCGTCGAGATGATGAGCATCCGCGTCGATGACATTGAATTCCACGAACAAACCTCCAACGATACTGTTTAAACTGTTAGAGCCGTTATCGCTAGGTACCACTCATAGCGTCGCGTTGACGCGTCCCTCTGAGAATGCATTCTCAGGGCTAGCTTTGCAGCCCGTAGCGTTGCGCGATATTGAGAAAAATAGATCCGACAATGACCGTCCCGATGGTGATGATCAAGCTAAAGGCCGCCAGCTCGCCGACATGGCCGTTGTCCCACAGCTCCCAAATAGTCACGGCGACCACTTGCGAACCGGGCGAATAGAGCAGCAGCGCTATGGACAGCTCTTTAAAGGTAATCAGGAAAATGTAAATCCAGCCGGCCATGAGCGCCGGCATGATGAGCGGTACAACCACATGGCGGACCATCTGAAACCAGCTGGCGCCGCTCGCGGTAGCACCCTCCTCAAGCTCTTTATGCAGGCTAAGGAGCGCGGAGTGGCTGAACCGAATGCCATAGGGCAGGTAGCGCGCGATAAAGGCCAGCACGAGAATCCAGATCGTGCCGTAAACCGGGACCGGCAGAATCAGGTACATTTTCAGGATCGCGATGCCCATGACGATTCCCGGGAAAACCAGAGGCAGCATCGCCATCTGATCGAGCACCCAGCGCGCTTTTATCGAGGCGCGCACGATTAACCACGCGGCGAAAAAGGTAATGATGACGGCAACCGTCGCCGCGCTAATGCTCACGGTCAGGCTGTTTGTGACCGACCGGATGATGCTGCTGTCAGCGAAAGCCGTGGCGTAGTTGTTCAGCGTCAGCATCGACAGGGCTTTTTGCGACGGCGCCTGGGCAAACGGCAGGAACGACGTCCAAGCAATCGCGACGATCGGCAAAAACTGCAGCAGCGGCAGAGCGAGCATGAGAAACCCGCCGAGCCAGCGCCATTTGCCCAGCTCGATGCGGTTCGGCCGAAAGTTCTTGCCGCTGATGGTAGTGAATTTATAGGTCTTGCTGGTGATCCGATAATAAGGAATCAGCCCCAGACCGACCAGAGCAATGAGAAGGATCGAATAGGCGCTGGCCTCGCCGTATTTGGGAATTAAACCGCCTTTGATCTGCAGGTAAATCTTTGTCGTGAGCACTTCAACACCGGCAGGAATGCCGATCAGCGCCGGTATCTCGAATGCTTCGAGCGAGCGAATGAAAGTCAGAATCAAGACAGCCAGCACGCTGGGTACCGCCAGCGGAAACGTGATGCGGCGAAACACTTGCCAGCCGCTGCTGCCGGCCGTGGTGGCGGCCTCTTCCAGCGACGGATCCATCGAGCGAAACGGCGTTGACATCAATAAAAAGACGATCGGGATCCAGAGAAAGCTCTCGACCAGGATCATTCCGCTCATGGAAAATATGTCGAAAAGGGGCTCGCCCGTCATCGCCACCACCGGCGCATTGAGAATCCCCGCTTTGGGGCCCAATAACATGATCCAACCGACCACCTTGATGATGCCGGGGATGGCGAACGATACGTAGGCGGAAATGTAGGCAAGCTTGCGAAACGGCGCATCGCTGCGCTCCGCAAGCCAGGCCAAGACCGTCCCATAGACGAGCGCGACTCCGGCGCTGCCGACGGAAAAAATCATCGAGTTGGTGAGCAAGGTTTTGACGTCGCCTAGAGAGTCAATAATGTTGGCAAAATGCTGAATCGTGAAAGTGCCGGCCTGCAGGCCGCGGTCTGTCACCAGGCTGGTATGCAGGATGAAGAAGAACGGCGGCAGCACCAGGTAAGCCAGGGTGACCCCGGTAAACAGAAACATCCAGTGGGCAGCGTTCATCATGACCATACGTTTAAACCTCGAAGATACGACAGCGTATCCTACCAAAACCGTGGATCCACAACGGCAGGCCGGCTGTATGCCGCGCTGGGCGCATCACAAATCGATGGATCTTAACGTCCTCGTCGGCTAATTTCCTTTAAAAGTTTCTCCCAACGCTGGAGGTCCTTCTCAAACTTCTCCGTCGTCGAACCATGCTCCGGCCGCCAACGGGTAAAGCCAAGTTTTTTTGAGGCGCTGCCATATTCGAATTTTTCCAATATGGACTGGCCTTCCGGCCCCAAGAGAAAGTTCGCCATGAGCAGCGCGGCGTGCGGATGCGGCGGTTGAACCGAGATTGCCGCGCCGCCGACATTGGTCGGCACGAGGTCCAAGGGCACCCAGTCCACCGGGGCTCCTCTCCCAATCGCGTTCAGTGTGTGATTGCGAAAAATTCCCGGTGAAGCCAGAACTTCCCCCGAAGCAATCAGGTCCAGCACTGCCGGTGGGATGATCGTGTGCAGCGTGATCTCCTGTGCCTTGAGCTTTTTAGTCAGCTCGAGGCCTCTCGCCTTGATTATCGCTCCGACCAGTTTGTAGCTGGGATCGCTGATTGATAAGGCCATTCTCCCCTTGAGCTCCGGGTGCAGGAGACCGGTGAAGTCCTTGGGCACAGCGCTTTTCGACAGAAGGTTCTTATTATAGGCAAACCCGATATAGGACTCGCGCGCGGTTGCCCAGAAGTAGAGACCGCGTTCGGTTTTTTCCTTGGCATCCTCCGGATAAGAAACGAAATGAGGCGAATGATACGGCCGGAGCAGGAACAAATCCCGCATGAACATGAGATTGCCTTCGGTGGTTTCCACCGTGTCGGCGATATAACGCTTGGCCTTGGCCTCTTCCATCATTCGTGTGGTCATATCGGAGCCGGAAACACGATAGGCTTCAACC
>CAYZXN010000367.1:0-12017 GCA_964482425.1 uncultured Syntrophobacteraceae bacterium | reverse complement strand
CCGTTTGCCAGAGCCGGTATCAACGCGGCCGTCCGCATCTGTATGAATTTGACGTCCAGACCCTCTTGGCGAAAGAACCCTTGGTCCACCGCCACTCTGCCTGGGAGAAACGTCAAGGTCGAGGCCGTGTAACTCAGAGTTACCTCCTCGGCGCCGGAATCCGCCGGATTTGAAACTGCGTAAATTGAACAGGTGAACAGTAGTAAAAAACAGACGATCGGTTTCAAAACAGCTCCTTTCTGGGGCCCTCCGAGTGGGCCAAAACCAAATCCCAGTCGCCTTTTTAGCGCGGATCGTCGAACTATTCAAAAATAATCGTACGCGAACCGCTGCCGGGCACAACTTCCACCGGTGATCGAGAAATTTGTTCAGCAACTAGCCGGACACGGGTCGTTTAAAAAACAAACCGGCAGGCCCAAATACATTCACTAGGCTTGGTAATGGCGCGGGAGTATAACCCGGAAGGTGCTGCCTTTGCCGCGCTCGGTTTCGAATTCCAAGCTCGCATCCAACAGCTCGCACAGCTTTTTAACGATAGATAGACCGATGCCTTCACCGGCCATTTGATAATCGGGCCTTTTCATAGACTCGGAGGAGAGCACGGTTGCAGGGGCGACGAAGGTTGAATCCTGGCCGGACTTTTCGGCTTCTTCTTGCACCGCGTAAACTTCTTGGGTGGATTTTTTGATAGCGTGAGCCAGCGGGGTAACCGAGCCGTCTCCAAACCCCGGGCCGGTGTCTTGCACATAGAGCATCCAGCGCTCATACGTATGCGGCGCAGCTTCCGTCCAGCCGACCTTCACTCCTCCCTGTTCGGTATATTTGATGGCATTGAGCAGCAAATTCTGAGCGATGCGCTGAGTTTTAACCGCATCTCCTTCAACGACAAACGATTGCGGGCCCTCTGCCTCGAGAAAAAGATTCCGCTCTTTGGCGCTGGCTTTCATAGCAGCGCACAACTCCCGCAGCAAGGCGCCGGCATCGAAACGCGTGATCTTCCGTCGATCCTGCCCCGCTTCCAGGCGCGACAAGACGATCAGATCTTCGAGAAGAGCCTGCAACGAGGCAACACCCTGCTCGAGCATCAGGCGGATTTCGCCACGTTTGTCCTCCGGCATACGTTCATCGTTCAGCAACTCGGTGACGTTTTTAACCACGCCAAGCTTTCCACGCAGATCGTGAGCTGCTTCACGCCACGCATCGGCTCTCTGGCGCTCTAATTCTCTTAGCTGCGCCAGAGCGCTTTCCAGATCGCGAAGGCGTCCGGCGGCCTCGACCTGTTGCAAATGCGCGTAATGCGTTGCGCTTTCATTGACGCCGTCGCTGCAAAGACGCGCCAGGCTCAGCCTCGCATGAGCCATAACGTCATGCGGGAGGTCGGGATGCGCGGCATCGTATTCTTCAAGCTCGATGACGAGAGACACGTGCAAGTGGCCCCACTCGCGCATCACTTCCTGTTGATTGTAGCCGTGATGCCAGCGGTGCAATCCATGGTCGGCGGCGAGCTCTTTCTGAGCCGTCGCCGCCTCGACTACCTCCGCTTGCTTGCGGGCACGAAGATTCTGCTCAAAGGAATCGAGCACGCGCGGGATGTGATCGTAAAATTGCGCGCTCGAAAGTGTGGATGCGTTGGCAAGCTCGGGATCCTGCTTCACCGCCTCGCGCCACTTCTCTAAAATGCCCTCGCGTCTTCTGTTCAGATGAGAGGCAAGCGCCAGGAGTTGCTCTTCGGAGGGTTCTGTTTCAGCCATTGAATCGCTTGTGCGGGTCAATTCAAAAGAGTGACAGAATCACTCATGGGGGTCAAGCGCGACGCGCGTCATTCAATCATCTAATCATCGGCCCGAATAGTTACCGTGTCCTGGTAACCGCAAACACTGCAGCGAGCGCGCGATTCGCTTTGTTTCGGTTGCGGGATCACAGGTTCTGTTTCAGGAACCAGTTTCATAATTCCCTTGCCACATTTCGGACAGTCACTATCTGCTATCACCATCGAAGTCACTCCTCTTCAATTCTTCTTGCTTACGGCCTTTGATCGCGAAGGGGCCGCCGGAATCCGCTTAGTTCGGCTATGCAGCTTCCTATTTTTTCGTTCTCTGCTCGATGGTCCTTGCGAGTTCTTGGAGCTTAATGGGTTTCTCCATGTAAACGGCGCCTAATGAATCAGCTCGATTTTTGATCTCATCGGAGCCGCCGCTCGTAATTAGAATGGCATCTACTTTACGGGGAATCGTCTTAACGGCATTCAAGATGTCCATACCACTCAGCTGCCCGGGTAAATTCAAATCGCTTATCACTACATCGAACTGCATAGCAGCCAATAGCTTCAAGGCCAGCTCGCCGTCCTCCGCTTCGTAGACTTGGTAACCGGACAATCTAAGGAAAAGCGCTGTACTCCGGCGCGAGAGAGGATCATCTTCAACAAAGAGGATAACCGCCATTGCCAAAACACGTCGCAATTTCCACGCCTTGGCGTAGCTGCTCAGTTACCTCAGCTTTTGGTAGCTAATTCGCGAAATTGTCGTGGTCTTGGGACGTTATGGGTCGCAGGACTGAAACGGAGCCACGGCTGGCGCCTGATCGTGATCTTGTGGACCGCAGGCAAGGCTGCGCGCCGCATGGCGCGCAGCGGTCGAAAATGTCCGACATGAGCCTCTAAGCAGCCGCTTTTTTCTTTCATCAACGGCGCGCGCCCTGTACCCATGTGCTGACCGACGGCGCTTGGCATCCGGTTCGAAAGGTCCAATTAGTTTGAGACGGCGCTCTTGTATCGAGAGTTCTAGCGCCCGGTGTTGCCTCTTTTCTTTTCTCGCTCTTGCGGCTGTGAGGACCACGTCGCTTTTTGCTCGATGCCATGACTTTTCTTTCGTCACTGTCTACTTACGCTCGGCACAGTTCTGCTCATGCTCTTCAGCTTTTTTTAAAGTTGAACTTCTTGCCGCAGTAGCTGCACTCAAACTGCTCTCTTCGCTCTTCCCATTTTTGATGACCTCCGTCATGCATCGATCAAAGGAGCAAAGTATATGCAACTAAGCCGCTGTGACTATCGACTTCACCAGCCGTTCCGAGGATAGGAATGGAACTGAGCGGTTGAACCTCTGTAACTGTCGAACTGGGTTGGCTACCGAAAATGTGACGGAACTATTTGGCGTTTATTTGCCTTATCCAAAACTCGACGATCAGCACGGCATTGGAGGTATCAAACCCTCAGTTCCCCGTCACGGTAAGCGAGTTGAGGGCTCAAACGCACCTTGCGATAACCGTTCTGCCTCCGATGCCGATGAGCGAGCGCTCAATCCCGGCGATCGCCCGGCGCGAGCCCAGTTCGGTCGAATGGTCGATGAGGCGATAGCCCCCTTCAACTCTGATGATGCTGGCAGGTAAGTGTTCGGCCGACGCCGTTCATCGGAACTTCGCCGCCTCCGTTCAAAGACATTTTTAAGTTGTAACCGACTCGGTCGCCCTTCTTCGCCGGTTCTCCAACTCCTTCGCGTTCCTCCAGTAATCTAATGCCGCTTTTCGTTCTCACGCCCCCCTAACCCGGGACGGAGTTCGGTGTGAGTTCCGGATCTTTTATCAACCATTCGCTTTTTCATCGACCCAACACGTCTCGACGATTCCAGATTTTGATCAAAGTAAAAACCGTCTGCAACAAAACACGAGGATCTATGATGTACGGAAGCACTCGACTTTTAACCTAATTCAACGGCACGATCCGCCGTTGGCTTTGAGCTCAGTCAGTGTATTCGATGACGTCGAGACCGCGCTCTTTATCGGTCACCCACAAGAGGCCGCGGGCATCCTTGACGACGTCATTGGTAAGCGGCGCCGCCACTCCATCGCCGGGTTTCGGAATAAAATAGCCTCGCTCCTTTGGGTTGGCCGGGTCGTTGATGTCGATGATGCGCAGTCCGCCGGCGAACCAGGTGACGTAAAGAAGATTGTCATCGTTAACCCGTTCGCGAAGCTGATGCGTACCAAAGCGGACCTTGCCGGCCGGATAAGGCGTTGCCGACTCTGGCAGGAAGTACGAATGGAGCAGCTTTGGGCGAGTAGGCTCGCTGACGTCCCAGGTGCGTAACGGCGCATGCGCCTTGCCGGCGTCGGCGCCTCGTCGCGCGCGTTCCTCCTCGGTCGATACCGCAATGTACTTGCCGCCGATGGGGTGCGGCACCTTGAGGAAAGTGTGGGTCGGCTCGGGGCAGGGTGGGTCATACTCATGTCGCGACAACGTGCGCGGCGTGTCGAGGTCGCTCACATCGATGATCGCGATGCCCGACATCCAGCAGCCGGCATACATTTCGTTGCCGCAGCGCATCGCATGGTGCAGGCGGTGTTCGGCGCCCTTCGGATGCGGCTCGTCACCGCCGGCAACGTTCTGTCGCTCCATTGACCAGCGCGAGACCTCCACCGGCTTCGACGGGTTACGGATATCGTAGATGACCAGGATGTTGCCGACGAAGCCCTCCATCTCGGTCGAGATATAGGCGTAGTTGACGTCGAGATCGAAACGATGCACACCCTTGCCGTAGGTTTTCACGAATGTCACAAGCTTGGGATTGGCTCTGTCCTTGATGTCGTAGATGCGAAACCCGCCGTCAGGGTATTCCTCACGGCGAGCGCCGTCGCCGCGTTCGAACTCGGAATTTACGACCATGATGTCACCGGCGACGCGCACCTTGTGGGAGTGCGACCATGGATGGTTGGGTGAGAGTGTGCTGAGAATCTTCGGCTTGCGCGGGTCGGAAATGTCAAGAATCGACGTTCCGTGCGGCCGGTGTTGATGGCCGACATAGGCATAGTTACCATCGATGACTATCTGCCCACCTCCCTCAATCTCCATCCGGCAAAGATGGCGAATGTTCGACGATGCGCGCGGCGCAGTGCCGGCATCGCTTTCAACGCTTTGCAGAACTTCGGTCATGTCACACCTCCCACGTCAGATTCCGATCTGAGCCGGAGAGTATTCGACAACGAGCGGTTATGTCAACGCGCGCCGGTTTCCGGCAGATGGGGACTAGCCCCGCCGGGCACTGGCATTTACCGGGTTGGACCGCGCTACGTCTCAGCAGTTTTAATGTCTACTTAAACGTTTAAACGGCCTTCCGGATTTACAACTGGCACGGAGCAAAGCAGAGGAACGTTTGGAACTATTGGAACCAGAAGGTTAGTAGTGGCGTGGGGGCAGGTTCAACGTGAACGTACGAAGCGATTGAACGGGTTGAGCGTATTGAACCGGCTTTTTCTCCAGTTGACCTAAAATTCGATTCCGATAGGCTGATATTGTCGACTCAATGAAGCAACTGTTTTGTTTTTCATTCATCTTGCTTATCTCTTTTCTGGCGCGGAATGCTCATGGACACTTTAGCGGTAAAGGGCATGTGCATACGCTCTCGGAGACAAAACAAAACTTTTTGAATTCGGACTGTCGGTCGACCGACACCTGCGATCTCAGAAGATTCTCGCTGACAACCTCGGTCTACGAAGTTTGGTTCAGCGACGACCCCGATTATCCCACCTACGGCAACAGCGTGATCATGGAATACGAGACCGCTTCAGTGGATGCGCTCGAGAACTACGCCATTGTTCAATTCATAAAAGGCTGTGTTTTTCATAGTTCGAGAAGTAGCGAAGGTAAGATCCATCGGAGTGTAGGCGATACCGTGCCGAGCTTCGGGGAAAAGATCCCCTTTTGCTTTCCGCAATGGGTAATTGACTCCCAGGACAGCGATCCGGCGTACAACAGCGACCCGGAAGTCGGCAGATTCTATTTATTAAGGTGGAATAAACCGGGTTCCTATGATCCTCGTACCCAGAAATACTACGGCGCCGCAAAGCCGACAATTCCTATTGTCTATATGGCCGATCATCCCGCCGGGGCATTCGTTACCGGAACCGGTGTCAAAAATGTCGCCCTGGAATTCAACACCTGCATCTACAAAGCCAGTGATGTCCCCGCAGAAACTCGACGGGACGACCTAGCATTTGCAAAACCCATTACTTGCTTTGAGTGGCAAAACGTCTATGTCTACGATTTCGAAGAGAATAGGTTTCAGACCGATCTAGCGTATGTCCCAACGTGGGAAGAGCCGGATAAACGCGACAATCTGTATCTACTGGTAATTTCCGGCACTCTATTTATGGTACTCGCTGTCGTCGCTCTTTCACGCTGGGTCAGATTCTTCCGCCAAAAAAGATCGCTGAAGAAAAAAGACCGTTTTCATGGGTAAGAACCGTTTCACGCAGTGCCCTTTGCTTCTCCTATTTATGGTGGATCGCCCCAGCTGGTTGTCCCTGACGCCATGACTCTATAGTTGCGCCAGAAGTTGTTGTCCCAATATTCTCCGCCCGAGACCTTGTAGAAGAGAGCCAGTTTTACTTCAGTCGCCGAACCAACCGGCGCGGTGACATCCCACAGCTCCATGCCGCTCGTCATGGTAGAATGATACTGCGCGTACGCGGTGTTCACCGTAATCCAGTTGTCTGTGGTAAAGACGATGCCGACCACCTTATAGTAGGCGAGGTTCTGCACACCCAGCCGCACGTGCAGTGTTGAGCCGGACATGCTCGCCGAACCCAGAACGACCCTATAATTTTGTCCGGCAAGAACAGCGAAAGAATCGAATACTTGCGGAAAATTGTAGTTCGTTCCACCATTGTTGTCCCAGTGAGTTGTGCCGTTCACCGTGTATTTAGCGACAAACTGGTCCTCGCCATTGCTTGCGGGCGCACTCCACATTTCGCGATCTTCGGGCAAGGATTGAACGTAACTTGCCTCGATCTCCTTCCACACTGTTCCTAACTGCGCCCAGACAGCAACTTGTTTCTTGTAAGCCAGATTTTGCACGACGATTTTAAAAGATCCTTTATAATTATAACTCCCGGTGCCTGAGGGAAACGAATGACTAAGCACAAGGCCAACTTCTACCGGATTCTTCATACGTCCACCATCCTCGAGGATTGCGGTGAGTTCACCGCAAACTCAACGGGCCATCATTATCTACTACTCTTATGTCATGCAGGTCCGCTGTCAACACAAGTTTATCCGTTTCAGATCGATTACCTGCCGTGATAAAACTCAGGACAGGAAAACATTAGCTCTTGACGCGCGAAGATCAAAGGCTGCAGGAAGACCGCCGGCGCACGGCTAATTGGAAACGCTGGGGCCCATACTTGTCCGAGCGGCAATGGGCCACGGTGCGCGAAGATTACAGCGACGACGGCGAGGCCTGGAACTTTTTTTCCCATGAACAGGCGCGTAGCCGCGCCTATCGCTGGGGCGAGGACGGCCTCGGCGGCATCTGCGACCGGCGCCAGTACATCTGCCTTGCGCTGGCGCTTTGGAACGAGCGGGACCCGATTCTCAAGGAGCGTCTTTTCGGTCTCACCGGCACCCAAGGCAATCACGGCGAGGACGTCAAAGAATATTATTTCTACCTCGACTCCACGCCGACCCATTCCTACATGAAGTTTCTTTATAAATATCCCCAGGCGGAGTTTCCTTACGCGCGCCTGGTGGAAGAGAACCGCCGCCGCAACAAGGGCGATCTTGAATTCGAGCTGATCAACACCGGAGTTTTCGACCACGACCGCTACTTCGATGTCTTCATCGAATATGCCAAAGCCACGCCCGACGATATTCTGATCCGGATCGAGGCGATCAACCGCGGCGCGGTGGCCGCACCGTTGCATCTGCTACCGACCGTGTGGTTCCGCAACACCTGGTCCTGGGGCCTCGATCCGCGCCAGCCGCGCCTGCGGCACGACAGCGCCGCCGAGATCGCGGCTATCCGGCTCGATCATCATTACTACGGCACGCGCTGGCTTTATTGCGCGCAAACTCCCGAGCTCCTGTTTACCGAAAACGAAACCAACTACGACCGCCTGTTCAACGTCGAGAATTCAACTCCCTTTGTCAAAGACGGCATCGACGACTATGTAGTCCGCAACGTCATGACCGCCGTGAACCCCGAAGGTTCCGGAACCAAAGCGGCGGCGCATTACACCACTGTCGTGCAGCCGGGGCAGAGCTTCGTCGCGCGGCTGCGCTTTACCGGCGTGCTGCCCCAAGGCGGCAAATTCCTCGACGGCGATTTCGACGGTCTGATGGTTCAACGCCGCCATGAAGCCGATGAATTTTATCGCTCGATCATTCCGGACGAGATCGCCGCCGACAGCCGCAACATCATGCGCCAGGCTTTGGCCGGCCTGATGTGGAGCAAGCAGTTCTACTACTATGACGTCAGCCGCTGGCTCAGGGGCGATCCCGCAGGAGCTGCGCCGGCCAAATCCCGGCTCCGCGGCCGCAATCATGAATGGCGCCATCTTTATAATGCCGACGTCATTTCCGTGCCCGACAAATGGGAGTACCCGTGGTACGCCGCCTGGGACCTGGCGTTTCACTGTGTCTCGCTGGCGCTGGTCGATGCCGACTTCGCCAAGGACCAGCTAATGCTGATGCTGCGCGAATGGTACATGCATCCCAACGGCCAGCTGCCGGCCTATGAATGGGCCTTTAATGACGTCAACCCTCCGGTGCACGCCTGGGCGGCCTGGCGCGTCTACAAGTTGGACCAAAAGCGCCGCGGCATCGCCGACCGCGCGTTTCTTGAAAAGGTCTTCCACAAGCTGCTGCTCAATTTCACATGGTGGGTCAACCGCAAGGACACCGAAGGACGCAATGTCTTCCAAGGCGGCTTTCTCGGCCTCGACAACATCGGCGTTTTCGATCGCAGCAAGCCGCTCCCCACCGGCGGTCATCTGGAGCAGTCCGACGGCACCAGCTGGATGGGCATGTATTGTCTTAACATGCTGGCCATGGCACTCGAGCTGGCCAGGGATAACGCGGCCTATGAGGACGTCGCCAGCAAGTTCTTCGAGCACTTCGTTTATATCTGCGAGGCCGTGAACAACCTGGGCGAAGCACGGATCGAGCTATGGGATGAAAAGGACGGTTTTTACTACGACGTTTTGCAATTTCCGCACGGCGGCCGGGCGCATCTGAAAGTGCGCTCCATGGTCGGGCTAATTCCATTGTTCGCCGTGGAAACCCTCAATCCCGTCATTGTCGACAGCCTGCCGGGTTTCAAGCGCCGCCTGCAGTGGTTCATCGAAAACCGTCCGGCGCTTGGCGACCACATCGAAACTCTGACCACCGATGAAGGACCGCGCCGGTTTCTCTCGCTGGTCAACCGCCGGCGTCTCAGGCGGATCCTCGGCACCATGCTCGACGAAAACGAATTTTTCTCGCCGTACGGCATCCGCGCGCTGTCGCGCTACCATCTCAAGCACCCTTATAGCTTTCAGGTCGAAGGCGCCGAATACCGGGTCGACTACGAGCCCGCCGAATCGAGCACCGTGATGTTCGGCGGCAACTCCAACTGGCGCGGCCCGATCTGGTTTCCGGTCAACTTCCTGATCATCGATTCGCTGCAGAAGTTTCACTATTTTTTCGGTGACAGTTATAAAGTCGAGTGCCCGACCGGTTCCGGCCGCATGATGCATCTGTGGGATGTGGCCGGCGAAATTTCGCACCACCTGACGCGCATCTTCACGCGCAACGAAGACGGCCGCCGGCCGGTTTTTGGCGGCACGGAGAAGTTTCAGAGCGACCCGTTATGGCGCGACCTCATCTTGTTCTACGAATACTTCCATGGCGACAACGGCGCCGGCATTGGCGCCAGCCATCAGACCGGCTGGACGGCACTGGTGGCAAAACTGATCCAGCAGTATCGAGACTAACCTGCCGCGCCTGAACCTTGTTCTGCGCTGCTCTTTCCAAACCGATGTGAGGAATCACGGTTGTGCTGGATGATCAAAAACTTTCCGCTGCGGCGGCAAAGAGGGGAAACATCGTTCGAAAAAGCTGGCAGGGATCAAAGGCCGATAACAGAAACAGTCCATCGTCGATGGAAGGTCTAACGCTCGCCAGGCTGGCGCGGCTTTGCAAACCGTACCTAATCCATCATTCGACGATATCGGGCCAATCGCGCATGAGTCTGCCGTAGCCGCTTACCGGGAATGCAAATCCCAACCTGGACAACACATACCATAGCATCGCGGGATTGCTGGCGATCACGGTCATACCCAACTCGCGCTCGATTTTCTCCAGCACCTTGATCGGATCGAGCACCGCGCCTTGGAAGTAAACGGCATCCACCGGGTCGGTCGCGTTCAGATTGTCTCTGGCCAACTCAAAAACCTCATCCGGGTCCATACGTTTGGGCACGGCGAGATTCTCGAAAGCGTGCGGCGCCACCGCGGCGACGCCGAGTTTTTCCAAATGGCCGCAGATCAGCTCATTCATACCCTGATCGAACGGTGTCAGTAACAAAACGCGCCTGGCGCCGTACACCCGCAGGGCGGTGACACAAGCATGCAATGCCGTCGTGAACGGAACCTCCAAGGCTGCCTTCAAAGCATCGAATAGTCCCGGGTTGAGCACTTCGGTGGGCGCAGCGGTGAGAATCACTCCGTCCCATTGCCGCTGCTCGATGAACTCTTTCACCCGCCTGACGATGGTCTCCTTTTTATCGGCGATCTGATAAAGCGAATCGCCGTAAAGCTCTAGCCCCGTAAAGTCCACCTTGACTGCGTCCGGAATCAGCGGCAGAAAACTGCTGTAGTGCGGCATGGAACCGGCGCCGCCGCTGACAAAACCGATCTTGGCCCTGATTGTTTCAGACATGTCCCGGCTCTTTCGAATTCACATTGATTCTAATCGGCTGTTCAAGGTTCCACCGTTCAAAGTTCAACGGCAGAGGTTGTCTGCCGTTCATTTCTTCGTTTTGTACTTGTCGATGGCCTGCTTCAAATCTTCGTACTCGGCGCACTTGCCGAAGAACGGACACGACTTCTTAAGCGCCGCGAGTTGTTTCTCCGCATTGGCGAGTTGATTCATATCGAGATAGAGCTCGCCCAGATATTCGTGCGCGCTGCGGTGATTGACATCGATCTTGAGCGCTCGCTGGTAGTGCTCCATGGATTTATCGAATACGCCGGTTTTGCGATAACTGTAGCCCAGCATGTTGTGAGCGTCGGCATTGTCCGGCGCTTCCTGCACTGCTTTGATGAGATGCCCCACGGCCGCTTTGAAATCATTCGCCTCGATGGCCTTGCGCCCGGCCTCCGCATTGGGATTCTCTCGGGCTTTCGGTTCGGGTAGATCCGCCAAGGCGCGAGTCTGCAACAGCGCCAAACCAACAACCAGCGCAACGGCTAACGACGTTTTCATAGCGGGCCTCCTTGGGTTGACCAATGACCGGATATTACTAACCAGAGTACCTGGAACGCAACAGTTCTTTTCGTCGACCGTGGCATTGCGAATGAATTTGCAGGTCGGGGATTGCTTTTGACGCACAGCGGTGTTGACACTGAGAACAGTTGCACCGCGATGCGCCATTCATTAACGAACATTCTATTTAAATAGAGGGAGGAAGATCCATGCAAGAATTCATTCAATCGGCAGTGAGCCGGTTGGGAATCGGTGAGGATCAGGCAAAGTCGGCAACCGGCGGCCTGCTCAACTTTCTTAAAGAACAGGGCGACGGCAACGACGTGCAGGCACTGATCGCCAAATTGCCAGGCGCGGAGGGTTTGATGCAATCGGCAGGGTCGAGCCGGACTGGAGGCGGGGGCGGGATGCTGGGGGGCCTGACCTCTGCCATGGGCCAGAGCGGCGGCGCCTTGGCCACGCTGCAGGGCAGCGGGCTTAGTACCAATCAAGCCGGACCGTTTGTAAATATGCTGATCGATTATGCACGGCAAAAAGCAGGGCCCGATCTAGTGGAGCGAGTCCTCGCCAAAGTACCGGCGCTCAAAGCGTTGATGTGATTGCGCAAGCCGCTTGCCCGGATGGCGCCGCTGAATCTAACGATCTAATGCTTATACGGTTGTTTCAGCAGACCCCAATAGGTTGTGTTTATCCATGATTGGAAGTTTAGCCAAATCCAGAGCACCTCGAATGCGGCCGTAAGCCGTGGACTGCTGTTGTGTTCCCAGACCGAGCAAAGTCTGAA
>CAYZXN010000366.1:0-9165 GCA_964482425.1 uncultured Syntrophobacteraceae bacterium | reverse complement strand
CGCCGCCGCACACGGCCATTATGTCGATGAGGCAAGGGATCCTAATCGAATGATCGGTTCGTGGCTGATCCACCGTGAGGAATTGGTCGCCACCGGCGCTGACTATGTAGCTCTCGGGCATTGGAACCAAGCGACCCCTGTGGGCAACGGCGAAGTGACGGCTTATTATTCGGGTTCGCCGGAATACGCCGGCACCGTCAACGTCATCCGCCTGAGGACCAACGGCGCAGTTCAAGTCACACAGGCGCGGCTGGAAGGCATGCTGCGCTAAGCCAACGGCCTGACCGAACGGAGCCAGCGTCACACTGCCTTATTCACACCGACTAACGCAGTTCCAGCGCGGGATGCATGGGGCGCTTTCCTTCCAATACACGGATCGCTTCGTGCACCGCACCCCACTCGCCGCGTTTCGATGCTTCCGCAGTGACCGCGCCCAAATGCGGCGTCCATAGAATATTGTCGAGTTTGAATAAAGGATGATCTTTACGCGGTGGCTCGCTTTCAATGACGTCCAGCGCAGCGCCGGCGATCTTTCGCTCCTCCAATACACGCACCAATGCCTGCTCGTCGATGATTCCCCCGCGTGCGGCGTTGATAAGATAAGCCGACGATTTCATCATGGCGAGCTCGCGGGTGCCGATCATTGCCGCGGTCTCGGCGTTTAGCGGGCAGTGAATCGTCAGAAAATCCGACTCGGAAAGCAGCTCCTCCAAGCCGATCCAACGTCCGCCTAGCGCCGTCACATGGGACTCGGGGATATACGGATCGAAGACCAGAAAAGCCATCTCGAAGGCCCGGGCGCGCAGCGCCACGCGAGCGCCGATGTTTCCCATGCCGACGATGCCGAGAATCTTCCCGGCCAGCTCCGTACCGATAAATTGCAGATATTCACCCCAGCGATTCTCTTTCACTGCGCGATCGGCTTGGTGCGTGCGACGCGCCAGCGCAATCATCTGGCCAAACACCAATTCGGCCACCGACACCGCATTGCTGCCCGGCTGGTTAGTCACCCAGATCTTGAATTCTCTAGCGGCATCCAGATCTACCCGCGATGGATCGATGCCGACGCCGGTGCGTGCGATGACTTTCAATCGGCCGCCGCTCTTTTCCATGTGGGCGCGGGTGATTCTCCCCTTGCGGCTGATCACCGCGTCGACTCGAGACGCCTCCAGATCCCACCTCTCCGCCTCAATCCAAGGATTGACGACGACGATCTCAACTCTCTGGCGCAGCCATTGAAGTACTTCGCCTTGAAACTCTTCGACCAACACTCGACCAAGAGCCATATCTTGCCTCCTCTAACCGTAACAGCGTTTAAGAGCAATAACCGACGGGATCGGTGAGCAAGTACCGTATAGTACAAGACGGCGACATTCCGTTACACAAAATCGTCCCCTTGCGCAAACGAGTCCCCGCGATCACAACCCCGACATCAAGTCCATCATGTATACCGACGCGCGACGCAAATATTAATACTTTTAGGGTATGTCTCGGCGACCCGAAGTGCTATTTTGCAGGTAAAGACGGTACGTGACGATCGATTGACCGCCGTCGTCGTCAGAGGCAGATCTACTTAGGAGCTTATTGGCACTTATGCTCGATGAGACCATCAATCCATTCTGGACCGTTACTTTGCCGGAGATGCTGGACGTCATCTTTGTGGCCATCCTCCTTTATACGGCGATAGTCTGGGCGCAACAGACGCGCGCTGCTTTTGTCGTTCGCGGCATGTTGATTCTTGGTTCCATTTACATCATTGCCAAGTACCTCGATCTGCAAATGACAGCATGGATCTTCCAGGGCTTTTTCGCCATTTTCTTGATCATGATCGTGGTCATTTTTCAAGAAGAGTTGCGCCAGCTGTTCGAGCGCATCGCAGTCTGGAGTCTGGCGCGAAAACGGACGCCGACGCTGGGCTCCAGCACCTCGGATACCCTTGTACGCACCGTGGCGGACCTGGCGAAAGAACGTATCGGCGCATTGATCGTCATCCGCGGCAACGATCCATTGGAGCGCCACATCACCGGAGGGATTCCGCTTGACGGCAAGCTGAGCGGGCCGCTGCTCAAAAGCATTTTTGATTCTCACTCTCCGGGCCATGACGGCGCTGTCGTGGTGGAGCAAGATACGATCACGCGTTTTGCCGTCCATCTGCCGCTCTCTAAAAACCTTAAACAACTTGCCAACGTTGGCACCCGGCACTCGGCGGGTTTGGGTTTGGCGGAGCTGACGGATGCTCTATGCATCGTGGTTTCAGAAGAACGGGGCACAATCTCTGTAGCCCGGGACGGCAGGCTCCGCGAGGTGGAAATTCAGCAGCTCGGCGCCGTTCTAGAAAATTTCCTGCAGGCGAAATTTCCGGCCGCGGCGCAAAGCAACATTGCGCTGCCGTTCTTTCGCGAGAATTGGATCGCCAAGGCGATCGCCATCACATTGGCAATAGGTTTCTGGTACATTTTTGTGCCCGGCGCCAAAACCGTCGAGGTCAGTTACAACATTCCGGTGGCGATCGAAAACTTGCCACCCGATCTGCAGGTCGAAGAAATTGAGCCGCCGATGGTGAGCGCGACTTTTCGCGGTCCGCGCCGGGCTTTCTACCTCTTTAATTCGAACAGCATTAAAGTCGCTATCGACGTTTCGATGGCGGAGCTCGGCCGGCGAACTTTTAACATCTCGGAACAAAATATCAAATACCCGAAGGAGCTTACGCTGCACGAGGTTACTCCATCGACCCTGAAGCTGTCCGTCCGGCGAGTTCCCAACCCCACGGAAGCCAATCGGGGGTAACAGTGTATGCGGCTGAAGTTGCGCTGAGACGCGCCCATGCGCATCGAAAGGTGCGCCGCCGCTGTGAAATCCCGAGAACTCAAGATCCGGCGCCTATACGTGAGCCGCAATGAAAAAAAGGGCGAGAGCAACATGCGCGTTTGCGATTTATCCCCGGAACGGGTTAAAGATGTCTCACATTCGACGGACTAAACGGCAAAGGAGACAATCATGAGCCAATCGAACGGTAAGAAAAAGGCGTTGCATGTAGCAACACTGTCCGGCTGGTATCGTTTTGAACAGGACGGTAATACGTGGCAACAAACCAAGCGCGACCTGTCCTACTGGAGCCTCACCTGCATGACGGTTGATCCGCAAGATCCGCAGAAGATTTATGCCGGCAGCGAGCACTCGGGACTCTTTTATACCGATAATGCCGGCGGCGCCTGGAAGCGCGCCAACCCCAACGTGCCCAAGATGATGCTCTTTTCCGCCTTGGCGATCAACGGCGGCGTCCTTGTCGGAACCATTCCTTCGGCGGTTTACAGGAGCAAAAACGCCGGCTGGGAAGAACTGGAAGGCGTACGCGTCAACAGCGCCGGGGCGAACTTTCCGCCCAGTCCGGAGCTGCAATCGCGCACCCGTTATTTGACCTTCGATCCCGCCTGGCCTGATCGGCTCTACGCGGGAATTGAGGTCGGCGGCATGCTCGTTAGCGACGACGGCGGCGCGAACTGGAAGCCCGCCAACGATGGCTTAACCGATATGGACATCCATGAGGTGCTGGCCTCCAGGAATAATCCGGGAATGGTCTTTACGGCATGCGGCGAGGCGGCGTTCCGCAGCTTCGACCGGGCCGGGCATTGGGAAGAGATCACGCCCAAGAGCCACGATTACGGCACTTCCGTGGCCGAGGACAAGAACGGAGTCGTTTATCTCGGCAGCTCCAAGGGCCGGCCAAATTTGTGGATCCGTCCAGAAGGCGCTATGGCCGCAATATTCCGCAGCGGCGACAAAGGATCGAGCTGGGAGAAAGTCATCGACAATTTATACGGCGGCGTCATGCATATGTGCGCCAGCCCGGATGGCAACGGCATGATAGCGGGCACTTCGGACGGCACCCTGTTGTCGATCGACGACTCAGGGGCGCGCGAAATCGTAACGGGGCTGCCGTTTGTCACCTGCGTGGAATTAGCGGCGTAATAGTTTTTGACCTCTCTTTGCATCGGGTGGGCTCCAAAACCACCCCGCGGTTCTTTACAGCGGGCGCCCCAATTAATTGCTCTTCAAAACCACCCTTAGAGGTTTTGAAAATGAAACTTTATACCTTCTTTCGCAGCTCGGCTTCCTATCGCGTGCGTATCGCGCTTAATTTAAAGGGCCTCGTTTACCAGCACGTGCCGGTTCATTTGCGCCGCGGCGGCGGCGAGCAGTTGGGCGCGGCTTATAAGGCGATCAATCCCCAAGCTCTGGTGCCCGCCCTCGAAGACGGCGGCCTAATCTTCATCCAGTCCCTCGCTATCATTGAATACCTCGATGAGCGCTACCCCGAGCCGCCGTTACTTCCCGGGGATCCGGCGGATCGCGCCATTGCGCGCAGCATGGCGCTGCTGATTGCCTGCGAAGTGCACCCTATTCAAAATTTGCGAGTGCTGAGTTACCTCAAAAACAACCACAAGCAAACCGATGACGATGTCAATGCCTGGGCCCGGCACTGGATCGATCTTGGCCTTTCGGCGCTGGAGCAAATGGTGATTTCGTCTTCCAAACAGGGACAGTTCTGCTACGGCGATACGCTTACGCTAGCCGACATCTGCCTTGTGCCCCAGCTCGCCAACGCACGCCGTTTCGGCGTCGATCTGACCGCGTACCCGAGGCTGCTCGCGGTCGAAACAAACTGCCTGGCGCTGCCCGCCTTCGCCGACGCCGCGCCGGAACATCAGCCGGACGCGGAATAATCTTGCTGTTTATTTAAACATCCCGCGGGCGCTCTTTTGACATCCTTGCGCAAGCACGACTATTCATGTTCGTACTCAAGCAATTTCTGAAAGCGCTGCTATTACCGCCGATACCGTGGTTGCTTATGCTCATTGCCGTGGTGATTTTTTGGCACCGGCGATGGGCGCGCAAACTGCTTTTATTCACTGTCTTGCTGATTGTCGCGCTGCACAGTGGTCCGGTGAATTATGCCTTACGTTACCCGCTCGAATCGCGCTATACGCCGCTGATCGACCCGCGGAGCGTCTCGTACGATGCCATTGTCGTCCTGACCAGCAGCATGATCCCGGCCGAGGGTCTCATCCCATTTCCAACCATTGACGAACACATGTTTCGCCGCCTTGAAGAAGCACTGCGGCTTTACCGAATCCAGCCCAAACCGATCATTGTTTCCGGCGGTCACGTTAATCCCTTCACCCTCGACATGGACGAAAACCGCATCGCGCGCGACTTTCTCGCAGGCTGGGGCGTGCCCAAAAACCATATCGTTGGCGAAGGAAAATCGCGCGATACGTTCGAGAGCGCAAGGGAGGTGCAAAAGCTGTTGGCGAAACGCGGGTGGAAACGCTATTTGCTGGTAACCTCGGCACTGCATATGCCGCGCAGCATGCTGGCCTTCCGAGTCAAGGCCGCCGATCCGATTCCGGCGCCGGGCGACTACTCGATCGGCAAGTTCCGCCTTACGCCGCTGGGTCTTTTTCCCAATGAAGCCGCGGCGCGGCGGATCTATGCAACCGTGCACGAATACATCGGCCTGGCAAACTACTACTGGCGGGTTCATTATTCACGCGAAGCCTGAGTGTAACTCGCTTGTTGTCAAGGTTAGATGATCGGGCGATTTCAGGATTTCGAAACTCGCCGGATCTCCGTTTGACCCCGGATTCCGCAATTAAACCTACCTAGCGACACGCCGGGAGGTGCAAGGCTGGAGTAACGAGACACCCAACTGTGAAATTTTTAAGTTGTTTTCCCCTCTCACATCTCATTCGTGAGCTTTAGAGTCTCGTCAAATCACGCCAATCGATGCCTGGTCAGAGGCAGAGACCTATTGACTTCGTTACGGAAGGATTGCTCCTCACTCATTGAGTCGATCGCAACTACAAAATCCGGGTTGAAAATGCACCGGGTCGTGATAAAAACCCAAACTAAATCGATTAGGCATCAAGTCGGTGAACATGCACGGGTTCTTAATTGGAGGTGAGCCATGCGAGTTGTCGATGCCATTAGTGAAATCCTCAAACGCGAAGGCGTGGAATTTCTCAGTTGCTATCCGACCAACCCGCTCATCGAGGCCGCCGCCGCGGCGGGAATCAAGCCGATTATCTGCCGGCAGGAAAGAGTCGGGGTCGGCATTGCCGACGGCTTCACGCGAATCTCCAACGGCCGGCGCATCGGTGTTTTTACGATGCAAGCAGGTCCCGGCGCCGAAAACGCATTCGCAGGCATCGCAACGGCGTACTCCGATTCCGTTCCAATCCTGTTGTTGCCGGTGGGGCACGCTCGATCGACGTCGCAAGTGCATCGCTTTTTTAGATCTGTAGGATCTTATGCGCCTGTTACCAAGAGTACCGAGGAAATTACGCTCGCGTCCGACACTGCCGATGTGATGAGGCGCGCCTTCAGCCTCTTGAGAATGGGCCGCCCCGGTCCGGTGCTGGTGGAAATTCCCGCCGATGTGGCCACCGAGCAGATCAGCGATACTGCGCTGAATTACGCGCCGGTAAGATACGCGACAACTGGAGGAAACGCCCGGGACGTCGCCGCAGCGGCCCGGGTTCTGGTCGGGGCCAAGGCTCCGGTCATCATTGCCGGCCAAGGTGTGTTGTATGCCGAAGCATCGGATGAGTTAGTCGAACTGGCCGAATTGCTGCAAGCTCCGGTAACCACCCCGCTTGAAGGAAAAAGCGCGTTTCCTGAAGATCATTCGTTATCGCTCGGCACCGGAGCCGGCGTAATGCCCCCGACCGTGCACGAGTTTCTCAAGTCGGCCGATGTCGTTCTGGCTGTTGGCACGAGCTTGACGCGCCACAGCATCGCGGCAGCGCCGATACCAGCCGGAAAGACAATCATTCACGCCACCAGCGATGAGCGCGACATCAATAAACACTATGTCGCCGATTATCCGATACTGGGCGACGCCAAGGCAGTGTTGCGCCAATTCATCGAAGCAGTCAAAGACGTTCAAGGCATGAAGAACACAAACAACGGCGCGGTGGCGGCGGAAATAAAACGGCTTCGAGACCCCTGGATGAATCAGTGGTTGCCCAAGCTGACGTCTACAGAAGTGCCGATCAACCCGTACAGGGTTTTTTGGGAGTTCATGCGCGCGGTCGATCCTAAAGAAGCCATCATCACTCACGACGCCGGTAGCCCGCGCAATCAGCTCGTCCCTTTCTATCACGCGCCGACGCCGCGCAGTTACATTGGTTGGGGCAAATCCCATGCGCTCGGCACCGGCCTTGGGCTGATCATGGGCGCCAAACTGGCTGCGCCGGAGAAATTTTGTGTCAATTTCATGGGCGACGCAGCCTTCGGAATGACCGGCCTCGATTTCGAAACCGCCGTGCGCTGCGACATTCCCATTCTTACCGTGGTGCTGAATAATAACTTCATGGCGGCCGAGACGCGCCACATGGCGACTTCGCACAACCTTTTCGGCACCCAAAATCTCGGCGGCAATTATGCGGATATAGGCCGCGCACTCGGCGGCTGGTCGGAGCGCGTCGCTGACCCCGGTCAGATCTCATCCGCAATCCGGCGCGCCCGAGAAGCCACCCAGGGCGGCAAGGCAGCGTTATTGGAATTTATCACCAGTCGCGAACACCGTTATTCCCGCATGGGCGAATAGAATTTGGCGTTCATACCGCGCCAACATGACAGCAGCGACTTCATGATCGGGACTGTTAGGCGCGAACGGGCAAAGTCGCTTTTGAGCCGCTGTTGCTACATTGACTTACCAGCCGCTAATTGGTAGCGATCTATGTGATGAAATTCTGGACCTCCGGTTTAATGCTGCTTTTCCTACTGGTTTTTCTCCCGTTCGCCGCCGATGTCGCGGCGCTGCCCACCACCACCGAGTTTACCGCCGAAGATGGTTTTCTTTCGATGGATCGCTCGGATGCCTGGATCAGCCCCTCGGCGCCACGTTCTGCCGCTCCGAGCGATCGAAAATTCTTCAAAGCATTGGCTTTGTTTTTTGCCGCCCAAACGTCCTTCACTGACACAGAGAGAGGCAGCCGTCTCCTTTCGACCGCGATCCATTTACGGTTCAAAGATCTGCATCGATTTCATGAAGTCCTTCGCTTGTAAGCCAGCCGCGTCCTATCGCCGCATTGCATACGGCGCAGCGATACGCCGGAAATACCGCCCTTTTACACGGAGAATAACTTATGGATTCGGACCGTCTGGTTCTCTGGATATCCTTCAATGTTTTCGTTTTAGGGATGCTTGCCATCGATCTGGGCATCTTTCACAGGAAGGCCCATGCAGTATCCATGAAAGAGGCCGCGACTTGGAGTACCGTTTGGATCGTCCTTGCGCTGATTTTCAATGCCGGAATTTACTACGCCTGGGGCAAGGACACGGCCCTGGAGTTCCTCACCGGATACGTCATCGAAAAGGCTCTGAGCGTCGACAACCTGTTTGTCTTCCTCATGATCTTTCAGTACTTTGCCACCCCGGCAATTTATCAGCACCGGGTTTTGTTCTGGGGTATCGTTGGCGCACTGGTGTTGCGCGCCATCTTTATCGCCGCCGGTGCCGCGTTGCTCGCTGCCTTCCACTGGATGATCTATGTTTTCGGCGCATTCTTGATAATCACCGGCATCAAGATGCTGCTTCAGGGCGACGAGAAGATCGAGCCTGATAAAAACCCGGTCGTGCGTCTGTTCCAGCGGTTTATTCCCATCGTAAAGGAATACGACGGACAGAAATTCTTTGTCCGAAGGAATGGTAAAACCTATGCCACGCTATTGATGCTGGTACTGGTGGTTGTGGAAACCACTGACGTCATCTTCGCCGTCGATTCGATACCCGCCATTTTCGCGATCACGCGTGATCCCTTTATCGTTTACACCTCCAACGTCTTTGCCATTTTGGGTCTGCGCGCCCTTTATTTTCTCCTGGCCGGCGTCATGGATATGTTCATCTATCTCAAGATCGGTTTGTCACTGGTGCTCTGTTTCGTCGGCACCAAGATGATGATCGTCGATATCTACAAAATTCCCATCGGTGTTTCGCTCGGAGTCGTTGGCGGAATTTTGGCCCTTTCCGTGATTGTTTCTCTGTGTAAGACGTGGAAAGACAATAGAGTTTCACAATCGAAGCTAGGCTGAGAGAGAATATGAATACCTACGGAAAACTGATTAAAACACTGGTGTTCGCTGCGGTGCTGCTTGGGCT
>CAYZXN010000365.1:0-21961 GCA_964482425.1 uncultured Syntrophobacteraceae bacterium | reverse complement strand
ACAGCCGTGGGCAATGAGACACTGCCTTGAAGGCCACCCCGCAATCCCCTGAGGGTGACATTTCGTGCGTCGGGCCTTAACGCAACCTGTGCGCTCAAGTGCCCACGGCTTTCGGTCTCACCGTCGTTGCTCACTCCTGACTGTGCGCACAATCGCTGGCGACTGCAGTTTATAATTTCAACAAGCGTTTCGCGTTGCCTTCGAGCATCAGCAGCTTGTCGGCTTCGGAAATATCCAGTTCCTCGACCTTCTTTGCAGCGTCCCAGTCGCCAAGATCGTAAGGATAGTCCGTCCCAACCATGATGTGATCCACTCCGGCCAGACCGATCAGATACTTGATCGTGTCCAGACGGTAAATCATGTCGTCATAGTAAATATTCTTCAGATAGGCGCTGGGAGGCATCTTCGCCTGCGGCGCGCGCGCGCCGGCGCGCACTTTCCAGCCGCGATCAAAGCGGCCGAGATGGTACGGGAAGAATCCGCCGCCATGGAGAATACACAGCTTCAGATCGGGAAAGCGGTCGAACACGCCGCTATAAGTCAAGTAACCGAAGCACAACGCGCTATCGGCGGGATTGCCGCAGATCAATTTCAAACCGTAGGGGTTCATTTTGTCGGCGCCGGCAACGTCCTCGGGATGCATGACGATCATGACGTCGAGTTCTTGCGCCTTGGCCCAGAACGGGTCGAAGTCCGTGGTGCCGTAGTAGGTGCCGTTGACGTTGGTGCCGATATAGCCGCCCTTGAAACCAAGATCCCGCACCGCGTGCTCCAATACCTTGGCGGCGCGCGCCGGGTCCTGGAGCGGCACGGAGGCCATGCCGACGAACCGGTCGGGGTGTCGGTCGATCAAACCTTTGATTCCTTCGTTGTAAACGTTGCTCCAGTTTTCGCCTTGCTCGCCCGTGAGACGATAACCCAACGTCGCCGTGTGGGCTTCCAGCGCAGCCATGGCGACCTTGGACTCCTGCATCATCTTGAGCCGCTCGTCGACGGCGGGAAGCTCAGGGTGAAGCACGAAGGGCGGGCCGCCGGCAAACGACAAAGACTGCTTGCCGTCTTTTTCGGTCAGTTCGACACCCAGATGTTTGCCGCGCTTCCTAGCCTCCTCCAACAGACTATTCGGTACATAATGGTGATGGATGTCGATGGCGCAGGTTTTCATTTCAACTCGGTCCTTGTGTAAAATTTGGATTCATTGCCCGTGGCGCCGCTTAAAAGCCGGCGCCACGGGTTTGCTTTACGAAGGGGAGCAGCTTACCTAATTGATGCAAAGCTGCTGGCGTCTGACTTTGCCCGGAAAAAGCTCCTTGCACTCGCCGTCTTCCACGACGGTGGCGCCGTTGACGACGACGGCTTTCATTCCCGGCGGGTGCCTGCGAACTTCCTGAGCATCGATGACTTCCGGAAGCTGCTTGCTGACCAGATCGTCGATCTTGTCGGCATCGAAGACGGTCAGATCCGCCGGCATGCCTTCCTTAACCAGACCTCGGTTGAGTCGGAGCTTCTCGGCCGGGAAGCCGGTGAGTTTGTGGACCGCCTGTTCCAGGCTAAAGAGGTTCTTTTCGCGCCGCCAGTAGCCGAGAACTTTAGTGGGCGCGCCGTGCCAGAAGAAGCGATCGAGATGCGCGCCGACGTCGGTGCCGATGAGGCTGGTGTCGGACTTGATCATCTCTGCAAGCAGTTCGGGGTGAGCGTTGGCCAGGCCGTAGTAAAGGATCTGAGAATCCAGATTGTCTTCGAGCCAGGTGTCGAAGAACGCATCTACCGGGGCTTTTTCAGTCAGCCGGGCGATCTCTTCGACGTTCTTCAACTCGAGCTTCTTGAGCTCGGGTTTCTTGACGTGTTCGAAAACGACCCGATCCCAACCGTGCCACTCCGGAAACTCCAGTTTGCCTTCGCAGGCGATCCGTTCCTTTTCTATTTTGCGCCTGGTCTCTTTGTCAGCCAGCTTCGCTTTCAGATCGCTCGAATTCTTGATCGCCTCCCATGTCGGCAGACCGTTGAACAGAAAACAGTCGTCGATGTTGAACCGGCGAATGTGCTGGTAGGGAATGACCACCCCATAAATATTCTGGCCGCGCTTCTGGGCTTCTTCCATGTACTTGATCGATTTCATACCCTGGTCTTTTTGTCCGGGTCGCACACGGAACTCGTTGCCGATTTGCAGTGTCTTGATTTTCGTCAACATCTCAGGGACGCCTGACTCCGGTTGGAGAACCATCTGAAATCCATTGAACTGAAAACAGCCGTTGTACTCGGCGGCAACGCCGGCTAGTTCAATAATTTCCTGATGCGTCGCGAAAGTGCTCGGCGTGCCTGCATGAATCGCCGGGCCGCCGCGCGGGCTGGTGGAAAAACCGATGGCGCCCAGTTCCATGCCTTCGCGCACCATTTTTTTCATGGCGTCCAATTCTTCCGGTGTCGACTCGCGCGCATAGGCCGCTTCTCCCATGACCGTCAAGCGCACCGGCGAGTGCGGCATGAGCGGCAGTACATTCACCGCTATCTTGCCTTCGAGGTAGTTCAAATACTCAGCGAAGGTGTTCCACTTCCAATCCTTGTCGTCGACGTATTTATCGAGCACCCGGCGCAGATACTGAACCAGAACCTGGCGCGGTTCCGGCTTCGGCGGTACCGGCGCGCACGAAGCGCCGCAATCGCCGATGACAATGCTGGTGACGCCGTAATTGACCACCGGATTGCCGTTGGGATACTGAACGATAAACGCGTCCATGTGCGTGTGAGAATCGATGAATCCCGGCGCCACCACATGGCCTTTGGCGTCGATCTCTTTCTTTCCGGATCCCAGGTTTTTGCCGATTGCGGCGATCTTCTCCCCATCGACAGCCACGTCGGCTTGATAACCGGGACTACCGGTCCCGTCCACCACCGTGCCGTTTCTAATCAGTAAGTCATGAGCCATAAACGTGTAGCCTCCTTTCTGAACTTAATTGCTTATCCCACCGAAGGTCCCAGGCTGTCAACCGCCCTCAGAAACTCCAGATTATGTCGCGGCAAACAATAGTTCTTCACAGACAGCGTAAACAGCCGTTCCAGTCGTTTGAATGGGTTCCGGTTATTCCAATCGTTTGGACGGAGCGGAGCGTTGGAACATTTGGACCGATTGGAATCAAGAGAGACGAGAGGGGAACTGGTTTATGCTACAGTAAGGCAATGGAACCTAATTTAGAGGAAGCGAAACGAAAGGTCGCCGCTTGGGTGGAGAAGCACAAGCACGCCGTGCTGCTTGACGATGAAAGCTCGACGGTGCTTGACGTCGCCTCCGGTCGCAAGACTTCAATCCCATGGCGCAGCG
Source organism: uncultured Syntrophobacteraceae bacterium (assembly GCA_964482425.1). Taxonomy (GTDB): domain Bacteria; phylum Desulfobacterota; class Binatia; order UBA9968; family UBA9968; genus WHTF01. The sequence continues at coordinate 18,642 of CAYZXN010000365.1, read as the reverse complement.
TGGCGGCGTACGAAGAAAAGGTTCACCCGGAAACCCAGGATACGTATCTGGTGCTGCTGTTCGAGAACGGCAGGCAAATCGCTCTGGTGGACCCAGGCGGAGTCGCGTTCGCGCCGTCAATGGAAAACACCGGGCCGTTGGAAGATGCGCCCCCGGTGGTTTGCCTCAGGGATTTTCACACGTTAAAGCCGCGCATCGATCACTATCTTGAAGAACATGCCGATGAACCCCCGCCCAAGGAAACTCTCGATCTGGTCATGATCTGCATCGCAATTCTGGACGGCGCCCGCGCCGTCGGGTTTGACGTTGCCGATCTCGAAGGAGAATTGGAGAAATCGCTCGACGAGATCGAACGCAGAACAGGATCGGGATTTGCGCTATAACCGTCGGAACTGCTGGGCGGCCGACTACTGCCGGGATTGACCGAGCACGAGAGAAGAGAACTAACTTCTCCGCGCCTGAAGATCAACGAACCGGTTGATTCCGGAGGAAAGGATCTGTATGGGAATCGTTAACAACCTGCATTGTCCCAGATGTGCGTATCAGGCACCGTCCAAAACCGAATTTCAATGCCCGAAGTGCCGTTCCATTCTCGAAGTCGATGTCGCAATCGGTCATTTGTCGCGCGACGATTTTCTTGCCATGCGCCAGAGCCGCGATCACACGATCTGGCGCTGGTTCGATTTTTTTCCGCTTGAAAACCGCTCGTTCATTGTTTCCCTGGGTGAAGGCTGCACGCCGCTGATACATGCGAAGCGCCTCGGCGAGAGCATCGGGGTCGGTCAACTCTATCTAAAAAACGATACGGTTCTTCCCACCGGCTCGCTCAAAGACCGGAGCAACAGCGTCGGAGTTTCGAAAGCGAAGGAACTCGGTTTTACCACCGCTACGGTCATGTCCACGGGCAACGCCGCTGCCTCCGTAGCCGCTTACGCCGCAGCGGCCGGACTGCGAAGCGTCGTCATGGTGCCGGCGGGCACCGCGCCGGCCAAGATTATTCAGGCGCGCGCTTATGGCGCTTTGGTGCTTGTGGTCGAAGGTTCCTTCGATAACGAGGTGGCAAAGCTTTACAAAGCTGCGGTTCAGGAGTTCGGCTGGTACAATTGCCTGTCGTCCAATCCTTACCGGGACGAGGGCAAGAAATCCTATGCCTATGAGCTTGCCGATCAGCTCGACGAGCAAGCTGCGGATTGGCTGATTCATCCGACAGCCGGGGGCACGGGTCTTTACGCGGCGCGGAAGGGGTTCAACGAACTGCTTTCCCTGGGGTGCATCGACCGGGCGCCCAGGCTGGTGGCGGCTCAAAGCGCCGCGGCGGCGCCGATTGTCGCCGCATTCGAGAAAGGACTTGCCGATGTCGCTCCTGTGATTGCGCACGAAACGGTTGCTGAAAGCATCCAGGTGGGCAATCCCGCTTCGCTGGGCTGGCGCGCCCTGGATGCGGTCCGCGCCTCCAATGGGACCGCTGTGGCTTTGACCGACTGCGAAATCATCGAGGCGCAGACTCTGCTCGCTCATCTTGCGGGTGTTTTCGCTGAACCGGCGGCGGCTACTTCGCTGGCGGCGGCAAAGAAGCTAGTCGGCGCCGGCATCATTCGCCGGAATGAGGTTGTCGTCTGCAACTTGACCGGTCACGGACTGAAACAGCCTTCCGCGTTTTCTATAGCGCCCGATGACCTTCGTCCCATCGCCCCCACTTTGAGCGCGCTGCGTGAACGCATTAGAGCAGCCGAAGGCAGCGGGCCCGGATCACTGACCCGTTGAGTCGCCCAACCCGCCTGCCGCAAAGCTTTTGCCGGGGGATTTTTCGAATCGCGTTGTTCTTTCTCCCCGGCGGCAGGTCAGTTGCGCGTGATCTCTTGCAGCAGCTCGAGCCAGCCGTCCGCGCGCTTCTCGTACTCCTCGGTCGTCAGCCCTTTTTCAGGATACCAGCGCTCGAATCCGGAGACCTTGACGGCGCTGCCGTAGAACAGTTGCTCCGAATACATCTTTTGTCCGTCCGGGCCGATCAGAAAATCGATAAACAACAGGGCTGCGTGGGGATTCGGCGCATTGGCCAGCACGGCGGCGCTGCCGGCGTTAACCGCAACCACTTCCATGGGTACCCACGCGACCGGCGCGCCTCTTGTCGCGGCAGGCTGGGTGAGATTGGTTTGCACCATCGTGAACGAAATCGGCGCCTCACCTGAGATAATCATGTCGGCGAGTCCGGCCGCCGTTGTCGCGTGCGGCCGAATGTCCTGTCCCTTCAGCTTTTTGACGAAGCCTTCCCCTTTGGCCTTCAGTATCGCGCCGATAGCCCGCGCACCGGTTTCGTTGTTAGCGGTCGACATCTTGCCCTTCAACGCCGGATTCAAAAGATCGTCGTATTTTTTCGGGATCACGTCCGCCGACATGATGTTCTTGTTGTAACCGACGCCGATCAACGACTCTCGGTCGGTCGACCAAAATACCAGATCGCCCGAGGCCACTTCCTTCGCGACATCAGGATAGTTCGCCAGGTGGGGGGACGTGAATGGCTGGAGCGCTTGAGCATCTCGCAACAGCATGAGCTGCGGCGGGGTCGATTCGATGGCATCGGCAAGGTAACGCCTGGCGCGCCTTTCTTCCAGGAGTCGAGTTGCAAGGGTGCTCCCGGCGGCGCGGTAAACATCAACGGCGATACCGGGATATTTGGCTTGAAACACTTTTGCAATATGCTTGTGCGGCACCAAGGATGTATACCAAACCAGTTTGCCTTCTTTTTTGGCACCTTCGTAGAGAATGCGCTCGCGGTCCGCTCCTTTGTATTTAGCTAGATCGGAAAGCGTCGTTGGTTTGCTTCCCTGGGCTGCTGCGCTCGCCGAGACGGCTAAACAGAGAGCAACCGCCAGCATCAAATATCTCATTTTGCTTCCTTTCTTCTTTTTAGTTTAAGTAGCACGCGCGGTTGTTGATGGGCAAGCTTCTTGCGCTGTGTGCGACTTCGAATTGATGGCGGAACTGTCAGAGCCACGTTATTTGTCCGCCAGTTTCATAACCCCTGATGTCGGCCGAAGCTGCTTCTGGACAAACTGCTCCAGACCCGGTCGTCCGCCATGGTCGCGAATCGTTCGCTGCGAAATCAAATTTGAAATTTCGTAAGCGACATCCGGCGCTGAATAAACACTGTAGTACCAAGCCTCTTTGACGGCCTTCAAACCCAGTGGACTTTTTTCCGCAAGAGAACGAGCCAGCTCCGCAACCTCCCGGTCTAAATCCGCAGTTGGAACCGCCTTTGAGATGAGACCGATGCGTTGCGCCTCTATCGCCGTCATCATCTTTCCCGTGAGCGCATAGTACAGTCCGTGCTTGGGTTGAAGGTGTTCGGTCATCACAGCCGTGGTATCCCCGGCCGGGAAATGGCCGAAGTTAACTTCCGGTAGACCGAAAACAGCGTCCTCTGCCGCTACCGCGATGTCGCAGCCGGCCACGACCGTGAGCGCTCCACCGAGGCACCAGCCGGCAATGCGGGCGATGACCGGCTGCGGTAACGTGCGAAGCATTGGGTTACGCCAGCACCGCACTTTTTCACGCACCTCATCGCGCACCTGCTCGGGCTGGCTCTCCATTTCGAGAGAATACTGTTTCAGGTCCTGACCGGCGCAAAAATTGCCGCCAGCGCCGGTCAGCACAATCACTCGCGTATCTTTGTCATAGCGGATCTCCGTGAGCAGTTGAAACATCTCGCGGTGCAGCTGCGGACTCATGGCGTTGCGCTTCTCAGGTCGGTTGAACGTGATCGTTGTAATGCCGTTCTCGTTATTTACCAGAAGGGTTTCATAATTATTTGTCATCGGTTTCTCCTTTTTCAGAAAATGTCTATGAACGGACTTCCTAAGCAGGCGTGCTTGAGCAGGTATATCTCACCGTGGCGAGAAAAAAAGCGCTCTGAAAAAACTCCACCTCGGGCTGTGCTCAATCGGCGCCCGTCCACATACTTAAAATCTCTCTGTGCTCTTCGAACTTGAGCGCCTCACGTGAAAAAAATCCTTGCGAAAGAAGGGATGTTACGTAGAGTTTGCGGAATTTCATTGACAGAGCGCACCCCCTTGTGGAACATTACCGCCCAATGCGGGGTTTGAAAACCTCGTGCAGGAGGATTGATGAAGCATTCGAGGTTGCGGCTTCTGAACATTGCCTTTACCAGCGCCTGGCTTGCATGCATGGCTCAGCCAGCGGATTCCACCGAGCCGCAAGAAACCACAGTCGAGAAGCGGCAAACCGCGCCTGAGGCCGGTGAGACCAGCAGGACCGCAGAAAAGCGCGCTAACGCAAACGGCGCAGGTGCGAAAGTCAAAGTTTTCATCGATCCCAAAACGGGCCAAATCTCCAGGCCGCCACGCAATGCAGTCCCTGCCGAAAACTTGCAGAAGTCCGTTGAGGAGAGCAAAGAAAAGACCGCGGATTTGCGCGAGACCCCAAGCCCGCGGCCCGGTGGCGGCGTCATGATCGATCTGAAGGACCATTTCCGCACTCCGCTCACGGCCACGCGCGATGCCGGCGGCAAGCTTACGATCAAGCACCAATCCGATAGCGCCAATTCAAAAGAAAACAAGTAAAGCATCCTGACTTAATGCGACTCGCAGCCTCACTATGCTCGATCATCGTGGCTGTCGCGATGGCTGGCGTGGGTTTTTACCCGGCCCACGCGGCGACAATTAGCGTCATCAACCTCGATAACGCGGGTGAAGGTTTCAACGATCTCAGCGCTCCGGATGCCGATTCCAGCGCAGGAGGAAATCCCGGGGCCACCCTCGGCGCGCAGCGCCTGATAGCCCTGCAGTACGCCGCGGCGATCTGGGGCGAGCTGATTTCAAGCGCCGTGGAAATCAGGGTAGGGGCTAATTTCAACCAGCTGCAATGCGACGAAACTTCCGCTGTTCTCGGCGGCGCGGGACCCAACACCGCACATATGAACTTCGTTGGCGCTCCGTTGACGAACACCTGGTATTCGCAAGCGCTGGCCAACAGTCTCGCTGCCATGGACCTGGACCCCAACAGCAACGACATGCAGGCGACCTTTAATAGCGCCGTGGGGACGGTCTGCGCATTTCCCAATGTGTGGTTTTACGGATTGAACGGAAATCCGCCGCTGGGAAAGATCGACTTCGTCACCGTGGCTTTGCATGAGTTGACACACGGATTGGGGTTTGTCAGTTTCGTCAATTTAGCCACCGGGGCAAAGCTATCCGGTCTCAATGACGTTTTTATGCGTAATCTCGAAGACCACAGCAGCGCTAAGCTTTATCCGCAGATGTCCAATGCAGAGCGGGTCAGCGCCAGCAAGAATACAGGAAATTTGCACTGGGTCGGCGCCAATGTTCTTGCCGCGGGAGTTATCCTTACAGAGGGAGTTCATCCTGCGGGCCACGTAGAAATGTACGCCCCCGATCCTCAGGAGACCGGTGCGTCAGTGGCGCACTTTAGCGGCGATCTTGCCCCCGATCAGATAATGGAAGCGTACTATGCCGGCCCTAATCACGACGTTGGGCTGGCGTTTGACTTGTTGCTCGATCTCGGGTGGGGGATTGGTGGCGATGAAATACCGCCCGCAATGGTGAAGAACCTGACCGCTCAGACGTCGGACTTCACGACAATCATGCTTTCCTGGACAGCACCCGGCGACGACGCGAATACGGGCAGGGCATCGAAGTACGACATTCGCTATTCGAGCAAGAAAATCACAAATGCTAATTGGTCTTCGGCGACGCCGGTGCCCTCCGGAGTTCCGGCGCCCGCCGAGCCGGGCTCGTCGGAAGCAGCAATGGTGACGGGCCTGCTGTGCGGCAGGACGTATTATTTCGCTCTGAAAACCGCCGACGAAGCCGATAACACTTCGCCAATGTCGAACGTGGCGATCGGGAAAACACAGGCTTGCGGTGTCTTGTCCGTCGGTCCTCCGGTGTTGCCCGACGGCGAAGTCCATGTCCCATATGATGCGCAATTTCAAATTAGCGGCGGTTTCGAGCCCTATACGATACGAACCGTCGGAGGAACACTGCCGCAGGGGCTATCGTTTAATTCGCCCGCGATCACCGGCATGCCAACGCAAGCGCGCAAAGTTAAGCTCAAGATCGCGATCACCGATAACGTCGGCGCGGCTACTACTAGAACCGTGAGTATGAGAATACTGCCGCCCGTGAACATAGCCACGAAGGCGCTAAAGACAGCCCGGGTCAATCGCAGCTACAATTTTCGTCTGAAGGCCAAAGGCGGCAAGGCGCCTTATGTTTGGTCCGTGTCGGGTCTGCCCCCGGATCTCGGCCTTACGTTCAATGCCGCCACTGGCAGCATCACCGGCGTAGCCACGCAGACCGGAAATCTTTCATTGACGTTTCAAGTGACTGATCCACTGACCGGAACCGCTACCAAGACGTTGATACTGGCGGTCCAGTAAGCGAGTTTCGATAGCCGCACGCTTTGTTGCCGAAATACCTTGTGCATGGTAGATAAGAGATGATGGATGATAGCGAATCAGCGGAACCTCCGAGCTGGCAGCGGCTAACTGTTACCGACCTCTTCCATGAAATAGTCTTTGATAGCCGGCGCTATTCTCCGCCCCGAGCCCGGTGCCCTAGTTTTCTCTTTGCAGAGATCTCAGAGAATGAATCTTTAGCCGTCTATCTGGATGCCCACAGTTAGCCATGGATTTGGTTGCTGTCGCGGTCTGCATATTTTTCTCGGCGCTCTTTTCGGGCATCGAAATAGCTTTTTTTTCCATCAGCGATCTGAAGCTTCGCACTCTGGCCGAAGCGGGAAACGCCAGCGCAAGGATGGCCCATCGCCTGCGCGAAAATCCGCAACGGCTTCTCTCTACCATTTTAATCGGCAATAACCTGGCCAACATCGCGGCCGCCTCCCTTGCCACCGTCATTGCATTACGCCTGTTTGGTTCGCAAGGGGTGGCCGTTGCTACGGCACTGTTAACTCTGCTTGTGCTGATCTTCGGTGAGATCGTGCCGAAAACACTGGCGGCAAAGCATGCCTTGAGCGTCGTGCAATGGGTGGCCTATCCGGTCTACTGGTTCGAGAAGCTTCTTTCGCCCATCTTGCTGGTGCTTGAACCGCTGATTTTGAAGTTGACGGGCGGACGCGGACTGGCGATGCCGTTTGCCACAGCCGAAGAGCTTAAGTTGGCACTGGAAGAGGGCGGCAAGACCGGCGTGCTCGAGACCGATGAAGTGACCATGATCAAGAATGTCTTTTCGCTCAACGATATCACCGCGGAAGATGCCATGACGCCGCGCACCTACATGTTTGCTCTGGACGGCAATCTCACCATTGAAGCCGCCAAAAACAAATTGTACGAGACCGCGCATTCGCGCATTCCCATCATCGATCGAAATCCCGACAACATTACCGGAGTTCTCTACAAGATAACTGCGCTCAAAGAGCTTGCCGAAGGACGTGGGTCCGTCAAGCTTGCGGAGATCGCCAGCCCGCCGCTGTTTGTGCCTTCGGGCAAGCCCGCCGACGAACTCATGAAGCAGTTCCAACAAGAAAAGCGCCATATGGCCATTGTCGTCAACGAGTTCGGCGAAGTTGCGGGACTTGTAACCCTGGAGGACCTGCTGGAGGAGGTCGTCGGCGAGATCATGGATGAGACCGACGTCACCGAGGAATTGATCAAGCGGATCGGCAAAAACCAGATACTGGTCCACGGTCGCACTGAGGTCCGGCGTATCAATGATTTTCTAAAGGTTGATCTGGGCAATGACGCCAATACTGTTAGCGGATTGATTCAGGAGCACCTCGGCCGGATTCCGGCGGCCGGTGAAGACATCCAGATCGACGGCTGCCGCCTGGTGGTCAATGAGGCCGATGCTCGTTCGATCAAGCTCGTCTACATCATCAAAGAAGAAACCGCCGAGAAGGAGAAGGAAAGAGAATAGCGGCAGGGCTCATCGAAGCAAAGGGTCCATGAGGTGGGCGCAAGGGATTGCCTCACCGTGTTCTTATCTGTTAACCGTTTTTCTTCGTTCCTGCTTTCACCACACATTCGCGGTTGCGCACGGGCGTGGTTAATGCATATTTTTCTAGTTCTCTCTGAGCGCGCCAATTCCTTTGCCGGGCGCGGCCCGCCTTTCCAGAGCCTGGCTGTATCGCGACATCGGGTAGCAGAAAAGAAAGTATCCGAGGGCGGCGAACAAATAGGCTTCGACGCTGAATCCTGACCACTTCGGTTCGGTGAGCGAGACCTTGATCGTGGTGAGAAAATCGAACAAACCAATGATGACGACGAGCGAGGTGTCTTTGAAGAAACCGATGAATGTGTTGACCAACGGTGGGATGGCAATTCGCAGCGCCTGTGGAAGGACGATGAACCATGTGAGTTGCCAGTAGCGCAGTCCAAGGGCCTGGCCGGCTTCCTCCTGCTCGCGCGGTATAGCTTGAAGGCCGCCGCGCACCGCTTCGGCGAGATAAGCGGCGGCGAATAAGACCATCGCGAGCTGTGCCCGCAGCAGCTTGTCAATGGACACGCCGCCGGGCAGAAATAGCGGCACCATAACCGACGCCATGAATAGAACCGAGATTAACGGAATGGCGCGGATCAGCTCGATATAGCCGATGCACAACCAACGAACCAGCGGCAGCGCCGAACGCCGGCCCAGCGCCAGAAAGATCGAGAGCGGGAAAGCCATCGCGATACCGAAGGTAGCGAGCAAAAGCGTCAGGGTGAGACCGCCCCATCGCTCGTTTTCGACATAGCTCAATCCCAACACGCCGCCCCACATGAGCGCGGCGATCGCAGGCAGAGCCGCCGTCCAGATAGACAGGAGGCGCGCCGTTCCTAAGATCCGCGAGACGCTTAGCGCATACAGCGAAATCAGCATCAGGATCACCAATGCCGGCCGCCAGTGCTGGTCGGCGGGAAAGGTGCCGAATAAAATAAACCGGTGCTTGTCGGCGATTAGGGCCCAACAGGCGCCTTGACCCATACTGTCGCGGCAAAGGCCTGCATTTTCCGGCGACCATACCGCGCGAACCAGCGCCCATTCGAGAAACGGCGGAACGCTCTGCCATGCGAGGTAAAGAATCGCCAATGTCGCAACGGAACTGGACCAGCTTGAGAACAGCCGGGCACGCAACGCTTCGCCGCGCGACCGAGCGGGACGCGCGGTTCCCGTGTTTGTCGCCTGATTCATCGCTTGGCGCCTCGCAGCGCAAGGCGCCGGTTGTACCCGTTCATGAACGCGGAGATAACCAGGCTGATCGTCAGATAGACAATCATGATGATGGCAATGCCCTCGATGGCCTGGCCGGTCTGGTTGATGGTCGTGTTGACGATGGAAACGAGATCTGGATAGCCGATGGCCACCGCCAGCGAGCTGTTCTTGGTGCAGTTGAGGTACTGGCTGGTGACAGGTGGCACGATCACGCGCAACGCTTGAGGGAGAATAATAAAGCGCATCAACTGACCTTCGCTGTGTCCCAACGAATAGGCCGCTTCGAACTGGCCGCGATCGACCGCAAGGATTCCGGCACGGACGATTTCTCCGATGAACGCCGCCGTGTAAAGTGCCAAACCGATCAACAGTGCGGCAAACTCCGGCGAAAGCAAGCCGCCGCCGACAAAGTTGAAGCCGCTGAGGCTCGGGTAGTTGATTTCGATGGAGGCTCGGGAGACCCAATAGAGAATGACCGCAACGACTATAACAGGCGCGGCAGACGCGGCGAACCAGCCGATTCGTTTGCCACCGGCCGCTCGCCGTGACCGCGCGCGGAAAAAAACGATCGGCGCCACAGAAACAATCAAGGCGACCGTTGCGCTCAGCCAAATCCATAGAGGATCGAGTTTTATTGTCGGAAAGGCAAACCCGCGATTGCTCAGAAAAAGGCCGGGCCAGGGATGGAGTGCCTCGGCAGGCGCAGGGAGGCTCTCAGTGATTACGGCGTACCAGAAAAAAAGTTGCACGACCAGAGGCACGTTGCGCATGACTTCGACGTACGCGCCGGCGAGTTTGGCCAGCAGCCAGTTGGGCGATAGTCGTGCCAAGCCGATCGCAATACCCACGAGGGTCGAAATGATAATGGCCAGCGTGGCGACCCGGAAGGTGTTGAGAAAGCCCACGGCAACGGCTCTTAAATATGTGTCGGCGGCGCTATACGAGAGAATCGTGGTCTCGCCGATTTCGAAGCCGGCTTCACGCAACAGAAAAGCAAATCCGGAGGCGATGCGCATTGCCCGGAGGTTTTCCACGGCTGTCGAAAACAGGTACCAGCCGGCCAGGCACGCCGCAGCCGCCAACAGCGCCTGATAGCTAATCGATCGAAGAAGCCGCGGCTGTTCCAATACTCCCGTAAATTTGCCGGCGGCGCCGCTAAGGCGGTTGCGACGAAATCGGAAGATCATCGAAATTTGGAAGGATTGACGGCGCTGGTCAGCGAATCGGCGGCGCGTACATGAGCCCGCCGCGATTCCACAAATTGTTGATGCCGCGTTCGAGGCCCAGCGGGCCCAGGTGGCGTTCGAAGCTTTCGCCGTAGTTGCCTACCTGCTTGACGATGTTGTAGGCCCATCGATTGTCCAGCCCCAGCATTTTACCGACCTCGCCTTTGGCGCCGACGAAACGTTGGATAATCGGATTGGCGCTTTTAGTTTGCTGATCGATGTTAGCCGATGTCAGGCCAAGCTCTTCGGCCTCGACGGTTGCGAATAGCGACCACTTGACGAGGTCAAACCAGTGATCATCGCCGTGCCGCACGACCGGTCCGAAAGGTTCCTTGGAAATCACCTCCGGCAGGATCAGGTGATCGGCGGGGCTGGCGGCGCGCGATGCGCGCGCGGCGATCAGTCCGGAGACGTCGGTGGTGTATACATCGCAACGCCCGGAGAAATAGGCATTGAGTACTTCCTCCATTTTTTCAATAACGACCGGCTTAAATCTCATCTTTTTGGAACGGAAATAGTCGGCCAGGTTGAGTTCGGTGGTAGTGCCGGGTTGCACGCAAACCGAGGCGCCGTTCAGCTGAGTCGCGGTCTTCACGTTACGTTTTTTGGTGACCATAAACCCTTGGCCATCATAATAATTGATGCCGACGAAGTTTAGGCCCAGGCTGGTATCGCGACTGATGGTCCAGGTGGTATTGCGCGAGAGAATGTCGATTTCGCCTGATTGCAAAGCGGTGAATCGTTGTTGCGCCGTCAACGGCGTGTAGCGAACCTTCCGGGCATCGCCGAACAACGCGGCGGCTACCGCCCGACAGAGATCGACATCGATGCCGCGCCATTGCCCTTTGCTGTCCGGTTGCGAAAAGCCGGCCAGACCCGTGTTGACGCCGCACTGGAGGAACCCTTTTTTGAGAGCGCTCTCCGAGGTTGGTCCCGCATGAGTGGTTACAGTGGCGGCAAGCGCCAATACAAACAGGCCGGTTGAGAACTGCCTTCTTATATTCATAGACACTTTACGCTTCCTTTGGCCATTTTTCATTGCTGCATTCTTATGACGATTTTACCCCGCCGGTGCGGCGCGCCTTCGAGCATCTCGTGCGCCTGGCAAGCCTCGTGCAGCCAGAGCACTTCGCCGACCTCGGTTTTTAGCCGGCCCGCATCGATCAGCTCCGCGATGGCGGTCAAGCGCTCGGCGGTCACCTCAAGAGGGATGAATGCCGTGCGCACGCCGCATGCTCGGGCTTTCGCTTCAGACGGCACGGTTGAAGCGGAAACCACGATACCGCCGCGCTTGACTACTTCATAAGAACGATCGAGGGTTTCTCCGCCGACAGTGTCGATAACGGCATCCACTTTTTTGACATTGTCCTCAAAGCGGCCGGCGCGATAATCGATCACTCCAACGCCGCCAATACTGCGCACGTACTCTGCATCTTTGCCCGAGGCGGTGGCGATGACCGTCGCGCCGGCGCGTCGCGCGAACTGTACGGCAAAGCCGCCGACGCTGCCGGCGCCTCCATGGATGAGCACAGACTGTCCGGCTGTCAAACCGGCGCAGTCGCAGACCAACTGCCAGGCCATCACCGCCGCCACCGGCACCGATGCGGCATGGGTGTGATTGAGAGTTCCCGGTTTTGGCGCGATCATGCCGGCGTCGGCGACGGCGAAATGCGCATAGGCTCCGGTAAAACGTTTGTTGGTGGCGCCGAATATTTCGTCGCCGGCTTTGACGTGATGCACGCCGGGCCCGGCAAATTCGACGACGCCGGATAGCTCGCCACCCGGAGTCAGCGGCAACGGCGGCGGCGAAACGCTCTTGCCGCTGCGTATCAGGGCATCCCACGGACCGACCCCGGCGGCTTCGACGCGAACGAGGACCTCTCCCGGGCCCGCCGCCGGATTGGACACGTCTTCAAGCACGAGCGTGCGCGGCGGCCCGAAACTGTGAACGCGAACGGCTTTCATCGATAATCTAGGACGTCCAGATAGCTTTCGGATCGTATTTTCTGACTGCAGCCAGCTCTTCGCGGGTCGGCGCCGGCGTTTCCTGGACATCCGGCGCCACAAGTAGCGGCCAACCTGTCTCCCGCTGGATGTCAGTTACCGTCACTCCAGGATGATGCGAAGCCAAAATCATTTCACGGCTGTCGCGATCAAATGAAAATACTCCCATGCTGGTGATGACCCGGGCCGGACCGCCGCCGATCAGACCATTACGAGCGCACCAGTCGCCGCCCTCACCGTAACCCGGTGATGTGATGTAGTATACTCTCGGCGGGAAGCGGCGCCGTTCGTGGTTAATGATAATGATGCAGCGCCTGGCCATGGTGGCGATATCGGCGGCGCCGCCGCTGCCCGGCAGCCGACTGCGCTTGCCGTTCTCTTCGACCCAATGGGTGTTCAGATTGCCGAAGCGATCGACCTCCGCGCCGCCGATAAAGCCAACGTCGACGCGATGGCTCTGCAGAAGATACATGACCTCGTTGAGTGTGCCGCAGCTTAACGCGTTCGCCACGTTGGGCGTATCGCTCATGGTCAGAATTGACTCCAGCGCCGGCCAGTCTCTGATCACGCCATTTTCGAAAATGCCTATAGCCTCAGGAGCGTGAGTCTCCTTGGCCACGGCAAAGCCCAATAGCGGCAGCCGCATGCCGACAAAAACCCTGTGACCGTCCTGAATCTCGCGCGCCGCGGCCGCAACCATCAATTCTCGCAAGGTATAGTTCATAAGAACGGATTCAGTTTGGACTTTCCGCTCGGTCGGATCGTGTCGAGATGTGACTTTTGAACTGTCGTGAGACTCAGGCCTTATTGAAAGCATCGACCCCGGCTTGGCAGATTTGCCTGTCCACCGCAGCGGGAGCGCCGCTGACGCCAACGCCGGCGATGCACTGTCCCTCGACGGCAAGGGGAATTCCACCTTCAATGCTTACAAACCAACCCGGACCCACAGCGAGGGTTTGCGCTAGAACCTGATGATCCGGGATCTCGCCGCCTTCGCGGTTTTTCTTTCCGGTCGGCGCCGTGGTGAGCGCCGCCCCGCGAGCCTTGGCCAGGGCGATCATCGTGTTATGTGTGCGCCCATGGGTCATCCGCTTGAAGGAAAACAGATGACCGCCGCTGTCTACGACGGCAACGCTGACGATCTGTTTGAGCTCATTGGCCTTTTCGATGGCGGCGTTGACGATGATGTCGGCGCCTTCCTGAGTCAGCTTGAAAGATGGTACGGCCTTCATGATAACCTCCCTGCTTGCTTTAAGAATTCAGCCATTCGCGTTTTAGTAACTGAAACTCACGGACGGGGTAAATAGACTTTCCCGCGGCACGAGTCGATTCATTCTGTCGGCACCGAGCCGATCTAGAAAGCTCTGATGATCGTTAACACCGAGGACCCAGGATTGCAGCCAGTTCTCGAAACCCTCGCGGGAGCGGCTCTGTTTGTGATATTCGAAATAGAAATCGTCGTCTCTGCGCGCGTAGCCCTGCGCCGGCGAAGGATGCGAGCCGAAGGGTTGATGGACGACGCTTGAAACCAAAAAGCCGGGAATCAGAGTTCGGTTCGGATCGCTCAAGATGACCGCATGATCGACGATTTCCTCGCAGGTCAGAATGACTTTTTTAGCCGCCAAAGCCGCTTCTTTCATGACGCCGAGATTGCCCCATGCGTGGGCGTTGCCTTTATGGTCGGCTCTTTGCACGTGAAGAATTGTAACGTCAGGTTGTATCGCTTTGACGGCTAACAATTCGTCGCCGGTAAACGGGCATTTTACCGTGCTGAACTGCGGGCTGTGAGCAAAGTCACTGCCGCGGACCGACCTGGTCGGCAGAAAAGGCAAGCCGCTGGCGGCAGCTTGGAGACCCAGGCCAATGGTGAAGTTCGAGTGTTCTTCGATCTCGATGGAGTGTGGCATGCCGGCCTCCGCGGCGCGCCGGTAGTTGTGGCCGAGGCCGGCGGCGACGTTTCCCACCCATGAGGCGATGATTTTTTTCACGCAACCGGCGCCGATCAGCTGATCGAACTGCATATCGGAAATCGGCGCGATGAGCGTGAGGTTGGTCTTTTTCTGACGGATGATCTCATAGCCGGCGGCAAACGGAATCAGGGACTCCAGCGCGCAACCCATGGCGACCGAGTCGCCGTCTTCGACGTCTTGCGCGATGGCGTCGTGCAGCGTGCGAAGCTTGTCCATACGCGTCATCTGTACCTGCTAGTGAAATCGAGTTCAACTGAAGCGCACGCCGCCTCCCGGTAGCGATCGTAATTCTCCTTCGCCGGCTTAGAAGACTGTGGTAAAAGCATACCGTGACCTGCGGGCGTTTCGCCGCAGCGAAAGTTCGCCACCCCATCATGACGACACAGACTCTCATGCACAAGCACGCGCTGATCTGTCATCCGGAGACGCCGAGCCGGCGGGTGCGCGGCATTCAAGTAGATTTGTCAAAAACCCGTGACGGAGCAATCGCCATTACGTACTGGCTCGATGCAGAGCTCAGTCTTCTATCCATTCCCGAGCCCTGTACGCCGCGCCGGGCCGAGAAACTTTGGCTGCATACGTGCTTTGAGGCCTTCGTTGCCGTGAAAGGCCGGCCGGAGTATCGCGAGTACAATTTCTCGCCCTCGGGCGAGTGGGCGGCCTACACGTTTATCGATTATCGTGACGGCGGGCTACCTGCGCAGAACGTGGATCCGCAGATCCTTGTGCACCGAGGACTGCAGGAGCTGGAGCTGCAGGCCGTGATCGACCGGAGTTGTTTGCCGCAGCCGCAAGCTGGCGCGGATTGGCTCGTCGGGCTGAGCGCGGTGATCGAAGAAGACCATGGCGGCCTTTCCTTCTGGGCCCTCAGACATCGATCCAACCGTCCGGATTTCCATCACCGCGATGGCTTCGTCTTGAGCTTCGATTCGGATGTGGATGCGGCCGGCGATCCGTCTTATACTGTTACACGATGAAGTTCGGCATCGACCGCTTGCTGGAAGAGCCGGTTCTGCGAAAGCCTTTGGCGAATCGCCGGGTGGCATTACTGGCGCATCCGGCTTCAGTGACGCGCCACCTCCAACACTCGCTGGACTCTCTTGCGGCGTGTACAGACTTCGAGCTGGTTGCGGCTTTCGGCCCGCAGCACGGGCTGCGCGGCGACAAGCAGGACAATATGATCGAATCGCCGGACTTTCGCGATCCGCTCCACGGCATCCCCGTGTTCAGTCTCTACGGCGAGGTGCGCCGGCCCACGGCGGCCATGATGGACGCTTTCGACGTGCTGCTGGTCGATCTGCAGGATCTGGGCTGCCGCATTTACACTTTCGTCACGACCTTGCGTTATATGCTCGAAGCGGCGTCCCAGCGCGGTAAAGCAGTGTGGGTCCTCGACCGGCCGAATCCTGTCGGGCGGCCGGTCGAGGGATTACGCCGGCGCGAAGGCTGGGAAAGTTTTGTCGGAGCCGGAGCGATGCCGATGCGTCACGGCCTGACCCTGGGCGAACTGGCCAAATGGTTCGTGCGTACGCTTGGTTTGGACGTGCAGTGCGAGGTCATCGCAATGGACGGCTGGGATGCTTCGAGCGCTCCGGGGTTTGGTTGGCCTGCCGGCCGGCGCACATGGATCAATCCTAGCCCTAATGCGCCCAATCTCTGGATGGCGCGCTGTTACGCCGGCACCGTCATTCTCGAAGGGACGACTCTATCCGAAGGCCGCGGCACCACGCGTCCCTTAGAGATGTTCGGCGCTCCCGATATCGAGCCGCTCGCGCTGCTGCAAACAATGGAATCTCTCGCGCCGCATTGGATGAGCGGTTGCCGGTTGCGGCCTTGCTGGTTCGAACCGACGTTCCATAAGCACGCGGGCAAGCTATGCGCGGGAATTCAAATCCACGTAGACGATGCTGCGTATAGGCATGAAGGCTTTTTACCCTGGCGTTTGATGGCGCTGGTTTTTAAGTCCCTTCGAACGCTTCGGCCCGAGTATCCTCTTTGGCGCGATTTTCCATACGAGTACGAAACCGATCGCCTTGCCGTAGACGTCATCAACGGCAGCGAATTGTTGCGCCGGTGGGTGGACGATTCCGCAGCCGGGCCCGCCGATCTCGACGAGCTTGCCCGTGCGGATGAAGCATCGTGGCTCGCAGAACGCGATGCAGTGCTGCTCTATCGCTGATCAGACGCCGGATTGTCACGGCGCGGTCGCGGTTGGATTCATCCCGCTTCACCAAATCTGATATCTAAAAACCCTTGATTAGCCTTGACTACCCGGTTACGGCAGTGGGAGAATACCTCTCGGTTTTCTTGCGCGTTAAAACCGAGGATTGCCGTTCGACGGTGAATGCAGAGCGGCCTCAGCGGACCGCCTGCAAAGGAGGTATTATGGCTATCGTAACTGTTTCTCATGCTGCGTTCACCGGTGGAAGTGCTATCGCCGAGAAGGTTGCGGCCGCTTTGAACTACCAGTGTTTAAACCGCGAGGTTTTGCTAGAAGCGAGCCGGCGCTATGGAATCCCCGAGGCGAAATTCGAAGAGGTGCTGGAGACGCAGGGCCACTGGTGGGAGCGTTGGTTGGAAAGCTTGAGGCTATACCGAATTACTCTGCAGGCGGCTATGTGCGAGGTGGCGCAACGCGGCGATATCGTCTACCACGGCCGCGCCGGACAAGAGTTGTTTCCGGGAATAAAGCACGTTCTGAAAGTGCTCATCGTTTCCTCTATCGATTACCGCCTCGAACAGGTGCGGGCGAGAAGAGGCCTTGAAGGTGAAAACGCCCGCCAGTTTATCAAGGACTTGGATCGGGTGCGCGGCCGCCGTTTGCGCGCTCTGTTCAATATCGACTGGCAGGATCCCACCGGTTATGATTTGGTTCTAAATACATCGAGAATCAATCCCGACATGGCAGCCTATCTGATCACCGAAGCCGCGCGCAGGCCCGAATATAAACCCACTCCCGAATCTGAAAAAGCGTTTCACGATCTGACAATTGCGGCGCGCGTGCAAGCGGCGCTCATTACTGCGCCGAAAACGCGTAATGTTATTCTGAATGTCTCCAGCGACAGTGGCAGGGTTAGCATCTCGGGAATTTTGGCGGACCCAGACCTGGAGAAAGAGATCGTGCGGCTCGCAAAGGATGTTCCCGGCGTCAGCGAGGTGATTACGGATATCGAACCTCCACCCATCGAATATATGCACCCGTAATTGCGCCGAAGGTCGCGTGACGCGAGCAAAAGCGATTCGTCAAACGCTTGAGATACGGCTAACGCCCGGGGCAACAAAAAGATTCAACTGTTGCTGCCGCTCTCCAGGATAAAAATCCACCAACAATTTGTTTACTGTCATTTTTGTGTTAATTTTCAGGGTTCCATGATTCCGAGCGATCTGCATACCCTGTCAGGGAAAGCTTTGTTTATGGAGCTTGCATTGGCTGAAGCACGGCAGGCGGGCGAACGAGACGAGGTGCCGGTTGGTGCGGTTATCGTTTACAATGACAAAATTATCGGCAAAGGCCATAACCGACGAGAGGAACTGCAAAGCGCTTTAGCTCACGCGGAGGTCTTCGCCATCGAAGAAGCGACGCGCGCTCTGGGCTCCTGGCGGCTTACCGGGTGCGATCTCTACGTGACGCTCGAACCCTGCGTGATGTGCGTCGGTGCTATTCTGCAAGCACGTTTGCGCAAAGTAGTCTTCGGGTGCCTTGATCCGAAAGCGGGGGCAGTGGAGTCTCTCTATCGTCTATGCGAAGATCGGCGGCTCAATCATCAACTGCCGGCGGTGGGTGGCGTTTTGGCGGAAGAATGCGCCGCTCTTCTCAGTGACTTCTTTGGTCGCCTGCGCGATAACAGGCGAAGTTTGCGAATTGCGGAGAGGTGGCCGAGCCCGGTTGAAGGCGCCTGACTCGAAATCAGGTTCACGGGGAACCGTGACGGGGGTTCAAATCCCTCCCTCTCCGCCAACATTCTCCCTGTCACGATCGACGGGTGCGCTTCTGTTGTGTAGTTAAAATTCAACCGGCGGGGATAGGTTAGCTAACGGCAGGTCACTTGTGTCGAACGCGAGCTTTGCGGCCAATAAGCAGCAACTGAGGACGGCCGCGCTGCGGCGGCGGAATTGACACATCGTAACCGTGGCGCCTGAGCTTCTGTGCTTTTTCCCCCGCTGCCAACCAGTCTTTTATCGACTGGCGGGCTTCCTCGCCGAGTTTACCGCTCAGCAGCCTGTTAGTCCGCTGAATGATTTTAAGTTTTTCGT
>CAYZXN010000364.1:0-4952 GCA_964482425.1 uncultured Syntrophobacteraceae bacterium | reverse complement strand
ATTGCGCTTGCGCTGGCGCAGAGTGTTAAACAGGCGTCGCGCAAAATCCAAGTTACGGCGGGAGTAGCTGATGAACGGTCCGGGAAGCGGCTCGTCTTGGTTCTCGAGGGCAGTGGCCATAGCGCTTTGCTAGACAGGTTTATTCGCCACCAGGCAACGATCAAACGAGCGACCTTGCGGATGAGCAAATCGGCCTAAGCCCAGAGGCCGCCTGCGAACCTAAGTTCTCGAGCGGATACTCGGAAACAACCAAAAGTTATTGGAAGCGGTTCGAATCTGCGGCCGACGAAGTTCATGCCGCGCGCTAACTAAAACACTCCCGTATCCAGAAGCGAGAAGACGATCTCTTTCAAAGCATCATCGGCGGTGTCGAGGCGTGTGACCACCGCGCCGCTTGCCAGCGAAGCGGTGATCTCCGGTACATCATCTTTTTTTACGCCGGCGTACCAGACCTTTTGCGGGTGGACGACGATGTTAGGACCGATATCGCAACCGCCGAAGCAGATGTAGGATTTTACCTCGGCATCGATGGACTGCGCACTAACCTGGTCAGTCAGTTCCTTCATGAGCTCTTCGGAGCCTCGGCTCTGACAATCGATGTTTTGACAGACAAAGCAGGTTTGTTTCATCAAGCTTCATTTCCCTTCTGTGTTTTCCTACTGCGAATGTGCTGGTGATCCGGCAATGAACGCGCGTTTAATTTAAAGTTCAAAATTCAACCGCTCGCCGGTTGGCTGCTTCCAAGCCCGCTCGCTTGGGCGACGATCTCATCGACGCTCTTGTCCAGATCGAGCGGCCGGTTGATCCGCGCGCCGTCGCGCTCGGGCACCAGCGCGTATATCTCCAGGCAGTTGCCTTCGGGATCGAGGAAATAACACGAGACCGTGTTGCCCATCTCTTGATAGGCATGGCTGACGCAGTGGTCGATCGGCACCCCCTGCGCCTTGAACTTATCGTAGTACATTTTGACGTCCGCCGGCGTATCGACGCGCCAGGCGATGTGTGCGAGAATCCTGGCGTTGCCCTCGCGTCCTGTCGCCAGAGCAAGCTGGTGATCGTCAACCGCGGGGTCCGGCGTCAGGAACACCATGCGGCCGGCGTATTCACGGTACTTCACCAGGCCGAGCACATCACGGTAAAAAGCGACCATCTTCTCCAGATCGTTGACATAGAGCACCACGTGGCTAATCCCTCTGATCGTCGACATCGGCATGCCTCCTTCACGCAGTTGCGTGCCATTTGTTCTCATGCAACCTGAAAGAAAAACCTATCCGATAGCTTCGTCTCGTGTCAACGCCGGACGTTAAGTCACAAGCGGCGCCCAGTAGTCAACCGTTCTGGATCGGCAAGCTCTTGCTTCATTCTATATTTCCGACTTAGGATGCGGGAATTAATAGGACTGTTCAATAGTTCAATACGTTCGCGCGGCAGGCGCGGATGCGATCCGAGCGCCCCAACGGTTAAATGCTCAACAATTCAAGGGTGGTCCGGTTTGATAGGCGATTTCAAGGGCTGTTGCCGGACTCATAATCAAACGAAAACAACCGTTCGGCTTGAACGATTTGAACGGCTTGAACCTTTAACCCTTGCAAGGAGATAAGTATGAACCCGATTCCAGCCGCAATCCTAGCCGTCGCCAATGAGAAGAGCCGCAGGCTCAGAGAACTGGTACGCGCGCCCGAGATCCTGGTAATGCCCGGAGCTTACGATGTCTTGAGCGCCTTGCTCTTTGCACAGATGGGCTTCAAAGCGATTCAGGGCACCAGCGGCGGCATCGCCGCGGCCTTAGGGTTTCCCGACGGCGAGGTGTTGAGCCGCGAACTTTTTGTCCGGGTCACCGCCAGCTTTGCAGCCGCCGTGCCGATTCCAGTAAACGCCGACGGCGAAAAAGGCTACGGCGATGAAGAGGGCGTCAAAGAGACGGTGCGATCGCTGGTCGCCGCGGGAGTGGCGGGGATGAATCTGGAAGATAGCACCGGCAAAGGCGGCAGCGGTTTAGTCGACCTTGCGCGGCAGTTGCGCAAGATCCAATCGGTAATCGAAACCAAAAAAGCACTGGGTAGTGAGTTTTTTCTCAACGCCCGCGTCGATGCCTTCCACGTGAAGGCAGACGATCCGGCAAAAGTCATCGATGAAGCCATTCACCGCAGCAATGCCTATGCGGAAGCCGGCGCCGATTGCATCTTTTACCTCAATCTCCATTCCGCCGATACCATCGGTCTTATCGCTAAGGAAGTGCACGCGCCGATCAGCATTCTCGCCGGACCGCAATCGCCCAGCGTCGGCGAGCTGCAGGATTTGGGGGTGGCGCGGGTCAGCTATGGATCGGGATTTCTCAAGGCCGCATTGGGCGGTGCGAAGCGCATGGCGCGAGAGATTCTCGAGAAGGGCACCGTGTCGAGCCTCAAAGAAGGGGTGCAGACGCCCGAGATCTATGCTCTGCTTACAAGCAAAAAAAGTTGACGACATGAGCTTTACTGGCAACGTCGTTTCCATCCATATCGCGCCTGCCGCCGGCGCTCCCATGAGCGCAGTCGCAGAGATTCGAGTCATCGCCGGCAAGGGTCTGGAAGGGGACCGCTATTTCCGCAAAACCGGCAGCTACAGCAAAACCCCGGGCTCGGGCCGCGAAGTGACCTTGATCGAAATCGAAGCCATCGATGCTTTGCAAAGAGAATATCGGATCGATATCGATCCCGGACAAGCCCGGCGCAACATCGTTACCCGCGGCGTGGCTCTCAATCACCTGATCGATCGCGAGTTCAGCGTCGGTGACGTGGTATTGCGCGGCACAAGGCTGTGCGATCCTTGCTCGCATCTGGAGAAACTCACCGTTAAAGGAACCCTGCACGGCTTGATCCATCGCGGCGGCTTGCGCGCCGACATCGTGCGCGGCGGAACCATTCGCATTGAAGATCCGATCAGATCCTCGAGCTCCAGAGAGTGAATTTTTACGCTCTGTCTGATTGCTCCCGAAACAGCTCGGATGCACTACCGCCCACCGGTTTAGTCCGTGGATTTTTGAAAGCCATTCATGAGTGTCACGGCGCTGTTGCTGATTCTTGCCGCGGCTTTTCTTCACGCCACCTGGAACCTTCTCAATAAGAAAGCCAGCGGTCACGTCACTTTTACCTGGCTGGTAGCGGTTCTCTCCGCCGCGCTTTACATGCCTGTGGCCATAGCCGTCATCTTCGTCTCCAAGGTCGATATCGGCTCTCTGGAACTGGGACTGATGGCCGGCAGCGCGGCGCTGCTGCATACCGCCTATTTCGTTCTGCTCAACCAGGGTTATCGTGCCGGCGATCTGTCGTTGGTCTATCCGCTGGTGCGCGGCACGGGGCCCTTGCTTTCGAGCGCGGGAGCGATATTGCTGCTGGGCGAGAGACCTTCGGCACTGGCCATAGGCGGCGCGCTGCTGATTATCGCCGGAGTTGTCGTGCTCACGATCAATCCGCGAACGTATCGCCTGGGCGGGGTCAAGACCGCAGTTATCTATGCGCTGGTTACCGGCTTGTTCATCGCGGCGTATACCTTATGGGATAAGCAGGCTGTCAGCCGTTTCGCCATTGCGCCCGTGGTCTTGGATTGGGGCGCCAACGTCGGCCGCGCGGTTCTTCTTACGCCGTTTGCGATAAAGTATCCCGGCCCGGCCGCTACCGAGTGGCACGAGCACAAACGCGAGGCGATCGGTTGCGCCGTGTTGATACCACTGGCCTACATTTTGGTCCTCACGGCCATGCAGTTTACACCGGTGAGTTACGTCGCGCCGGCTCGCGAAATCAGTATTCTGATCGGCACGGTCATGGGCACACGCCTGCTCGGCGAGGGCGAGGGGCAACGCAGGTTAGTGGCGGCTGCGGCGATGGTTTTGGGAGTGGTGGCACTGGCCCTCGGATAAAATCAATTCATTCAAAAGTTCAAGGGTTCAAAGGTTCAATGGGTTCGGAGCTAAGACGCTCATGAATAAGAAGGATGAGTCGTTCAAGGATTTTGTCCTCGATCAGCTGCTGGAGCTTGATGGCATCGAGGCGCGGCCCATGTTCGGCGGCTATGGCTTATATCGGGACGAAACATTCTTCGGCATTGTTCACAAGGGAAAGCTGTATTTCAAGATCAATGATTCCACCGCCGCCGAATACCGGCGGCGTAAGTTGAAACCATTTCGGCCCAATGCGCGACAGACGCTTAAGAGTTATTTTCAAGTGCCGGCAGACGTCCTCGAAGATGCCGACGGCTTGTGCCGCTGGGCCGTCCAGGCGATTCAATGCCGGCAATGATCCAGGCTGCGTTGAACACGAGACGAAACGGCACGTTCAACTCGGTTGAAATCTTGAACAGTTGAACTGCGGTGAGACCCCGCTACTTCTTCGGCGGTACTTCGTAGACGCTCGACGCCGGATTGAAATAGTGATCGAGCACCAACCAGAGACTTCTTGAATGATGAAAAAAGAGCAGGGGAAAAATGATCGCGAAGGGAACCCATACGGCGAGCTGCTGGTCGATGGTCACGTCGGTGAAGATGTTGAGCAGAAAAAATCCGGGGACGGCGATCGCTACGGTCGCGGCGTAGTTGATATAGATGGCGCCGATAAAATAACCCTGTTCCCTTTCGAAGGTCAGGTTGCAATGGGGGCATTTCGCATACATGCGAAACGGTTTTGCATACAGCCGCCCGACGCCGCAGCGCGGGCATCTCAGACGCAGGCCGTTGCCGAGCATCTTGATCGCTTTGAACGCCACCTTTATGCGCTGACCTCTTCAAGCGCCGGCGCGGAGATCTTGCTGCTCTCGGCCGGGCCGCCGTTCAGGTATTCACGCAAGAAGCGCGCGGTGTAGGAACCTTTGCCGTCCCGGCTAACGTCCAAGGGCGTGCCGCAGGCGACGATTTCTCCGCCCTGATTGCCGCCCTCCGGCCCCAGATCGATCAGGTAGTCGGCGTCCTTGACGATGTC
>CAYZXN010000363.1:0-4715 GCA_964482425.1 uncultured Syntrophobacteraceae bacterium | reverse complement strand
CGACACCTTCGTTTTCCAGGCAATTCACAAACAGCTCGGCAGCTTTCATGAGGGTTCCTCTCAGGAGAATGCGGCGTCACGAAGATGTTCGGACAGTAGGCGAAATCAATTTAAACTGCAAAACCTTTTCAATTCACAAATGTCTCGCGGAGACGAATCAGGCGCCGTGAAGAGTTGTCTTACAGTAAACCGCGATAAAAAATCCGGCTTCCCTCCGTTTGCGCAAACGGCGGCAGTTTATGCTCGTGGCAGCCGTTGTCGAGAATGTGCCGAACCGACCATCGCCGGATCGCAAACGCATCGGCGATCAGTTGGCGGTGGCAGCGCCAGGGCACGGCTTCGGCACACATGATGACGATGCGAGTTCCTGTGGCAGTCGTTTCGAGCTCCTTCATGATCTTTTCAAATTCGGCAGTCAGCATGAAGTCGGCATAGGCGCGAAACGCGCCGACGCGCCAGGCGGTGTTCACTGAATCGGGCGCCGGCCGGCGAAAACCACCCAGATCGCCGCGCCAGATGTAATCGATGCGCCGGGTCTTCAGTGCTGCCACGAGCGCTTCGCGGTTGAAATGCGGATAACGCCGTGAGGCCGGCCAGCGGCGCACGTCGACAACCATCTCGACACTATGCAGCTCTAAAAGATCCATGAACCGGTCGAGCGTCCGCGTCGAGTGGCCGATGGTATGGACCCTATGTGGAGATTCACAGTTCATTCGAAGGAATAGTCAAATCCTAATCCGACATTGTTTCGAAGTCGCTCGGACGATGAGGCCTACAGCCGTGGGCAATGGGACACTGCCTTGAAGGCCACCCCCGCAATCCCCTGAGGGTGACGTTTCGTGCGTCGGGCCTTAACGCAACCTACGCGCTCAAGTGCCCACGGCTTCCGGTCACCGTCGTTGCTCACTTTTGACTGTGCGCAATTTTTTGTCGGATTAGGGTCAACTTACTCTAAAATAACTCCGTCTTTGCTGTTCGCCAACTCAAGGGATGCTATGCTGGTGCGATGTGGCATTCCGTACCGCTGACGCTTTTCTGGTTCACTTACATGGGATCGTTGGGAATTTTTTTTCCTTACTTCAGTCTCTACCTGCGGGAGAATGCCGGCTTGTCCGGAACCCAGCTCGGAATCATCCTGGCAATCCCGCCGCTTATCGGCATGATTGCCCAGCCATTTTGGGGACAGGTTGCCGATCGCACCGGCGCGCGCAGCCGGGTGCTGGCGTTGCTCACTTTCGGCACAGCGGCCGGCTATGTGGTTCTGGGCTATGCCGAGGGGTTTGGCGCCGTCGTGCTGGCGACAGCGGCACTGTCGATACCGGGCACGGCTCTGTTTCCGATGATGATCTCAGTCAGCATGGCGATTTTGCGCGACGCCGGCTACCATGCCTTCGGCCACGTGCGGGCGTGGGGGACTGCTGGCTTTTTTGTTCTGGTGGTTGGTTTTCCGTGGATTCTCTCCCGTTATCGTGCGGCGTATGGCGTGGAGGCCGCAACGCCGGCGATCTCTGAGCCGGGTTTGGAAATCATGTTTCCGGTGACGGCCGCCATTGTATTGAGCGCCGCGCTGATCGCTTTTTTTCTGCCCCAGAAAGGCGTCGTCGCTGTGCGCGCGGCGCGCGGCGATTGGCGCGAGCTTTTGCATAATCGCGCTTTTATTAAATTTTTGCTCTTCGCGTTGCTGGCGCACTTTCTGCTGCACGGCCCCATGTGGTTTTTTCCGCTTTTCGTGCGCTCGCGTGGCGGCGACCTCGAGACGATCCGCAGCATGTGGATTTTGATGCTGCTGGTCGAAATCCCGCTGGTTCTGTTTACAGGCAGCGGGCTTAAGCGGCTGGGCGCCCGCGGATTGCTCATGGTCGGCGTCAGCGTAGGCGGACTGCGCTGGCTTTCGTGCGCTCTGATCACCGATGCCAGTTGGCTTTTTGCCGTGCAGGCGCTTCACGGCGTCACGGTTGTGGGTCTCAATTTAGGCAGCCCGCTCTATCTCGACACAGTGGCGCCGGAGAAGCTTCGCTCGACCGCGCAAGGAATTCTCTCCATGGTGTCGATGGGTGTGGCCGGAATCGCCTCTAACATAGGTGCCGGTTGGCTTGTCGATCGCGGCGGCACCGATGCGTTATATCTTATTTGCGGCATCGGCTCTTTAACGCTGGGCCTTCTAGGAGGATGGATGCTGCCGCCGCTAAGCCATGCCAAGCGTAATCTTCGGACAACGGTTCTGCCCGGCGATAGTGTGGCATGAAGCCGGCGCGGCTTGCTTTTTAGCCAAGCAAAAACGCAGGTGGAGGTGGCTCAATGAAACTATATAATGAGAACCGTGAGGGCTTATGACCGAAGCTAAGTGTAAGGAGCCTATGTTGAAATATGAGAGTCGGTGCCGGCTAGTCGTTGCCCTTCTCGTGGGCGCAGTGCTTTTGTGCTTTTCCCCGTCCACCCTTGCGACGGCAGCGCAGAGCCGGTCTCTTGACGAAGTTTTGGCGACCCTCGGGAAGGGCCCCACCCTGGGGCTGGCAAGCGCCCCGGTTACTATCATCGAGTTTTCCGATTTCCAGTGCGGCTATTGCAAAAAGTTCTGGGCTGACACTTTGCCGGAGTTAAAGAAGTCGTATTTCGATAAAGGAACCGCCCGTTTCGTTTTCCGCCACTTCGCGATTTTAGGCAAACACTCCGAGCAGGCGGCGCTCGCAGCCGAGTGCGCTGCCGAGCAGGGCAAGTTCTGGGAATATCATGACAAGCTCTTTGCCAATCTCGGCACGGCGGTCTTTACCGAGGCAAGGCTTATAGAGTACGCGCGAGGATTGCGCTTGCATGAGAAAAATTTCCGCGCCTGCCTGACCACAGGCAAATACAAGGCGAAAGTTGAGCGCGAGACTGTGACCGCGGTTAATCTGGGAGGCCGGGGAACGCCCATGTTCCTGGTGAATCATTGGCTTCTCGTGGGAGCCCAGCCGTTCGAAACATTTCAGAAAGTGATCGATAAAGAGCTGAGTTCGGCCAAGGTTAAAGCCAAGACTAAAAGCCCATAACGCTTGAAGATTCCTTCAATTTGACAGGTCGGCAAAGCAGGGGCCCTGATGACCGGAGACTTCGAGCAGTCTGGTTGTTCCGGCTTATTCTCGATAGATTGAGTTTAGCAGCGGCGCATCGCGGAGCACCATGCCGAACCGAACCGACCAATCTATCCGGAGGAGTCCCGCTGGTTTGTTTGTCCCCGGCAGTATGATCTGGCAAGTCGATCGGGAAATGGCTTTGTTGTTGGCAGGAGGGCGCGCCTTGCTGCTGCAGCTTGCTCATCCGAAGATCGCGGCGGGCGTCGCCGCTCACAGCCGGTTCCAAGAAAATCCATTGGCCCGTTTGCAACGCACCATGAATGCCATGTGGTCGATTGTCTTCGACGACTGCCAACAGGCGCGCGCTACGCTTCTGCGCGTCAAAGACATCCATCAGCAGGTTCGCGGCGCGGTCGGCGCGGGGGAAGCGATGCCGGCCGGAACCCGGTACGACGCGCGCGATGTTCGCCTCTTGCTATGGGTTCATGCCACGCTGATCGATTCGGCACTGCTCGCCTATAATCTTTTTGTCAAACGGTTATCCGCCGACGAAAAGTTCCGCTACTACGGCGACGCGAAGAAGCTCGGCGGTCTATTCGACATCCCGGAGGCTGCTATGCCGGCGACACTGGCCGAATTCAACGCCTACTTCGACGGCATGCTGGGCGGCAATACGCTCTCGGTAGGGCCGTCGGCGCGCTCTCTGGCGCAAGATATTCTCTATCCGCAACCCGCAATTCTTCGCCCGGCCGGACCGTTGTTTCGTGTGGTCACGGCGGCATTATTGCCGGAGCGGTTGCGGCAAGCTTATGATTTGAAATGGAACCGACGCCGGGCGACTGTCTTCAGTCTGTTCGCGACAATAGTTCGGTATTCATTACCGTTGGCGCCGCGATTCCTGCGTGTGGTTCCGAATGCGCGCGCCGCGGAGAAGCGCCTGTCTTCGAGCTAAGACGGCAGCCCGGTGTTTTCCGGCACGCCGAGCATCAAATTCAAATTCTGAATCGCCACTCCCGCGGCGCCTTTGCCGAGATTGTCGAGGCGGGCCATCAGCAGCATGTGGCCGGATTGGTGAGGGAGCACGCGCAAGGATATCCGATTGGTGCCATTGTGCGCTTGCGGGTCGAAAGTGAACTCGTCCGCGGCGCCGGGATCCAGGAGCGGCTCAACCTCAACGAAGGGTTCTTTATCGTAGCGGCCGGCCAGCGCTTGCCACATCGCTTCCGCAGTGATTTTTTTCACCATAGCTCTGGCGGGAATCATAATCTGAACGCGCATGCCGCAGCGAAACGCGCCGACGTTAGGCAGAAACTGCGGCTCGCTCTCGAGCGCCCCCCAACGCATAATTTCGGGGATGTGTTTATGAACTCTGGCGATGCTGTACGGCGCCTCATGAGGGAGTCTGGCCAGTCCGCGCGCGGGATCTTCCCAACGTTCGATGAGCGAGCGGCCGCCGCCGGAATAGCCGGAGAGCGCATGAATCGAGAGCGGGGTGTCGGGAGCAATCAACCCGGCATCCACGAGCGGGCGCACCAGCAAAATGACCGCCGACGAGTAACAACCAGGGTTTGCCACGCGTTGAGCATCGGCGATAAGCCGGCGCTGCCCATGCATGAGCTCGGGCAAGCCGTACACCCATCCATCGCTGACGCGGTGCGCGGT
>CAYZXN010000362.1:0-5001 GCA_964482425.1 uncultured Syntrophobacteraceae bacterium | reverse complement strand
CATTGCAGGCGGCGGTCAGATTGCGTTCGATGAGGAATCTTCCCTGGACGATGTCAACAGATGGGGCGACAAACGAAGCCTTTCGGGAGTCATCGATTTACTTGTGATCAGAGAAGTTCGACAAATTGAGCTCGATGTCATTGTCGCTGAAGTGGCGACCGGTAAGTTGCGAGAAATCGGTTTCGATTTTTTGCAAAATACACGACACACCTCATCATTGACACGTTTAGGGTCCCAATCCGGCTTCGGTTCAGATCTTTTTGCTGATACAGAAGACGGTAATTTGTTGTTCGGTGCTGCCACATCGGGAATTTTTGAATACGTCAATGGCTCGTACTCTTTGACTGCTCTTTATCGTTTGCTGCAAAACAAAAATGTCACTGAAATCCTTTCTCAGCCGAGACTTGTTATGAAGAATGGCCGTACTGGAGGGTTCTTGGCAGGTGGAGAGTTTCCTGTCGTAGGCGTCTCCAGCGACACCTTCGACGTCGAGTTCAAGCCCTTTGGAGTTAGGCTGGATTTCGTGCCGACACTTACCTGGTCTAATCGAATCGATTTGCGTGTATTTCCGGAAGTCAGTGAGATTGATCAGAGTGTTTCTGTTGGGGGCGTTCCCGGGTTGAAAGTTCGACGCACGGTGAACCGGGTAGAACTACAGGAAGGAGAAAGCCTCGTAATCGCGGGACTACTGGATCGCAGGATTCTTAAAGATATAAGTAAGTTTCCTATCTTGGGAGATATTCCTATTATCGGTGCTCTTTTTCGCAGTACAAGGTTTAGAAACTCGGAGTCCGAGCTGGTGTTCGTGATTACGCCGCGCATCGTCGGCGCCATGAAGCCCGGTGAAAAGCCGCGATTGCCGTCGATCGAGAAGTACGATGACCCGGATATTCGCCAGGTCCCGGTTCCCGGCGGATCGGAACGCAGGAAGCCTGCCGGTCCAAGCGCTACGATGCCATGAACGTACTGAACGGTTTCATCGCTATTTGATTCAGATCGCCTAAACACGAGGAAAGGCTGCGGCGGGGCAAGAACGATCGCATTTAGAACCCAGCATGAAGTTACCGATTTGCCTGATAGGTGAGGAGAGCAAAACGCTTGCGGCGTTGAGGCAACAGCTCGAAGGCCAGGCGGCCTATGCCGTTGAGTCCAACGTCTGCGGCTACGGCGAAGCATTAGAGCACTTGCGCAGCAACCGAGGCACGGTCGTTGCCATTGTGGATCTAAACGATAGTTCCGAGCGCGCCTTCGCTATCGCCGAGGAGATCAAATTCAAGCTCCCTAACGTCCGGCTGGTTATGACATCGCCCTCCGGTAATACCAACGCAATTTTGCGAGCGATGCGATCAGGGGCCGAAGAATTCCTACCTCAGCCGTTCAATTGGACGGAAGTATTACAGTCGCTGGACGCGATCAGAAGGAAGGTCGATACACAGCCAGTGCCAACCGGCGGTCACGGTCAGATCATCGCAGTCTCTTCGAATAAAGGCGGTGTCGGTTCGACCACGGTCGCTACGAATCTGGCGGCTAGTCTGGTCGCACGTAAGAAATCGGTCTGCCTGGTCGACCTGGTGTTGCAGTTTGGATCGGTCACCAGCTTTTTAAATCTCGAAGCTTCATACACAATCTTAGACCTGGTTAAGAACCTAAAGAAAATAGATCCTATGTTTCTGGACGGTTCTCTGGTCAAGCATGCATCGGGTATACGCGTTTTGGCAGAGCCTTTTTACGCCGAAGACGCCAGGCGTATAACCCCGGCCGATATAGACGAAATTTTAGAAGTTCTCGCACAGTCGTTCGATTTTGTCGTCGTCGATACACCGAAAGAATTCGATGAGATCCTGGCGCTTGTTCTAGATAAGGCCAACGTGATTCTGTTTGTTACCGAAATGGATGTCCCATCCTTGAAAAGCGCTCACAGGGCGTTCGAGCTCTTTAACAGGATGGGGATCTATGACAAGAAGATTCGCCTCATCTTAAATCGTTACATCAAGAGCAAGCTTATGAGTCTCGAATCGGCGGAAAAGGCCCTGGGGACCAAAGTTTTCTGGACCATGCCGAACAACTATCCGACTGCCATCGCCGCTGTAAATCAGGGCCTCTCGATCCAAGAGTGCGATCCCAGATCGGATATCGCGAGAAGCTATTCGGGGCTGGCGGACGCGTTGCTCGAATCGTTTTCGACGGCGGGGGTGACGCGCCGAGACACGGATGAACAGAAGGTAGGTCTACTTAGCCGTTGGATGCCAGCGCGGGGTTTGGTCAAATAAATAAAGGACAGCTCGATGAAAAATCCATCTTTCGATTCCGACAAAGACCGGCGTGAGGGCGATAGAGGCACTGCCATTGACGCATTGCGCTCGCCGGTGCGGTCGCTGCAAAGCAACGGCGCGGATGCGGCCTTACAAGACCTCCGGCTGCGCATCCACCGCAGGCTGATCGACACCCTCGATCTCACCAAGCTTTCCAATCTTGAAATGGAGAGGGTCCGCGTAGAGATCCGCCGTATCCTTGAAGACATGGTGATGACGGAGGCGATTCCGCTGAGCCGCGCCGATCGCGACCGCCTCGTCATGGAAGTCCAACATGAGGTGTTCGGCCTCGGGCCATTGGAGACATTGATGAAGGATTCGGAAATCTCAGACATACTCGTGAACTCTTCCAGCAGTATCTATGTCGAGCGTTATGGCAAACTGGAAAAAACCGATGTGCGGTTTCGCGACGATGCTCATTTGATGCAGATCATTGAGCGGATCGTCACTCGCGTCGGAAGACGGGTCGACGAAAGCTCTCCGATGGTGGACGCTCGTCTCGCCGACGGTTCGCGCGTCAACGCGATCATTCCACCGCTTGCCCTCGACGGGCCGGTCCTGTCCATTCGGCGCTTTGGCACTGAACGTCTTACAGTTAACGATCTGATCCAGTTCAATTCAATTCCTGCCCAGATGGCCGAAGTGGCGGCCGCTTGTGTAAAATCCCGGCTGAACATGCTGGTTTCCGGAGGAACGGGCGCAGGTAAGACCACTCTGCTCAATTGTTTGTCGAATTTTATCCCGGACAATGAGCGAATCGTTACTATCGAGGATTCGGCTGAGTTGAAGCTACAGCAGGAACATATTGTTCGACTGGAAACCCGCCCAGCCAATATCGAAGGTCAAGGGGCCGTGACGGCTCGCGATCTGGTTCGCAACGCGTTGCGTATGCGTCCGGATCGGATCGTTATCGGTGAGGTCCGAGGCGGCGAAGCCTTGGATATGATGCAGGCGATGAACACGGGTCACGACGGATCCATCAGCACGATCCATGCGAATAGCGCCCGTGATGCGCTTTCTCGTCTGGAGACTATGATGCTTATGGCGGGCATCAGTCTACCGGAACGCGCTCTACGCGAACAGGCAGCCTCCGCTCTGGATATCATTGTCCAGCTCACCCGTTTGAGCGACGGCAGCAGGAAAGTCGTGGAATTCGCCGAAGTGACCGGTATGGAAGGCAGTACTATTACAACCCAGACGATTTTCAAGTTCGATCAGCGCGGCGTAGAAAACGGCAAAGTCGTCGGAGAGTTCGTTGCCACAGGAGTCATGCCTTCGTTCATGGATCGGCTTGAACGGCATGGCTTTAGAATTCCAAATACTCATTTTCTGCCGGTTCCGTTGGGTGCAAGGAAGAGAGCCCTATGAGTTTATTCCTGATTGCTGTTTTTGTGTTTTTGGCCGCGATGTCGCTGGTCGTGATCATCTTCATGCTGCCGATGGCCGTGCAGGATACGGCGCAAGCTCGGATCAAGCGCCGGCTAACAACCATCGGTCAGATGACGTTCGCCTCAAGATCGGAGATTCAAAACCTTCTCAGGACACCGGTCTATAGCAATGTCCCCTGGGTCAATGTTTACCTTGGTAATATCGGATTACTGCGGAAAATCGGACTGCATCTGGAAAGATCCAATGTCGACATGAGCCTCGGCGTATTTCTCCTATGCTCCGTGGGAGCATTTGCCGTCACGTTTCTAGTATTTGCGTTGGTGGGAAAGCCATTATGGATGGCGTTTCTCTTCGGCGTAATCGCCTTGGTTACCCCATATGCGTATCTAAAATATATTATTTGGAGACGCATGCGTAAGTTTCTCGAACAAATGCCCGATGGACTTGATATGATCAGTCAAAGTCTTCAGGCCGGACAAGGATTAACACAGGCCATGGTTTATGTCGCCAAGGAAATGCCGGATCCGATTGGAACGGAATTTTCGGTTTTTATTGAGGAGGTGAATCTCGGTTTGCCCCTCAATGATGCATTGAAGAAGTTCGAGGAAAGGATGTCCATTCCCGAGGTCCGGCTGTTTAACACAGCCTTGATGGTGCAGCGCGAAATCGGCGGTAGTCTGGCGGAGCTTCTCACGAAACTGGCGAATATTATCCGTGATCGGTTCCGCATCGAACGGTTGATCAAAAGTTTGACCGCGCAAAACCGCATGAGCGCATGGACAGTCAGCGCCATACCACCGTTCCTGGCGGTGTTCATGTTCATGCGCGAGCCAGAAATGATGAATGACATGCTCGTGCATCCAATGGGTCGCACCATGCTGGTGGCTGCGCTGGTTCTGGAGATTATCGGCATCTTTGTTTTCAGGAAGATTATCAAAATTCATATTTGACGGGATCATATGGAAGTACTAATTGCCATTGGGATATTCGGAGCCGTCGGTGCGGTCATGTATTTCGTTCTGGCGCCCAGAGCGCCGATGGCGGAAGACGTCATCCAACGGAGACTCGAGTCCATCGCGGGCACACGAGCCGCGCCTGCGCCTGTCCGCCTGTACGATACTGAAGAAGAGACGTTCTGGGAGCGCGTCACCAATTTCTTTTTCGGCAGCAAGGAAATACCTGATAATCTATCGAAGGCGGGCACGCACTTGCATCAAGCCGGCTATCGCGGCGCCCGCGCCATTCGGATTTACTGGGGATTGCGTATATTCCTGGGACTCGCGCTGGGCTTTACCGGTCT
>CAYZXN010000361.1:0-5634 GCA_964482425.1 uncultured Syntrophobacteraceae bacterium | reverse complement strand
AATACCAGAAAAAGCGATACGAACGCCGCCAGCGTCATGCCGTCCCCGAGAATTCTCAGATGACCGTCGGGAATCGCGCCGACGAAGGCTTGCCAGCCGCCCACCTGATTCACGCCGAAGAAGAACACGGCCGGAATGCCGATGATGAGCAGCATAAACTGAAGGATGTCCGTCTTCACCACCGCTGCCATGCCGCCGACGGTCGAGTAGAAAAACACGATGACGCAACCGATCGCAATTCCGGCAGCGACGGAGAGGCCGAGAAAAACGTTGAAAATAGCTCCCAGGGCACTGATTTGCGCGCCCAGAATCCCGGCGCAGATCAAGACGGAGAAGACACCGGTAATCACACGGGCGTGGCGCCCGTAGCCGGGTTCGATGAGGTCGCCCACGGATACTGCGCCGGGAAACGCCTTGACGCGTGGCGCAATGAACAAGGCGACCAGAATTATTTGCAGGCTGAAGCCCCAGAGCGCCAACGGGTAGGCGATTCCGCTGCTAAAGACCTTAGCGGCGTTTCCGGTCGAAAATCCGCCGCCGATAAACGAGGCTGAGAGTGTGCAGAACACGGCCAGCGCACCGTATTTGCCGTGCGATATCGCGAACTCCCGGAAGCCGCCGAGTTTGCGGCAGCTGTAACCTATGTATGTTACGATCAGCAGATAGGCGACAATAATCAGGTTGTCGATCATGCAACCTCCGTATGCCGCGCCCCGAAAGGATTTGCCACGGCGGGTTGAGTGTTGGTTTGGAGAAGGAAATCAGGGCCGGTCTGGAATGGCGCAGATTAAGGGCGAAAAATGTCCTCGTGATCAGCACGCAGGCCGTTCCGTTTGATTCGCAATAAGCGGTTCCGATTTTCAGTAGATCCGTTATGCGAAAAGTTCAATCCTCTCATTGCGGACCGTTGCCGAACTTAGTGGAAACCAACTCACCCGTCAAGCAAAATGCACGTTCTTGGGCTCACGCCGAACGAAACGGATGCCAGGAACGAATGAGCTTACTTTCGACCTCATCGTCTGAACTCGTCACGCGCATCACCGCGATTACAGACGCGAGAGACATATTGGTCTCAAAACGCCTTACGGGACAATAAAACCCATCCAGTTAATTAACTAACTAACAAGCAGAAGGGCTCAAAGAAGTTCACCCAATTTCGGGGGTTGAGTCGCTGAAAAGCTCTTTAGCAAAACTCCGGGAATCTCGCCGAAATGGAAGAGGAGATGCCTTTCGTCTTTGCCAATTTGAGGCGGTTCGCAAGAGAGATCGAGACAACGACAGATTCCGGCGGGTATACCCTCTCTCAGTTAGAGTTTAACAAACGGGAGTCTTCATCTAACGTCTCAGGCTGCAGATCGATCGTTCCTCTTAGTCGATTCGGTTTAAAGAATTTTCCGGGCGAAACTTGCGGCCGATACACGCCGCTGGACCCGGTCACTGGGCGAGGCGCTTTACTACCTAGAGATCACCGCATGCGGATCGACAGGCTGGCGAGAAACTCTGCTTTCCCCTGTAGCGTTTCTGCTGCTTGGATTCAGCCGAAACGTTATCACCGGTTTCATGGCAGGCGGAACGGGCTGGGCGAAGAGCCGACCGTCACTTCCGTTAAGCGGAAGCATTCAATCAGTACCGCTCCCGGCGAGTAGCTCGAGCATGCGCACAGTTAAGTACAGGCGCGGTACCACGCTATCCAAATCCGCCCATTCATCCGCCGAATGCAATCGGTCGCCAACGAGACCCAAGCCCTCCAACACGGCTGGCTTGGCGCTCCCGGGATGGTAGGCGAAGCCAGCATCTGTACCATAACGCATCGCGACCGGTTCTAGGGACTTGCCCAGCTCCTGATACACCTGATGCGCCAGCGCAGCCAGACGGTCGCTCTGCGGGTTCCGACTGAATGGCGGCCGACGGCTTTCTACCGTTACTGTCACTTCGGTATCAGGAACGATTCTTCGCTGGATAATCTTGTTGGCGTCAGTCTGCACTCGCGATAGCTCGCTCATATCAGACAGGCGCATATCGGCAGTGGCACTGGCGTCTTCAGGGATAATATTGGCGCGGTTCCCACTCTGGAGCATAGTCCAATTGACGGTCGTACCCTTGGTTCCATCGCCCAAGTTTCTGAGCTGCATGATCTGGCCGGATAATTCGATCGCGGCATTACGTCCCTCCTCAGGTGCCGATCCTGCATGCGAGGCCCGACCCTTCACGTTTAGGTGCACATAGGCGATGCCGTTTGTGGCCACAATCACTCGTTCCGCGTTAGGCGGTTCATAGGACAACACATAATCCTGCTGGGCGGATAAAGTGCGGATCAGATCGCGCGAGCCAAGCGAGCTCTTCTCCTCGTCGGAATTGAACAGGATAGTCAACGTCCTGTAATCCTTGAAACCGCGTTGGCGCGCGATATCCAGGGCATGCAATATGACCGCGACCCCGCCTTTGGCATCGGCTACCCCGGGCCCGAAAGCCTTGCTGCCCTCCACTTTGAAGGGCCGTCGAGTCGCCTCGCCCTTGTCGAATACGGTATCGAAGTGCACCATCAGCATAATCTTCTTGGTACCTGTTCCATGGAAAGTGCCATGAACCAACTTGCCGGCTGCGGGCGCCGCTGACAGGACCTCGACGCGAGCACCCAAATTCGTCAGCCTCTGCGCCAAAATCTCGGTTACCTGCGCCAAGCCGACCGCGTTATCAGTTCCGCTATCTATATTCACTAGGGTCGCTAGCTCACGGAGAAAATCCGGCTTACTCCTGCGCACCGCATCGAGAAGTGAACGATCTGCCTGCCTCACCGCCGAGCGGCTCGACGCGGATCCCTCCCGTGTTTCCAGACGCTGCTCACGGATTTCGACTTTGGTTTCCAAAATCCCCGTTGGTGACGACCCGCAACCGAGCGCAAACCCGATAACGCAGATCGCAGGAAGAAATCGAATGTTACTCGTATTCACTGTCAAGACCCTTCCCGCCGCTCCAAGCGGCAACCCCTCGGATACATGATCGCTGGACCATGAGTTAAACTGTAAAACACTTGGTTTTATTTCCGCATCAACGGAGGAGCCGCTCCGCGGCGTGGGGCCGGGAAGCGGACGCAATCCGCGGGAGCGCCTGCAAGACTTTGTAATTGTGTCAAGAGACGATCAATACCAAACTCATCGAAACTCTCTATCCTCACGTAGCGGCGTGAAGCCAATCGTTTGCACATTGAGCCTTGGAACCAAACGCGTGACGAAAGATTGCAAGTGCCCCGTGACCTAGGCCATCGTCGGCTGACCAAGAAGAATCATCCTGCATAACCATAAATCAACCCACAGACCAAACACACAAGGGAGCACAAGTGGTGACCACAGCGCATTACGAACGGCAAAACCCAAGCACAAAAGATTCTAGCCGTTAAACTGAGACGCCCTGCATGTTATCTCGCTTCATATATATGAAGCCATCGCCCAAAAAAGCGCGCCAACGCGAAGTCGACACGCAAATCTTTAAATACGTGGGGGTTGCGGGAGTGGATAAGCCGCGCATCGTCCAGGTGGGTTATCACGCGACGCTGCTGCAACAGCTCCGTCTGCGCATGGGGTTGACTCGTCTGGTTAATCAGCTTGTCTCCGAAGGAAGTGTCATTGCGATCCGCGTCCTCGACAAGAGTATGATCACCGTCGACTATGCGGAAAGGCTCCGCGACGACAAGCTGCCCGAGCCCACGGAGGCGGAACTGGCGGATATTCTCAGCCTGGCACAGGCAGGGCGGACGCAAAGTTTTTTGGAACGATCTTTTCTCAACGTCGTGGCTCCCATCGGGGAAGAGGGAGGAGAATTAAAGGGCGGCGCGATCCTGGTGACTCTGCCCACGGATCACGTGCAGGCCGCGATTCGCAACCAGACCCAGTTGGCGATGGCTGTCAGTGGCTTCGTGCTTTTGCTCGGGTCGGTGATTGCAGTATTTGGCGCCAAGACCATCTCCAGGCCGATTGCCGATTTGACCGAGATGACTCATCGGATTGCGGCCGGCGACTTCACCCAACGGATCATTATCCGAGCCAAGAATGAAATTGGTGCCCTCGCCTCCTCATTCAATGAGATGACGCGGCGCTTGAACGAATCCATCGAACATCTAAAGGAAACCACCGCAGCGAAGGAACGGATCGAAAGCGAGCTACAGATAACCCACGAAATTCAGATGAGCATGGTGCCGAAGATTTTTCCGCCGTTTCCGGACCGGAGCGAGTTTGATATTTTCGCCACCTTGGTGCCGGCCAAGGAGGTCGGCGGGGATCTCTACGATTTCTTCTTCGTCGACGACGATCATCTATGCTTTGCCATCGGCGATGTGTCTGGCAAGGGAGTTCCCGCGTCGCTCTTTATGGCCGTCACCAAGACCCTCTTCAAAGCCACCGCCGGCAACGGCGGCGTTCCGGGTGAAATCCTCGCGCGCTTGAACGAGGAGATCTGTCGCGATAACGACTCG
The DNA here is from genome assembly GCA_964482425.1 of uncultured Syntrophobacteraceae bacterium. GTDB lineage: Bacteria > Desulfobacterota > Binatia > UBA9968 > UBA9968 > WHTF01. The sequence goes on along the minus strand of CAYZXN010000361.1, from coordinate 1,166 downwards.
TGCATGTTTGTGACTCTTTTTTGCGCCATCTTGAATATCCGCACCGGTCAGGTCGAGTACAGCAACGGCGGCCACAACCTGCCCTATCACCTTCAGCGCGACGGTGTGAGAGCGCTGGACAATCTCGGCGGCAGGGCGTTGGGACTGGTTGAGCAGAGCTCCTATGCGTCGGGGCGCATCGTTCTCGAGCCCGGGGAAGCCCTGTTGCTTTATACCGATGGGATCACCGAGGCCATGGACTCCAGCGAGACGCTTTACTCTGATCAACGCCTGGAGCGGTTTCTAACCAGCAATCGCGGTTCCGCGCCACGCCAAATCATCGGCGATCTGGTCAGCGACGTCAGGCACTTTGCTTCCGGAGCACCACAGTCGGATGATATCACGGCTCTTGCGCTGCTGTATTTCGGGGCAACAGGGCAAAATGAGGAAAGAACTGGAGATTAAGCTGACCAACCAATTGTCCGAGATTGACAGGGTCAATCAGACCCTGACGGAATTCGGCAAGCGGCATGGTCTAGCCCCGGAGATTGTGCATGATTTCAGTCTCGCTCTTGAAGAAATTTTCACTAACATCGTGTCTTATGGGTTACGCGGACGACCGCGAACATGAGATCAGAGTGCGCCTGAGCGCGCAACCGGGAGAGGTAAGCGCCGAAGTGGAAGACGACGGTCAACCCTTCAATCCGCTTGAGGCGCCGGAACCCGACATGGCGAAACCCTTGGAAGAAAGGACGATCGGCGGACTCGGAATTCATCTCGTGCGCAGACTCATGGATGGCCTCGAGTACACAAGGCACGGCGAGAGAAATTTCTTGACCATCAAAAAAAACAGGGAGGAATTTTAGATCATGGACATTAGCGAGGATAGAAAGACTGACGCCGTGGTATTGGCGTTATCGGGAAAGCTCGATGCGACGACGGCAAAAACGTTCGAGGATAGAATCCTTGGCGTCATCGGGTCCGGGACACAGCGGCTCGTGGTCGATCTAGCCCAGCTGGAGTATGTCAGCAGTTCCGGTCTCCGGGTCTTTCTCCTAGCAGCCCAGCGACTCCATAGTACCGACAGGAAGTTCGTTTTGTGCTCGCTTAAAGAGCACGTGCGACAGGTTTTCGACGTAGCCGGTTTATCGTCGATTCTATCGATTTATAACTCGCGGGACGACGCA
>CAYZXN010000360.1:0-7150 GCA_964482425.1 uncultured Syntrophobacteraceae bacterium | reverse complement strand
GGCCAGAGCGGCTGCGGCAAATCCACTTTGCTCAAAATACTCGCGGGCCTTCTTGCCAAGACCGACGGCGCCATGTTTATCGAAGGTCGGGAGGTGGACGGACCGCGCCGAGACATCGGCATCATGTTTCAAAAGCCGCTGCTGTTGGAGTGGCGCCGCGTGCTCGACAACGTGTTGCTGCCGGTCGAGATTTACCGGCTCGACCGAAAAGAATATGAGGAGAAAGCGCGCCGCTTGCTCAGCACCGCCGGTCTGGCCGATTTCCTCAGTAAGTATCCGTTTGAGCTTTCCGGCGGCATGCAACAAAGGGTCGCTCTCTGCCGTGCGCTGGTGGCGGAGCCTTCGCTCCTCTTAATGGACGAGCCTTTCGGTGCCCTAGACACGCTCACCCGGCAAAAAATGGGCTTTGAACTACTCCGACTCTGGGAAGAGTGGAAAAGCACCGTGTTGTTTGTGACCCACGACGTCGATGAAGCGGTGATGCTTTCCGATAAGGTGCTCGTGATGTCTTCGCGTCCCGGCAGAATCCTGGGATCGTTTACGGTCGATCTTCCACGACCGCGTCAGATTTTTGCTAAAGACACCTCCGAGTTCATCCATATCAGCAGCAGGATTCGCCGGTGTCTGTGGGAGGAAGCCCCGGATGCCTGAGGCGCTTCAAACCAGAAGGGTCCTGAGGATAACGGTCTTCTATGTCGCCGCAATCCTCCTCTGGGAAGGACTGATCAAGCTGCTCCATGTACCGGATTGGCTTGTCCCCGCGCCCTCCCAAATTCTCGACGTCATTGTCGACAAAAATTTGGTCATGCTCTCTCACACCTTGGTGACGCTCGAGGCGACCGTGCTTGGCTTTGTTCTCGCTCTGGGTGTCGGCGTTGTTTGTGCAATCGGGATCGTCCACTTCCCGCTTCTGCGCGACACACTTTATCCGACCTTGATCATGTTTAACTCTTTCCCGAAGGTGGCTATCGCGCCTCTCTTTGTCGTGTGGATCGGCGTCGGCATCGAATCGAAGATCGCTAACGCCTTTCTCACCGCGCTGTTTCCCATCGTGCTTAACACAATCATGGGGCTCACCGATATGGATCGGGAATTGCTCGAGCTGGTTCGGTCCATGTCCAAAAGTCGCTGGGTCTTGTTTTGGAAAATTCGCCTGCCTCATTCCCTCCCGTACCTTTTTGCCGGATGTAAGATCGCGATTTCTTTGGCCGTCATTGGAGCGATCGTCGGAGAGTTCATCTCCGGGAGGGCCGGGCTGGGTTACCTGGTTCTCTCGGCCAACAACTATTTCAACACCCCGATGGCCTTCACCGCGCTCCTATACTTGGTGCTGATGTCACTGGCCCTTTATGGCTTGGTAATTTTGGCTGAAAAACTCTTCCTCCCTTGGTATCGTCGGGAAACCGCGGGGTGAATGGAATGTGTCCCCCCTCGGCTTTTTCGAACGAAGTTGGCGTCGGTCGTCTTGCGCGACTACGGTTTCGCGGTTGTCGCGCGCATCCGCTCAAAAGGCAGGAGCGAGGCCGGTCGTCGTATCGCCCAGAAGCTGTCCGCGACCGATGTTGAAGGTCTTGATCCAGCGCTGTTGCCCGAGCGTGAGACCAATGAAAAAGCCCAGCTCGACGAGTTCTTCGATCGTGAGGTGCCGGTGCAGCTTTTCCCACAGCATGTCATCGGCGATCTCCGAGTTCCAGACTATCGCGCTGGTATAGGTCAGAGCGACCTTTTCGCGTTCGGAAAACTTATCCGAAGTGGTGAAGTTCAGCAGTCCGTCGTATCTGTCCTTGGTCAAACCCTTCCGCCCAGCCTGGGCGGAGCGCTGCACCCCTCAGTATTCGCAGTCAACTGATTTCGAAACATAGACACGGCAGAGCTCTTTAATGCCGTGGTCGCATACCCCTGGCGAAAGGTCAGCTCCCACGCCTGAGAGATGCCCGAATGACGGATGGGTTGTTGGCCCGGATGGCCTGGCTCTCTGGTCGAGGTGTGCCTTCTTTGCGAGCCAATTCAAGGTAGCCTAATATTTGGGATCGTCAGCGAGGCGACCTCAACGTATGGAATGCGTGTCATTGTACGTACCTCCCGGATCAGCCTAATAGTCCCATGCGGGCCGCAATGTCCAGCCTGCTGGCTTTATTGGCGGAAGATCTTTTGAGCGCATAACAACAGGTAACAGGTCGCTGTATCGAGACAGACACTCGAGCTCCAGGCTTCATCGTGCCGGTAACGGTTTGCACGCCTTGCGTAAGCGTTTATCCGCTCAAGATTGAACGGCTGAGTACCAAACCGGTCTCTTATAGCCGGAACGCGACTTGAACGTGGCCCGGTAGGATCGGCGCACAAAGGTCTTTTCATAGACAAACCGGCGTAAGAACGTCCCTTTCGGCTCGCCGAAAAATCTCCTGCCTGGTGGCGGCTGTTTTGCGTTTTGAACGGGCAATATTTTTGGAGGTGTGTGACCATGCAAATCATCGCTGCCATTCTTCTCGTTCTTCCGCTCGTACTATCCCAGGTGAGCCTCGCGGCCGCCAATGAGTTCAAGAAACGCGAGGCACAAATGGTCGAGTATAAGAAATGGCTGGATACGCTGGGCCCGTTCGGATCGAAGTACTGGGTGAGGCTCGATGCCAAGCCCCGGCCGCACCGGTTGTACGTCGGTGAAGCGTTTCATCGCGCCGACCTCAAAAGCAAGGAACGCTTCGTCGATACCTATTCCAATTATCTCGCCGGCCACCCGGAAAAATTTATGCTCATCGATCTATTCGACGCCGGCACCAACAAACCGGTGGGTGAATACGGCTTCGGAGGATTCAAACTCTATCCGCCTATTAGCATTGCCAACGCGCGCGAGTAAGCGAACAAACCGCGCCCGCAAACGACCACAAGAAGCCCGCAGATCGTTCGATCTGCGGGCTTCTTGCTTTTTCCGTCCGGATAAACAGAGCGGCCGGTTGCAAGAGTTGCGAATTTGGCGAACAGAAGTGGTCTTCTTTGAAAAACGCGTGCTCGCGGCTGCGCCGGTCGCTGCCCCTCGCGAGGATTTTTCGATCGGGTTCGCAACAATGCTCGGTTTCAAATACAAATTTCGAAACGATTCTGCGGCCAGAAAGCCGGGGCTGTCTCGATTGGCGGCGAAATCGTGTATGGTTGCATTCTGAGAGAACAAAGGCGCGAGACCGGATAAAGGAATTATGAATAGGGAATGGAAGATCAAGCAGATCATTCCGGCGCAGCCAGGCTGGAAAGCCGTCCACTGCGCGGAACTGGAAAATGGTCAGGTGGTCATGTTCAACCGGGCGATCATTTGTTGGGCGCTCGTAGAAATGCCGGACGACGGCGGAGAAATTCGAACCCGCGTGCGGGGTATGGAGCAGGGATACGACGAACTGAACGTAGTTGACGATACAATAGGGGGAGAAGCGATACGGCCGGATGGTATGGCGTCTAATCAATATTTCCTGGGGTACGACGATCCCGACTCGCACCGCGAATCGGCATATTGGATCGGCCAAGCCAACCGCCGGCTAAAGAGCGAAAAGGAGCAAAGAGAGAAATAGGAGCGCCGGGGGCCAAAGTTTAATTTGCGTTAGCAGGCGCCAATCGTGGCAGACCCGGTCAGATCTCGGTCTTGGCGCGCCGCACCTTATCTGCTGCGATTTCGCGGAGGGCTATGACGACTTCTCGGTTATTCGATTTTACGAGCGGCTTAGCGCCTTTTAAAAGCTGTTTTGCTCGCTTGGAGGCGAGTATTACGAGCTCAAAACGACTCGAAACCTTTGATAGACAATCTTCCACTGTGATTCGTGCCATGTCGGCTACGGTATCCTGGTGTTCTGCTCAACACAAGAGCTCATGTTAAAATGCGCGCGCCATACTCCTAAGCCGTGCCGTCATGCCGGTACTCGGCGCCGGCAAGCGCAATCCGTCCGGAGCGATAGAATCCGTAACCCACCATCAGCGCAACCGGCAGCGCCGCTGTCCGGGCGATCGTGTCGCCTGGAGCAAGCGCCGCAATCGAGCATATCGCCAGCGCCGTTCTAAACGCGCTATCCAGAGCCGGAGTTTCGCTGTAGACGGCGTGAATGCTACAGACCAGCCCCAAGGTTCCGATCAATACCAATGCGAAGGCAAAGAGCTGCTGCAGCCCCGGTTCGAGAACCAGCTCCGGCCGTGTGAATACGGCGCCCATCAACACAAACAACGGCAGGCAAATCTGAATCCCCTTCATCATGGTGGCCATGAACGGCGCCTGCGCGATTTGCGACGTGACCGCGGCGACGATCGAGGTGGGCGGTGTCAGCTCGCCCCACACTCCGACGAAAAAGGCAAAAAAGTGGATTACCCAGGGATCGATGCCCGCCTTGATCATGAACGGGGCGATGACAAGCACGGTGATGATGTATGTCGGCGCCGGCGGTAGTCCGGTACCCACCAGCGTTCCAAAGCAAAATGCGACTACAATCATCAGGATGAGGTGGACCCCGGCAGCTTCCATGAGAAGAAATCCGAGCTTTGTCGGAATGCCGGTGATTACGAAGGCTCCCGTCATGATCGATAACGTGGCCAACAGCAGCGTAATATCCGAGGTCATCCGCGCAAAGCTTTCCACAAGAGATACAAAGTTATCGCGCAGCCGGCCAAGGTTGAGCTTCCGTTCGGAAAAGAAGGAGACCGCGACGGCGGCGACACAAAGGAGAATTCCCGTCCAGGCAAACACTCGCAGGGCGGCCAAGGTCGGAGGCAGGTAAGTCACGCCCATCAGGTAAACCAGACCGGCAACGACCGCTACATAGGCGAACAGATTCACCCGATCCAGTGCGCCTATCTTTGGCACCCCGACCTCAAATGCTTTAACGCGAGACTTGGCCGCGATGAAATAAACGGCAGCCGCGATGCCGGCGAAATAGATGAGGGCAGGAGCGTAGCCGCGCGCGACCACATCGAAATAGCTTTTGCCCAAAAATTCCGCCATGAGAAATGCCGCAATTCCCATAATCGGCGGCATGAGCTGTCCGCCCAGGGAGGCGGCGGTTTCCACGGCGGCGGCGGTTACGCGAGGGACGCCGGAGCCGATCATTGCCGGTATCGTTGCCGAGCCGGTGGTGATGGCGTTAGCGGCGCTACTGCCGCTGACCGCAGCCACGCTCATGGATCCCAGTACGGCGGCTTGCGGCAGCGCCTGGGGCGAGATACCGGCAATTTTCGAAGCGACCTTAAGAAGCGACTCGATGCACCCGAACGCCTGGAGCAGACTCAAGACCAGAATGAACGATCCGATCAGAGTCAGCGCGAGTTGCGGCAGCTGCGAGAATACGCCGGTGGTCATCTCCACGCTCATCGAAGTAATGACTCTTGTCCAGGTCAGGCCCGGGTGGCCGAACAGACCGGGGATGAGCCAGCCATACACGGTATAGAGAATCAGAATCAGATTGATCAGGAACAAGGCAAAATATTTCGCTCTGCAGTACTCCATGACCAGAACGAACATGACGGCGCCGACCAAGATATCGGCGTGATTCCAGATGCCCAGGCGAACGGTGCGAACCTCCATGAACTCCAAGTTGAAATACACCGCGACGAGAGCGGACAACGTAATGTAGGCGGCGGCAAAGACGTAATTCGCGGCTCGTGCCAATCGCGGATACAGCCCGCCGGTTCTAAGAGCGTCCAGAGTGAAGAGGATAAAAGTTGCCGGAACCAAAGTGACGGCGAGAAGCGTCGGTCCACCGGCTCCGGTCATGTAATAGCGCAGCAGATAAATAAAAAAGCAAAACGCGACGAGGAAAAATACTATGGCCGGCCACTTGCTCCGGCGCTCCTCAGTCGGACCCACGCTTCAGCCAACTCCTTTCCGATCCGTCACAGTTTCGGTGCCCCAATAGTACCTTAGTAAATTCTCAGCGCGATCGAGCTCGCGGATTCGCGTCGAGCACGAGGGTCGAGGCGCTAGCCGGAACAAACGTTCCGGATAGAGCCCGGATCACTTGCCCTTGGCGATACGCTTGTCCCACGTGGCATCCCAAACCTTGCGTTCTTTCATGTATGTTGCCAGGCCGGGATGAACTAATACGTCATTGATGGAAGACTCGACGCCGCTGCGTTGAAACTGCGGCATGCTGCCTTTTATCTGTGAATACGCCGCGTCGGATTTGACAAGCTCGTCGACATGCTTCTCGACAACGGTTAACATCCTGTAAACATCCTTTTCCGGAACCTCCAGACCTACATGAAAGCCGTAGTAAAACGGCACCAGGAACATTTTGTCCACATGAACGCTCTTCTTGAAGACTTTCGGACTCACTTCGACCACCTGCATCCCGCCTTTGCGGATCATGTCCATCTCGGCCGTGCTCGGGTTCAACACGGCGATATCGGTACCGAGCTGTGCTTCGACCAGCCACGGAGGCAAGGTGGTGTGGCCCGCCGTATAAATTGTGAGCGCCGTAATGTCGCCACGGTCGAGCGCCGATCCGGCGACCGCGAGATCGACTTCCACGTACTTGTGCTTCAACCCCGCTAGACCCATGGCCCTCTCCAACGCGGCCCGGGTATCGAACGGCAGCGGACCGGTGAAGATTCTCTCGCCCGACAGATCGCGCCATTGTTTATATTTTTTCATGTCGCGCGCCAAAATTCCCAATCCGACTTCGAGGGTAAAGGACCAGAACGATTGAACCGGCTCCCTTTTCATTTGCGCCCTAAATCCTTTGAACCGGGCGGTATCTCCGGCCATTTCGTGAAAGGCAATATCGGAACCGTAATAGCCGTCAAATTGTCCGGTTGCGTATCCTTTAACAGTGGCAATGGCGCCGGGCGTCGGTAGCACCGCTACGCGATAACCTTTCATTTCCCGGTTGAGCAGCGCCGCCAGCGTGACCAAAGCACGGTGACCGGATGTTCCGACAGCGGACGTTCCCCAGGAGAGGTCTTTGACCTGAGCGGCGGCAAAGGCAGGCACCAATAACAGCCAACCCAGGGCGATCGTAAGCGCAGATTTTCTCATGACTGCTCCCTTCGTTTTTTACTTGGCCCTTGAGACACCGAATCTATTTAGTTGAGAGCGTGCATGGGTGTCAACCCGAACCGCCACCGCGGTGATCAGGGGGGAGCGGGTGAACCGCTGCGGATTGTTTCTCCAGCTACCGAGAAA
>CAYZXN010000359.1:0-5201 GCA_964482425.1 uncultured Syntrophobacteraceae bacterium | reverse complement strand
CTTTTTTCAACTCACCGCGGTCGTGGTACAGCCGGCCGACGTTCAGGTGTGCATCGGCCATGCTCGGGTCGAGTTCCAGCGCCAGGTGATAGGCTCGTTGTGCTTCCTCCGACGACGTCGCCTCAAGCTCCGCCGCCAGATTGAACCAGTGCTGCGCAGTGAGCTGAGCGCCGCTCGTTTTTACCGGCGCCGGCGCAAGTTTTTGCACGACCGCGCGAGCGTCAAAATTAAAAAGAAACTGGCCCGACTCAGGCTGCCAGCGCGCTTTGCCGTCCCAGGCTATCACGCGCCGTCCGTCGGCGTAGATTTTGATACTGGAAAGGTGCCGATCACCGGGAAGCTGGCGCTTGAGGGAAGAAAGCATGCGAATAACGTTTTTCGAGGGCACGCGAGAATCGAGCAGCCCTTTGGCGGTCTTTAAGAACAGCACGTCTTGAAAGGAGAAGCGCAGCGATTTTTTTTTGCCGCGGGACGGCGCGAGAAATCCGGCGCGCACAAAGGAGCGGATGCGACTGTCCGGGAGGTTGAGGATCTTTGCCACCTCGCCGGTGCTGAAAAATTTCATTTTTTGGCGGACTGCGCCCGTTTCCTGGTTTTCTCAGGCTGGGCCGCTTTAGCTCGCACCGCGGGTTTCTTTTCCTGGGCGCCCTTTTTTCCCAGGCTCTCTTTCAGCGCCGCTACCAGATCGATGACTTGAGCCCGCGGGGCTTGCGGCGCCGCAACGGTAATCTCTTTGCCCTCGGCTTTGCTGCTGACGAGGTCAAGGACGCGCTGCCGGTACTCGTCTTCGTATTGCCCGGGATTAAATTCGTCGGTCGACAGCTCCTCTATCAAACGCAAAGCCAGATTGGTTTCCGCGCCGCTGATTTTTGCCGATTCCCCTTTTGCAATATCGTCGAAATTGCGCACTTCGTCGGCGAAATACATGGTGTGGAGCATCAGGCCGTTTTGCGCCGAGCGCACCAGTACGAGATTCTCTTTGCCGCGCATGACGAACTTGGCAAGGGCGACTTTTCCCGCCTGCGTCATCGCATCCGACAGCAGACGATATGGCTTTTCACCGCCCTTGTCCGGGCCGAGATAGTAGCTTTTCTCAAAGTAAACGGGATCGACCTTTACAAGCGGTACGAACTCGGCAATTTCAATCGCCTTGGAAGCCTCGCCTTCCAGAGCCTTCAACTCCTCGTCGTTGACTTTGACGTACTGATCCTTGGTGAATTCGTAGCCCTTGACGAGGTCGTCGCGCTCCACCACTTCATTGCACACCGGGCAAAAGCGCTGCTGGCGAATTCGATTACCGCACTTGGCGTGCAGCAGATTGAAGCTCACCGACTGCGAAGAAGCAGCCGAATAGAGTTTGACCGGGATGGAGACGAGGCCGAAAGAAATCGTGCCGGAGCCGATAGAATGCGGCGGCATAAATCATCCTCCTTGTGCTACAAGTCCTAGCGGATTCAAGCATAACAATGCGCCCATCAAGCTTCAATAGAATAGGTGCGCGGGCCAAAAGTCGCGCCTATCGGCCCTCATGCCGAAAAGACTACCCGATAGTTTTACTTTACCTCACCGGGAAACAGTTTGGCCCCATACTCGCGGTTGACAGCCTCAATAATGGAGTTGTCAAAAAATCTTTTGGGGTCAGCGCTTTTAGCCTGCGGCTCCGCAGAATTCTCCAGCACGACCCGAATCGCCGCGGGATCCACCCTCATGTCTTTATTCCAAACCCGTAAACCCTGTTGATAGGTTTCCGCCAAAGATTTCGGGTTCGAAACTTTCGTGTACTTGGCCTGGATCTTCATGGCGTAGTCTTCATCATCAATGCACCGTTTCAGGCCGTCGAGATAGGCCATTAGGAATGCCTTGATCGTATTCGGGTACTTTTGCGAGAACTCTCTGGTCACCGACGTCCCCGGCCCGGTGATTTTCAAGCCCTCCCTGTAATAGTCGATAATCACGGGATAACCTTGTTGTTTGGCCATTTCGGTCTGCGGCGGGGTAATGACGAGGCCGTCGGCATTTCCCACCAGAAAGGTCGCCAGAGCCTCTCCCGGGCTGCGATGATAGATAAGTTTGATTTCTTTGCCGATCTCCATGCCATGCTTTCTTCCGGACATGCGAACGGCAATCTCGCCGAAAGCGCCAGGCGAGGTTGTAGCAACGGACTTGCCGCGCAGGCCCTCGAACGATGTGATACCTTTCTGGCCGAACAAATTGAGCGAGCTCCGGTCCACGGCGGCCGCAACATAAATGATATCCGCGCCTGCGAGATGTGCGGCGATTGCCGCAGCGCCGCCCTGGTAAATATCGATCCGGCCCGAGAGCACGCCTTGAACCGCGGCACTGGCACTGACTGTATTGATGGTTACGTCAAGACCATGCTTGGCGAAATAACCGGCTTCCTGAGTCACCAAGGTCGGTAGGCTAGTCGAACCCGCGGCGGCGATAGCGATCTCAAGGCGGCTCTTTTCTGGCTTCAGCGAAATTGCCTGTTCGGCCGCCTCTGGAGCCGGAGGAAACCCGGCCAGCATGAGAAGTGTTAAGAACAGCACAAGGCGTCGCTTGCGTAGATGATTTTCCATAGTGATTTACACCTCTTTGAAGAAGAGCTGGCGCTATTCCGGCTTCTGCCAAGTTCTGTCTACCATTTGCACTTTGCAACAACGAGCACGGCTCTTACTTCGGCGGAACAGTAACTGATGGGGACTTTCGATGTCAAATTGGAGCGGCAAACCATGATCTTGGCTGGCAGTGAGTCGATCGTCCGTAAATCGGCTTTCGATACACCAACATTGAGTCATCGAGAAGCTCCATTATTGGCTCGTGATAGTGGAGATCATGACTTGGATGATTGAGCACTAACACGACTTCGTATCCTGCACCACATCAATGCGCCGGTATTCGACTGTGGATCATTGAGCAACTCATCAGACGAAGAGGCGCTCTCCGGCGCGATTATTCCGGCACATTTAAGTTGACACGCGACTTGCTGTTCGATATATCGAAATTCGATAACGAAAAGGAGAAATTAACGAGCGGTGTCGAACGATAGCCCGGATCACGAGTTGTACGGAGGATTGGTCCGACTCCATATTCTTCATCACGCTGCCAAAGGGCCCGTATTTGGCCTCTGGATTATTGAAGAATTGGGACGACATGGCTACAAACTCAGTCCCGGCACGCTCTATCCTCTGCTTCACTCGTTGGAGCGTAAGGGCTATGTCCGTTCCGTAACTGAAACGGTTGGAAAACGCTCGCGTCGTCTTTATCGGGCTACTCCACGCGGCCGCAAGGTGCTGGCGGCGGCGCGGGAAAAAGTAAGGGAGCTGTTCGGTGAGCTGCTGGAAAAAACCTGACCATCCATCGACCTGCTTGCCGGCGACTGATCTATTCGGGAGGATTGCATGAAATCCACAGTCTACCTTGGGGTCGCGGCAGTGCTCTCTTTGGTGCTTGTCGTTGTGCTGCTCTTTAAAATTGCTGCCCTGGACAGGCAAGTCCAACGTCTGAACGCGTCCACCAGCGAGGCGAACGGCCTTCAAACAACTCTCAAGCAAGTGCAAGCGGAGTTGGCGGCTGTGAAAGAGACCAGGCCGGGCCTGGCCGAGTATATGATCATTCTTCAGTTACACGCCGCCAAACTCTGGTTTGCCGCCAGGGCGGCGAATTGGCAATTGGCCGGCTATCAAGCTCACGAGATTGAGGAAACCATGGAAGCCGTCAAGGCGCTGAACGCAGAAGAAAACGGCGTCAAAATCTCAAACGTGATGGACGCCGTGCTCCAGACGCAAATCGTTCAGCTTGAGAAAGCGATAGAAAGCAGAAACCAAGGTGAATTCCAGAAGGCGTATGACGAGACTTTGAGCGCATGCAACGGCTGCCACACGGAGACCGGCCACAAATATATACAAGTGATCCGGCCCACCGCCCCTCCCGTGACCAACCAAAGGTGGAAAATGGAAACCACCAAACAATGAGCGAGCACGTTGCAACTGCGCACCCGAAAGTCGCAGGAGGCGGGAGTCCCGGGTCGTTTCTTGAGGTGCTCTGGGTATCGCTGCGACTGGGACTAACCTCGTTTGGCGGTCCCATCGCTCATCTCGGCTATTTCCATGAGGAGTATGTCAAGCGCAGGAAGTGGATCGATGAGCAAAGCTATGCTGACCTGGTCGCTCTTTGCCAGTTCCTGCCTGGCCCGGCCAGCAGTCAGGTCAGCATCGCTATTGGCATCGCCCGTGCACGTCTTCTGGGAGGCGTTGCCGCATGGTTGGGCTTTACCATGCCGTCGGCGCTGGCGCTCATTGCCTTTGCATTCGGAGTCGGAGCCTTCGCCGGCGCCGCCGATGCCGGCTGGCTACATGGCCTCAAGGTGGTTGCCGTAGCGGTGGTCGCCCAGGCGGTTTGGGGAATGGCCCGCTCGCTCTGTCCCGACCGTGAACGAGCCACCATTGCCATTGCCGCTGCGCTGGTGACGCTGGCATGGCCCACCGCAGCCGGGCAGCTGTCGTCGATTGCCGGCGGCGGTATAGCCGGCGCGATCCTGTTTCCAGGAACAGCTTCTTCTTCACACTCGACTATGCGCTTTCCGGTTTCGAAGAAAACTGCGATCACCGCATGGACCATCTTTTTTGCGCTACTGCTTGGCTTGCCGCTCTTGCGACAGATAACAGCCGGCCATGCTCTGGAAGTGTTCGACAGTTTTTTCCGCGTCGGCTCGCTGGTTTTCGGCGGCGGTCACGTGGTCCTGCCTTTGTTACAAACCGAGGTTGTCGGTCCCGGATGGGTGACCAACGAGCAGTTCGTTGCAGGTTACGGAGCGACTCAGGCGGTGCCAGGGCCGCTTTTTACTTTCGCCGCGTACCTCGGCGCCGCCATGAGATCTGAGCCCAATGGCTGGACCGGGGCGATGCTGGCTCTGGGAGCGATTTTTCTGCCTTCTTTTCTGCTAGTCGCCGGCGCACTGCCGTTTTGGGATACTCTGCGGTCGGTACCGATTTTTCAGGCGGCTCTCAAGGGCATCAACGCAGCAGTCGTCGGGCTGTTGCTGAGCGCTTTGTATCATCCTGTGTGGACAAGCGCGATCTATTCGCCCGCAGATTTCGGTCTGGCGCTCGCAGCGTTTGCGCTGCTGATGTTCTGGCAATGCCCGCCGTGGCTGGTCGTGGTAACGACCGCTATCGGCGGCGAGGCGATCTCGCGCTTTT
>CAYZXN010000358.1:0-6761 GCA_964482425.1 uncultured Syntrophobacteraceae bacterium | reverse complement strand
CTGATGGGGTACCGGCACCACGGTTTCTGGTCGTGCATGGATACCTTGAAAGAGAAAAACACCCTCGAGGAATTCTGGAATTCCGGCAAGGCGCCCTGGGCTATATGGAATAACATTTCTTCACCATTGTAATCAGGAGTAGCTCATCAGTGCTTAACGATATTGAAAATGTGCAAGAACCGTTGACCGCGCAGCGTGCGAGATTCGAAGACGGACCGAGGTGTCGGTTCTGTGATGCTCAGCTCAGACATGTTTTTGTCGACCTCGGCATGTCGCCGCTGTCGAACTCGTACCTGAAGCCCACCGACCTGGCTCGAATGGAGCCGTTCTATCCGCTCGTGGCGTTTGTTTGCGAGCGCTGCTTTCTGGTGCAGCTCGAGGAATTCGAGAGCCCCGATCGTATTTTCAGCGATTATGCGTATTTTTCTTCTTTTTCAGAAAGCTGGGTGGAGCATGCCCGAGCCTACACGCAGATGATGGTCGAGCGTTTTGGCTTGGATCGCAACCATCATGTCGTCGAGATAGCCAGCAATGACGGTTACCTGCTGCAGCATTTCGCCGCCAAAGGCATTGCTGTACTGGGGATCGAGCCGGCCGCCAATGTCGCCGAGGCTGCAGTGAAGAAAAACATTCCGACAAGAGTGGAGTTTTTCGGCGAAAGCCTGGCGCGCCGGCTGGTGGCCGAAGGCGCCGGCGCGGATCTGATCGTCGGCAACAACGTCTTGGCTCACGTGCCCAAGCTGAACGACTTTGTCGAAGGGCTCAGGATTCTACTCAAGCCCGACGGCATTATTACCCTCGAGTTTCCTCACCTGATGCGGCTCATGGAGGAAAACCAGTTCGACACTATCTATCACGAGCACTTCTCATATTTTTCGCTGCACGCTGTGCGCCAGGTCATGGCCGCCCACGGTCTCGATATCTTCGACGTCGAAGAACTATCGACGCACGGCGGTTCGTTGAGAATTTATGTGAGCCATCAGGCCAGAAGCGCCGGCGCGCGAGTGGAAGATCTTGCCGCGAGAGAAAAGTCGGCCGCTGTTACCGATCTGGAGACTTACGCGACGTTCGGCGAGAAAGTGAAACATACCAAGCGCAAATTGTTACAATTTCTGATCGCAGCAAAGAACGAAGGCAAATCCGTCGTTGGCTACGGAGCGCCTGCCAAGGGCAATACCCTGCTCAACTATTGCGGCGTGCGCACGGACTTCATCGACTACACCGTCGACCGCAGCCCGCACAAGCAGGGCCAGTTTTTACCAGGCACGCGCATCCCGATTCATCATCCCGACCGGATCAGGCAGACAAAACCGGATTACGTGCTGATCTTGCCCTGGAATCTCACCCAGGAAATTACCGAACAAATGGGCCACATTCGCGATTGGAATGGCCGCTTTGTCGTGCCGATCCCGGAAGTGAAAGTCCTCTAGCAGGCTGCTATCTTCCGGCGCCGTGCCTCTGAAATCTTTTTTGAGCCGCCTGTTGTTCGCAACGGCTGAGCAGGGACAACTTGTTGAAGAACGAAAAAGGAAGTACTGAAGTCGCGGCGTTTACTTGTCTAACCATGTGAATCACAACTGGAGGCTGCTATGAAAATCATGGTCACCGGAGTAGATGGCTATATAGGCACCGTGTTGGCGGACTACCTGACCAAACGCGGGCATAAAGTCACGGGTTTGGATACAGGCTTTTACCGCGACGGCTGGCTGTACAACGATAATGCTCTACAACGACCACGCTGCATCAATAAAGACCTGCGCTCCGTGACAAAAAGCGATCTGGCCGGGTTCGAAGCGGTGGTTCATCTCGCAGAGTTGTCCAACGATCCCCTGGGGCAACATAATCCCGATCTCACTTACGCGATCAATCATCGCGGCAGCGTCGCCATGGCAAGAACGTGCGTCGAGAGCGGCGTTACTCGTTTTGTCTACACTTCTTCGTGCAGCGTGTATGGCACAGGATCGGGTGAGTTCAAGACCGAGAAATCCGAGGCCAACCCGCAGACGGCTTACGCGAGCTGCAAGCTTCTGGTGGAAAAAGATCTATCGGCTCTGGCCGGCGACGACTTTTCGCCGACGTTTCTGCGCAATGCCACGGCTTATGGCGCCTCGCCGCGCATGCGCTTCGATCTGGTGCTCAATAATCTTTCCGGTCTGGCATGGACCACCCGAGAAATAAAAATGACCAGCGACGGCAGTCCGTGGCGTCCTCTCGCGCACGTGCGCGATATTGCTCATGCAATTACCTGTGCCCTTGAAGCGCCGCGAAGCATCGTCCACAACCAAACTTTCAATGTCGGCTCGAACGCCGAGAATTATCAAGTCAAGGAGATTGCCGGAATGGTCGCCGATGTCTTCCCGGGCTGCAGCCTCACATTTGGAAACAGCGACGGCGACAACCGCAGCTATAGAGTCTGCTTCGACAAGATCGATTCGGAATTGCCCGGCTTTAAATGCCGGCACGACGCCGCCACTGGGGCGCGCGAGCTGTACAACTTATTCCGGCGGATCGACATGCCGGGCGATGTCTTCGAATTCAGGGCCTACACACGGCTGAAGCAACTGCAGCACTTGCTGCGCACCGGCCAAATCGACGAACAGTTCTACTGGATACAAACCAAGGGATCCCAGCATCCTGCGGATCTTACGCTGCGTTGGGGTGACGCTCTCGTGCAATCGAGCGCAGCGATCTCTAACGGAGGTGTATGAATGGGTGATTTTACCGAAACGGAAAAGGCGGTTGCCGACGCGGTGAGCGCCGATGAGCGGAGCTCGGGAGCGGTGGCATTATGAATGCCGCATTTTGGCGCTCGAAGAAGGTCTTGATTACCGGGCACACCGGTTTCAAAGGGAGCTGGCTGTCTCTTTGGCTTCAGGCGGCCGGAGCCGACGTTGTCGGTTATGCACTCAACCCGCCGAGCGAGCCGAATCTGTTTGATGCGGCCAGAGTGGCCGAAGGCATGGTTTCGATTCCAGGCAACGTGCTGAAACAGGACGACCTGCAGCAGACCCTGGAGAAATTTCGCCCTGAAGTGATTTTTCACCTGGCTGCCCAATCCCTGGTGCGCGAATCCTACAAGAATCCGGTGGAGACTTACGCCACCAACGTGATGGGTCTCGTGCATCTGCTGGACGCGGTTCGCAACGTCGGCGGAGTTCGAGCGGTGGTCTGCGTGACCTCGGATAAATGCTATCAGAATCGCGAATGGGTGTGGGGTTACCGGGAAGACGAGCCCATGGGCGGTTATGATCCGTACAGCAGCAGTAAAGGATGCGCGGAACTGGTCGCCGCGACTTTTCGAAATTCATTTTTCAACGAAAACGACTATGGCAAACATGGCGTGGCCGTGGCGACCGCGCGCGCTGGAAACGTCATCGGCGGCGGCGACTGGGCCACGGACCGTTTGATTCCCGACGTAGTTCGATCGGTGCTCGCCGGTCAGGATATCGTACTGAGAAATCCGCATGCCATCCGTCCGTGGCAGCACGTGCTCGACCCGCTGAACGGTTACCTGCTGCTGGCCGAAAAGCTTTGCGAGATTGGCCCCGGTTTTACTGAAGGCTGGAATTTCGCGCCAACCGAAACGCACACTGTTTATCAGGTGGTGGATCAAATGCTCTCGCTCTGGGGACGGCCCGTGGCTGTGAGGCACGACAAAAGCCAGCAACCCCACGAAGATCCTTACATGATGCTCGATAGCACCAAGGCGCGGCTCAAGTTGGGATGGAAGCCGGCGTTAGACCTGGAGGCCAGCCTGCGCTGGATAGTCGATTGGGTGAAGAATCTTCAAAACGGCAGTGATGTGCGCGATTTTACCGAGCGGCAACTTGGGAAATATATGGAGATAACTGCGGATAGGCAACCAGTGGCCAGGAAAGGGGCCACCGCTGGCCGAAACGACCTTCTAATCGGACAAGAGTGACAATCAGACTGATGGCCTTTATTACGCGCCGGCGGAAATGATTTTTACTGAAACAAAATTTAAAGGTGCCTACACAATAGACGTAGAACGCCTGGACGACGAACGCGGCTTCTTCGCGCGCACGTTTTGCCGCGAAGAGTTTAACAAGATCGGCCTCAACTCGTCTGTGGCGCAGTGTAATATTTCCTACAACCGCAAGAAAGGCGCGTTGCGCGGCATGCACTATCAGGTTGCCCCGCACAGCGAGGCCAAGCTGGTTAGCTGTATCGCAGGTTCCATTTATGACGTGATCATCGATCTAAGGGCAAATTCCGAAACCTACTGCCAATGGCTGGCTGTACAACTAGGCGCGCAACAACACAGGATGCTCTACATTCCCGAGGGCTTTGCTCATGGGTTCCAGAGCCTGGAAGATAACACCGAAGTGTTTTATCAGATGTTCCAGTTCTATGAACCCACGGCGGGCCGCGGCGTAAGATGGGATGATCCCGTCTTCGCCATCGAATGGCCGGATGGCCCGCGAATTATATCGGATCGGGATAAAACGTATCCGGACTTTCTTCGTTAGGCCCTGAGTCTTGTCTTAAAAATGGGACGTCAGAAAGCAAACTTCGGACTCGCCAGTCCCTGCTCCTAAATTTTCCAAGGCACGGCATGTGTAGGTTCTGGCATTTGCTTTGCTCTGTAACGATCCGCGCCCTAACGGACCACTAGATTAGACCCGGCTCGACGCCTTAGCACCATGCTCCATAATCCTGAACATAATGACAGCCTCGGACCCCGAGTGGAAAGCTCCACTATGGGCGATGAAATGTATCGGCTTGTGGAGGAACTGTTCCCGATTTGCAGGAGTATTACCGGAGACGGTGTTCGTGAATCGCTTGCGGTAATCCAAAAAAAACTTGCGCTGGAAATACGCGAGGTACCGAGTGGAACCCGGGTTTTCGACTGGACCGTCCCTAAGGAGTGGAATATCAGAGCCGCCCACGTCAAGGATTCGGCCGGGAGTAAAGTCATCGACTTTCGGGAATCAAATCTTCACGTTCTGAACTATAGCACGCCCGTTCGCGCCAGACTCGTGTTGAAAGAACTAAAAGAGCGTCTTTATACCATTCCCGAACACCCGGAGTGGATTCCCTACCGAACGTCTTACTACAAGGAGAACTGGGGTTTCTGCCTAAGCCACAACCGGCTGCGTGAGCTTTCCGAAGGCGAATACGACGTGCTGATAGATTCGTCTTTGGAGGATGGGCATCTGACCTACGGCGAGTATTTCCTTCAAGGGCAAACGGACCAGGAGATATTGATTTCCACCCATATATGTCATCCGTCGCTGGCCAACGATAATCTTGCGGGAATCGCAGTGGCGGTTTCTCTGGCGCAGCACCTGAGCCGACTTTCCTCGAGGTACTCCTATCGGTTTCTCTTCATTCCCGGAACCATTGGCTCGATTACCTGGCTGAGCTTGAATGAAGAGCGAATTCCCCGGATCCAACACGGCCTGGTGCTCGCCTGTGCCGGCGATCCTGGAAAAGTTACATACAAAAGAAGCCGGCAGGAGAACGCCGAGATCGACCGCGCTGTTGTTCAAGTCCTTAAAGACGCAAATGAACCTTACGAGATTTTGGATTTTTCTCCCTACGGTTATGACGAGCGGCAATTCTGCTCGCCGGGATTCAATTTACCCGTCGGCTGCTTCATGAGGACGCCGCATGGCCGCTATCCGGAGTATCACACGTCGGCGGACGATCTCCGCCTGGTACGGCCGGAGTCGCTGGCCGATTCTTTTCATAAATGCTTATCCGTTCTTCAAGTCCTGGAGCAAAATAAAAGATTCGTAAATCTCATTCCGAAATGCGAGCCGCAACTGGGCAAACGTGGAATTTACAGCGACATCGGCGGTCAGCAGGACGGCAAGCTCCGGGAGTTGGCCATGCTGTGGGTGCTGAACTATTCAGACGGCCAAAACAGTTTGCTCGACATCGCCGAGAAGTCACATCTGAAATTCGCAGCTATTCAGGATGCAGCGCAATTGCTCGTGGAACATGGGTTGCTTGAGGATTCGTTAGACTGCGGAGGCCGGGGAGGCGTTTCAGAGCACGCATAACCATGGCGCGGAACATACATAATCACTTCGGCCAAACGCGAAATCAGAACCCGTTCGAGCAGGTAAAAGACGGCGTCATCACACGAACCATGAAAGGCCGGATAAACTTTTGGAATCGCACCGCCGAGAAACTCTACGGGTGGCGCAAAGAAGAGGCGGTCGGCAGGGTCAGTCACGACCTTCTGCACACGCAATTCCCCCGGCCTCTCGATGAGATCGAAGCCGAGCTGGTCTCCCAGGGAAAATGGCAAGGCAAGCTCGTGCACGAAACGCGAGACGGTAACCGCGTGGAGGTAGACAGCCGTTGGATTCTCGATCGGACCGGGCAGCGGGGAGCCGTCGTCGAGATCAACGCGCCCTCTATTCATCCATCTACAAATGGCGGTGGCCATGCATCGTCGGCCAGGAAAGGCGTGAGCACCGGCGAACGTCCGGCGAAATCGGCCAATCTCGTCCGCACATCCTTTCTGTGTTTGCTTGTCGGCCTGGCTTCGGTTTGGCTTGTCTACCTGCTGGCAGGCCATCGGATCATCGAATGGCTGACCACAACCGAATCGCCGGCGCTGCTGCAGCAATGGTTGGACGCGAGGCTGGCGGGCAGGCGGTTTACGCCGCTGGCAATCTACTATCGCGAAGCAGACGCGCTTCTGGTCTATAGCACGTTGAAGGTTGTCGCGGTTTACGCGCTGTTGGTTCTTTTAATAAGGGCGCCTGCAGGCGCATTGTTGCTCG
>CAYZXN010000357.1:0-6062 GCA_964482425.1 uncultured Syntrophobacteraceae bacterium | reverse complement strand
ATGGCGATCACCGCTTGATCGGCGAAAGTTTTGAGGAGCGTAATCTGTTTGTCGGAAAATGGGTGTTGCTCGGTGCGCCGGATCAGGATGAACCCGATCGATGTCTCTTCACGGAGTAGCGGTGTCGACAGAATGGTCCGGACGCCGCTCTTTTGGGCAAGCGCCCAGGAGTCGGGAAACTCTCTTTGCGCCTCGGGAGCTGACGTGTCCGGGATATGTACAACTTTTCGATCTAGAATAGCTCTGCATCCGGCCACAGTCCGGGTAAGGGGTCTGCCTTCCTCAAGGTTGGGAGTCGCAATAGATCCATATGCGGCTGCGCGCTGAACCTTGTCACCTTCCACCAGCCAAATCTGCGCGTCGGTTGCATTGCAGAGTCGCGCGGCATTTTCCGCCACCGCGTCAAGGACCGGCTGGATGTCGGTGGGTGAGCCGGCGATCACGCGCAGTATTTCACCTGTGGCTGTTTGTTGCTCCAGGGCTTCGGAAAGTTCTCTTGTGCGTTCTTCGACCTTCTGCTCCAAATTGGCGTAAGACTCTTGGAGCTGCGCAGTCATCCGGTTAAATTCTTCGGCGAGAATTTCGATTTCATCGCCGGTCTTCAGATCAAGACGGTAGCCGAGGTCGCCGGTGCCGATCCGCTCGACTCCCTGGCGTAAAATGCCGACCGGACGCACCACTCGACGCGCGACGAACAGACTGGCTATAACAGCCATACCGAGGCCCAATAACAACAAGGCGGAAGTCCGCATCATCGATGCATAAAGCGGCTCATAGGCCTCCTGCACGGGCCGCTCCAGAATCACCGCCCAGTCCAAACTGGGGATTAACGCAGACGAGCTCAGAACGTTGTTACCCTGAAGGTTGTCGGCGATGATTGCATTCGACTTCGGCAGGCCAGGCGTATTGCCTTGGAAGGCTGCTTTGACCTGTTCGAGTTGCGCCACATTGCGTCTTTGTAAAACCAGACTGATATCAGGATGGGCGATCAGCTCGCCGCTGCGGGTCACCGCATAGGCATAGCCGGCCTTGCCGACCGTGATGGCGGAAACCACGTCGCCGATGTATTTGAGGTTGACCTCGGCCTGGAGCACGCCGATCACATCGCCGGCAAATCTTTCGATAGGCACCGCGATGGTCATGTACGGCTCTGAGCCGCGCACGAAGTGTACTGGACTAAAATAAGACTTGCCCTCTTTGGCTTGCTGGAACGAAGGAGAGGCGGAAAGATCCCGCTTGGCATCCGGCAGCACGGTGCGCAGGCGGGATGCCTGCACGCGGATAGCGCCGTTCTCATCCAGGGCCACCGCTTCCGTGACCGCGGGGGCGATCAGCAGGAGTTTTTCCAATTCGAAGCGAAACTCCGAAGTAAGCCCTTTAGGCGCGATGTCGCGGCTGCGGGTGGCGCCTTTTAACGTATTGTGGATCTCCTGAACGAATCTCTCGATCTTGAACGCTGCGCCGGCGGCGACTTCCTGCTGAAGGAGAGCTAACTGGTCGCGGCTCTCCTGATATCGGAAATAGATCTCGACAAGGCCGCTGGTGATGAGGCCGCCGCCGATCAGCAGCACTGAAATAAAAAAATAATCGCGCACGAGCCGGCCGCGCTGGCGTCCGCCGAAAAGCCGCAGGAAGGGGAGTCCCCTTAGCTTTTGGATCCTGGATTCCATAGTTGGGATTGTTGCCGAGGCCATTATCGCCGGATCCGCAACATCTTTGTAGAGGCGGCCGTCGCCTCATTGGATATTTCAGTCATACACTCCTCCGCCAACCCTCGCGTCAGTTTCCTTGTTTGTTCCGTGACGATTTTTTTCGGTCTAGGGGTTTTCACTTCAAAATTTAAAATTACTTGATCACCCTATCCGCTCGCGTCAGCATGTTGGGCGGAATTGTCAAACCGATTTTCTTGGCGGCCTTAAGATTGATTACAAACTCGAATCTTGTTGGCTGCTCCACCGGAAGATCGGCCGGTTTTGTACCATTTAGTATCTTGTCCACGTAAACCGCGGCGCGCCGGTAGCCCCAACTCGGGTCGGACTCATCCGGCCCGTAAGCCATGAGACCGCCGGCCTCGGCGAATCGCCTATTAAAGTATATTGCGGGCAACTGATGTGTTGTCGCGAGCGCTGCTAGTTGAGGGACATTGTTGGTGAGCAGCGGCGACCCCAGTATCACGAGACCTTCGGCCGAAGCTTTTGAGCCAGTTTTAAACGCACTGTCGAAGTCTTTTACGCTCCTGACCTCCAACACCTGTAGTTGTACACCGGCGGAGGGGGAGGCTTCCCGCAGCGTCCTCAGCTGGCTTGCGGTACCGGTCGCGTCCCACAGCGCGGCGACCCGCGAGATTCTGGGGCGAGCCTCCTTGAGTAGATCGAGCAACTTGCCGCTTACCTGGCCCGTTTGGAAAGATAAGCCGGTAAGATTGCCACCGGGTCGGGCGAGACTTGCCACAAATCCGGCTACGTCGGCATCGTCCATACGTGCGACGACGATAGGAATGCTGTTTGTTGCTTCTTTAGCTGCGCGGACTCCCGACGGCCCGTGGGTTACAATCACGTCGACTTTTAGCCGGGTGATCTCAGCCATGATTTCAGAGAGTCGGTCGCGCCTCTCCTCTGCCCAGCGCAGCTCAAGAATAATGTTTTGGCCTTCGGTATAACCTAGATCACGCAGTCCCTGGCGGAATTCCCCTAAACGCCCTTGACGCGGTTCATCGGCTTGACGGGTAAGGCGGACGAATCCTACCCGCGGTATTTTGTTAAGCTGCGCATCGGCAGGGACGCTAAAGCACAAAAACATGGCGACCAAAGCCAACGCTGCTATCTTGTGTGTCTTCAATTTCAACTCGAATCCGCGCAAGGACCGATCCAGCGTCGTCGATCCTCCTTCTTATCGCCACACGAAAATCGATTCATTTGACCACCTTTTGGGCTCTTGCCAGCACCTGTGCCGGTACCGTCAGGCCCAAATCCCTGGCGGTTTGCAGATTGATGGCCAACTCGACGTTTTCAACGGTTTCGATCTTGAGATCCTTAGTATGAGTTCTATCCAAGACACGTCGGACGTACTTTGCCGACAAGCGGCCTATCTCATAGTAGTTTTGTCCGTAGCTGGCAAGCCCGCCTTTGCTAACCAGGCTTTGTTCCTGGAACATCGTCGGCAATTTCTTGATCTTGGCCGTATCGATAATGAGCTGCGCCTGACCCGCTATCCTCGTGTCAGCGCTGAAAAGGAAGGCTTCCGCCTCCCCGGGTTTCAGCGCCTGCAATTCGGTTCGAAGCTCGTCCACGGATCCCACCTGTCGCGCGAGCAGCTTGAGCCCCAGACGCTTTGCCTCCCCTCGCGCCAGCGCAGTCGCCTCGGAAGCGACACGATCAGTGGGATCGTAGAACGTCACAACGCGGTTGAGCTTGGGGACAATCTCTTTCAGGATTTCTAAACGCTTTGCCGTAAGATCTCTGACGAGGAAGTGAACGCCTGTGAGCCTTCCGCCGGGGTTGACAAAGCTATCCACGAGGCCGCCGGTGACGGGATCGCTGCCTATGCAGAAAACAATCGGAGTATTCACAGTCGCCGCTTTTGCCGCTGTGATGACGGGAGTGGAGAGGGCATAGATCAAATTAACTTTATCCTGTTCGAAGCTCTTCGCTGCTTGCTCCGCCGTCTTGACGTCGCCTTTGGTATCGCGGATGACGAGGCTGTAATGCTTCCCGTCTTCGATGCCCAACGCTTTGAGTTCATCGCGCAGCCCGTCTATCGCCCTGTACAAAGGCCCACCCGGCACAAGGACACCAATTCGCGGCATCTTTGGCTGCTGCGCTTCTGCAACGGTAAGCAGAAAGAGAGTAAGCGGTAAGCAGACAACGATTCTTCTGAACATCGAGTTTGCTCCTGTCTTCTTACTGCTCACTGTTAACCGCTCACTGCTCGCTGTCATTTAATGACCCTATCCGCTCGTGCCAGCACATTGGGCGGAATAGTTAAGCCAATCTGCTTGGCCGTTTTCAGATTGACGATCATTTCGAAGTTAGTCGGAAGTTCGACGGGCAGCTCTGATGGCTTTGTGCCTTTAATTATTTTGTCTACATATATGCCCAGCCGCCGGTAAACCGCGACGATGTCCGTTCCATAGCTCATGAGACCACCGGCCTCGACAAACTCGCTGAACTCGTAAATCGCGGGAAGGCGAGTTTCGATCGCGAGATCGGCGATGCGTTGTCTGTTCGCATTGAGCATCGGGTCGGATAGTACCAGCAGCGCCCCGACCCTCTTCTCCGCTAATGTTGAAAATACACTTTCGATATCGTTCTTTTGTCGTGCCTCGAGAACGTGGACCTGCAATCCCAACTGCTTTGCGGCGGCTCGGGTTTCGTTTACGTGAATTGCATAGTTTGGATTGGCGGGATTGCCGACAATTCCGGCGCGGCGCAGAGTCGGAATCGTTTCTTTCAAGAGCTCGAGGCGTTTTGAGTTCAGCTCGGTCGTGAGGAGACTCAAGCCGGTGAGATTGCCGCCCGGCCTGGCGAGGCTGGCAATCAGGCCGAGCTTAACAACATCCCCGCCGGCTGTGAAAACAATGGGAATGTTTTGAGTTGCCCTTTTTGCCGCATGCGCCGTGACCGTGCCCCCGGTGGAGACAATGAGATCTACTTTGAGAGCAACCAACTCCGCCGCCAACTCCGGCAGACGCTTGGTTTTACCCTCGGCCCAGCGCGGCTCAACACGGACGTTTTTGCCTTCGACATAGCCGAAATCGTCGAGACCCTGCAGAAAAGCCTGGTAGAGATGGGCCGACGGCTCAGGTGAGACCGACGATAAGAATCCGATGCGCCAAACTTTATTGGCCGGCTGCGCTGACGCCGAAGAGCTAAGTGCAAAGAGCAAAGCGCAAAGAACGAGAACCCCTCGTCTCATAAGTTTTCTGCAGCATTTCTGCGCTCTGCTCTCTGACCTTTGCTCCATGCGCCTTATCATCGAATCACCCGATCCGCCCGCGCCAACACACTTTGCGGAATCGCCATGCCGATTTGCTTCGCCGCTTTTAGATTGATTACGAGCTCGAATTTGGTCGGTTGCTCGACGGGAAGATCGGCCGGTTTGGCGCCTTTTAGGATCTTGTCGACATATGTAGCGGCGCGCCGGTCCAAGTCGGGCGAGTACACGCCGTAGGACATGAGCCCACCGGCGTCGACCATATCAGACCTCCAGTATATTGCCGGGAGCCGGCCCTTTCGCGCGAGGTCTGTAAATTGTGTTCGCCGATCTGCGAGCACAGGACCTCCCAGCGCGAGGACCGCCGCAGCACGCCACTTGCTTGCTTCTAGAAACGCGCTCTCGATATCGTTGGAACTTATTACGTCTAGGTATTGAAGCCGTACCCCGAACCTCCCCGCGGCGAGCTCCGTCTCTTCTAAGGATCGCGCGTTGCCAGGGTTCGTCGAAGTCCCTATGGCGGCCACGCGGGAGAGCTTGGGGACGATCTCCTTCAAAAGCTCCAGCCGTTTTCCGCTAAGCTCTGGGGAAAGGGTTGCGATTCCGGTAATGTTCCCACCTGGCCGCGCAAGGCTGGCGACGAAGCCATTGCCAACAGGATCGTTATCGTTGGTCATGACTATGGGAATCGTGACAGTTGCTTCTTTGGCGGCACGTGTGGGCGTTGCGGCAGCCGTGACGATGACGTCTACCTTGAGACGTACCAATTCAGCCGCAAGCACCGGGACGCGATCAAGTTTTCCCTCTGCATATCGATATTCCATCACAATGTTTTTCCCCTCGTCGTAGCCTAGTTCACGCAGACCTTGGCGAAATGCTTCGGCACGCGCCGACATGGAGGAAAGAGAGGGCCCAGCTAGATATCCTACCTTCGGAACCTTCTTTGACTGCTGCGCAGCGGCGGGATAGCAAAGCGGAGAGAGCATAGCGCATAGCGCAACACCAAAGACTCTTTTACTCATGAATTTTCTCCTGCGCTTTTCTGCTCTCTGCTCGCTAATAACTGCTCGATCTCATCGGATCACTCGATCGCTCGCGCCAGCACATTCGGCGGGATCGTCAGGCCGATC
>CAYZXN010000356.1:0-4035 GCA_964482425.1 uncultured Syntrophobacteraceae bacterium | reverse complement strand
TTCCAAAGTCAATCCCAAAGCCAGGAACTTGGTCAGGGTCGTCGGCAAATCGCCGATGATGCCGAAGCCGGGCTGTTGCAGGCGGCCGTGCAGGTCGGAGCTGATGACGTCGGGCGGCAGGCCATCGGACATCGCGCGGCGCACCAGATCGAAATCGAAATGGCCGCCGGCGTGACCGACGTCGAAGATGACGCCGCGCTCGTGCGCGTTGCGAACCGCGCTAAGCAAACGCCCCGATTTGTCGACGATCGAGGGTTGTTGCGGTGTGTAGCAGTGCGTGACGATATCGCCGGCACGCAAAGTATCGACGATCTCTTCCATCGAAATGGCCGTGTCGCCGACATGCACCATTACCGGCGAGCGGCAAGCTTCGCCGGCTTTGATCGCCAGGCGCAACGCATCGCGGCTGTTGTCACCGACTGCTTTTTTGTGCATGCGCACTTTGATACCGACGCCGATAGTGCGGTTCTCGGCAACCGTTTGCGCCGCGCCGTCCGGGTCGGCAAAGCGGAGGTTCTGCAATTCGCCCGGATCGTTCAAAACCCCATGTTGCGCCATGGCGACAAAGGCCAGCATGCGCGTACGCGCTTGCTCGTGGACCAATTTGCGAAAGCCCAGAAAGTTAACCGGACCTGCCGATCCGGCGTCCATAGTTGTGGTCACGCCCGTGGAAAGGCAGATCGGGTCGGCGTCAAACCCGTAAGGATTCACGCCCCAGTAGCTGTGCACATGAAAGTCGATTAAACCTGGCGTGACGTAGCAGCCCTTTAGGTCCAGGACTTTTTTGGCGCCTTCGGGCGTGATGTTGCTTTGGATCGCCGCGATCCGGTCGCCGCTGACCGCAACATCGAGTTTTCCATGCGTGCCTGTAGCCGGATCTATAACAGTGCCGCCGGACAGGAGAACATCGAATTCGTTATCCATAAGCGAGTAGCCATGGAGTCACCGAGGGTTGAGTCGTGGAGAGCGCAGGCACGAGAACGTACAGGTCGCGTTCTGGACGGACTGGGCGAAGCCCCAGCCGGGGAGGACGGGGCGGTGGTCTACAAGGCAATGGCCCATTGCCAGCGCTCGGAATGGCTCGACCCTCGGTGCAAGAAGGCACTAACCTCCAAGTATAAACTCTTTGTACTATATGGCGTTAATCCAGTCCGTAAAACCGAACCGGGTTGCTGAACAAAATTTTGTCGATGACTTCAGAGTCGAGCGCGCCGTTCTCTTTCAAACGGTTCAACGCCAGCAGCTCGCTGGCGTTATCGGCGTGGCCATAGTCGGAACCGATCATGAGACTATTGTCACCGGCGTACTTGAGCACGTAAGGTAAGTCGTCGTCGGTCTGGCAGGCTACGAATAATTGACTGCTGCCGCTCAAGACGTCGGGCCTTGCCTCTTTGCCGGCAAGTTTCGGGAAGCGCAAATTCAGATCGTGCACCAGATACGGCACCCATTGGGCGGCGACTTCGATGGCGCCGATGCGGAGCTTGGGAAAGCGCTCGGGAATGCCTTTCAGGATCATCGAGTGAAAACCGCCGATGACGATGAGCTTGGCAACACGAAACGGTTCGCCGCCCAATGCCTCGTTGACGCCGAAGTGGCCAATGCCGGAGTGAATGCCGATGGGCATGTTGAGGCGCGCGGCTTCTTCATAGAGTGGGAAGAAATAAGAATCGTGCAAGGTATGGTTGGTTTCCAGCCCGCGCATGAAGACCGCGCAAGCGCCGTTACCCTTGGACCAACGCAACTCGTCGATTGCCTTGTCCATGGTCATCAGCGGCAGCTGCACCGCCCAGCGCAGACGCTCCTTGGCCTTGGACCAGATATCGGCCATCCAGCGGTTATAGGAATGGCACAGCGCAAGCTCGATCTGTGGATGGTCGGTGACCGGACGCAGGAAAAGAGTCGGATAGAGAACCTGAACCGCGGTGCCGATTTCATCCATGTGTTGCAGGCGCGAGTCGATGTTGGCCAATTCACGTGACTCTTGAGAAGTGTCCTTGCCGATGTTATCGCGCCCGCCGATCATCCGCCCGCCGATGAACCAGTAGTTGTGCTTTTTGCCGGTTGGCATATCGACGCCGATGGAAACCGGGCGGTAACGGCGCTCCTCGCCCTCCAGATAGTCCCAGGTTTTCTCGCATTCGATAACATGCGCATCGGCGTCAATCGTGAACATTTTTACCTCCGCTTATCAAACCGCCGGTCGAGGCCATCATAGCCCGTAAAGCGCGCGCGGGTTGTCGTCAAGAATCTTCTCAATAACGCGGCCGGCGATCTTGCCTTCGGTTTTCAATTTGCGCAGCGCTTCGATTTCGCTGGCGTTATCGGAATGGCCATAATCGGTGCCGACGACTAAGTTATTTTCGCCTGAGTACCCGAGGATGTAATCGAGATCGTCATCGGTCTGGCAGGTAACGTAGACCCGGTGATCTTGCAACACATTGGCGCCAAGCTGTTTGCCGCGCCGCTGATAGCGGCGCGCCAGATCGTGGACTGCGTAAGGGATCCACTGGGCGCTCACCTCGACGATGGCGATGCGCAGGCCGGGAAATTTGTCCGGAATGCCGTCGACCAGAAGCGAGTGAAAGGCGCCGACCACGGCAAGCTTGAACTTGCAAAAGCCCGGCTCGTCCAGGAAAAAATCGTGCGCCTCGATGCTGCCGTTGGCAGAATGGACGCAAATCGGCAGGTCGAGCTTGACGGCAGTCTCGTACAGCGGAAAAAAGTACGGATCACTCAAGCGGCGATCGGCTTCCAGACCTCGCAGGTACACGCCGCAGGCACCGTGTTCCTTGCCGAATTTCAACTCTTCGGCGACGCGCTCCATGTTGAGAAGCGGCGGCACGACGACCCAACGAAAGCGGTCGGGTGACTGTTTTACGATATCGGCCATCCAGCGGTTGTAGCTGCGGCACAGAGCGAGATCGACTTCGGCGCGCCGCGCAGTGGGAAAGATAAAAATCGTCGGATAGATCACCTGGATATCGATGTTCAACTCATCCATATGCTTGATGCGGATGCTAAGGTCGCTCATGTCCCGGGCGGCTTCCGGCAGCGCCTTTTCCACATTGCTGCGCGGCATGAGCCTGCCGTCAATGAACCAGTAATCCACGGACGGGTCGCCGTTGGCGGCGCCGACGATTTTCGGTCGAAAGCGGCGCTCGGATTCAAGCATGTAATCCCAGGCGGATTCGTTCTCGATGACATGAGCATCGGCATCGATCACAGCCATTGTTTACTCCTCACATCGATGTTGCGTAAAAGAATTTTATTCATGTACAACACGAGCGCAATCCTCAACCTTCCCGCGGCGTTTCCATAACCAACTTGTCCTTCTCATATGCGAAGCATCGACCGCTTTGATCCATCGGCAGCTGGGCCGCCAGAACAAACCCCTGGCCGAGAATATCCGGGCCCGGCAAACGCTTGAAGGCTTCTTCCGGCGCTCCTTCGGTGACGATGGGCACGCGCGGCGAAAAGGTCACTACACAGACATTGGCGGCGCGCACCTCTTCGGCGACATAGCGGGTGAACGTGCGGATCGCGTCTTTGCTAACCATGTAGGCGCAGGCCCCGGCGGGGCTAATCCCGCCGCCGCCGTAGAGATTGATAATATGTCCGGTTTTTCTTTTTTCCATATGGGGAATGACGTATTTGGTGCCATGAAAGGTGCCGTAAATATTGGTCTTGATGACGCGATCCCAAAAATCTTCGGGCATGTCGCTGATGCGCGGCCAGCGCGGGATACCCCAGGCGAAGTGGGGCACGATCGCGGCGTTATTGATGTGGACGTCGATCTGTCCGAAATGATTGATAACCTGATCGACCATCCGCTTAACGCTGTCTTCATCGCGAACGTCCACCGGCAGCGCGATCGCTTCCGTGAGCTGCCCGAGCTCGGCGGCGGTTTTTTGCGCCTGTTCATGGTTGAAGTCGGCGACAACCACTTTCGCTTTCTCCTGGGCAAAGGTTTTGGCTGCATGCCTGCCAATGCCGTGGGCGGCGCCCGTAACAACAACTACTTTTCCTTGAAGCATG
>CAYZXN010000355.1:0-7279 GCA_964482425.1 uncultured Syntrophobacteraceae bacterium | reverse complement strand
AATCTCGATTTACTGGTAAAAGGCGGTGAGGTTTGGACTCCGGGCGGATTTATCGACGCCGATATTGCGGTGAGCGGCGGCAAGATCGTGGCGCTGGGCAAGCCGCCGGTGTTACCGGAAACCGCCGATACTGTGATCGATGCCCGTGGTAAAAAAGTCATTCCCGGGCTGATCGACACCCACACGCATCACCGCGACCCGGGTTTTACCCACAAAGAGGATATCACTACCGCGACCATGGCGGCGGCCGCCGGAGGTGTTACCCTGTCGATCGGCATGCCGAACGTAAACCCGCCCACTACTACTGTCGAGCGTTATCGCTCCCTGGTGGCGCATCATAGCAAGAACGCCATTGTCGACTTCAATCACAATCCCTCCGGCACCGTCCCTAAAGAAATTCCGGGGCTCGCGGAGGAAGGGCCGCTGGCGTTTAAGATTTTCATGGTCAAGGACACCGGTCGCGATTATCCGCACATGCCCGGCATCGGTGTCAACAATAACGGCGAGCTCTTCAAGTGCTTTGAAACCGTCACCGCCACCGGATTGCCGCTGATGGTCCATCCGCATGACCAGGACCTGATGGACGAGATCGAAGGCCGTTACTGGAAGGACGAAAATCGCAGCCCCCAGGCCTATGCCAAGGCTTATCGCGAGCATGATGGCATCATCTGGGATACCGCCATGGCGACTCTCTTTCGCATGCAGAAAGCCCTCGGCGGCAAGCTTCACATCCTGCACATGAGCACGCCGGAAGGACTGGCTATGCTGCGGCGCGCCAAAAACGAGGGACGTCCCTGCAGTTGCGAAGTCAATCCTTGGGCGATGTTTCTCGGCACCTGGGAGAACGTCGAGAGGCTCGGCCCTTACTGCTTGGGTTTCTGGGTGCCTCCCGCCCACGTGGACGCGCTTTGGGAAGCTATCAACGACGGCACCATTGACGTGATCGGCACAGACCATGCGCCTCATACTCATGACGAGAAGGAGAAGGGGTGGCATGACATGTGGAGTTGTCCGGGCGGCGAGCCGCAGATTCAAGACTACTTGAGACTATTTCTAACGGCGGTCAATGAGGGCAAGATGACTCTTGATCGGTTGGTGCGAATTAGCTCGTATAACGCCGCCAAGCTGTTCGGGGTTTATCCACGCAAGGGGGTGCTTCAACCGGGCGCAGATGCCGACATGGTGATTATCGATATGAACAAGGAGGAAGTGATCAGCAACGAAACGACTTACACCAAAGTCGGCTGGACTCCTTATGACGGGCGGAAGATCAAAGGCGCGCCGATCCGCACGATCTTGCGCGGCAAGACCGTTATGCAAGACGGCAAGATCGTCGGCAAACCGGGCGACGGTCAACTGATCGCGCCGCTGAAATAAGAGTTTCAGATCGCAGGGCCTATCGAAAACAGAGTGGCAGATCTGTTGAGAACGCTGCCGTCTTTGTTTTTTTTATGCGGCGACTGACCCAGGGTTCACCTAGGATTCAGCCGGTTCTTGGATCTCCTCTGCCGGATCGATCCTGTTTACGACTAAACCGGACATGAGCTTGGGGTAAAAATAGGTCGACTTCTGCGGCATCTTTTCGCCGCCATTGACGATCGCCAGGATGTCGGCGCGCTTGGTCGGATTGACGAGAAAGGCAGCTTGAAAATCCTCCTTTTCGAGCGACTGCAAAACCGCGTCATCGTCCTGCGAATAGCGAATCGTATCGCCGCTGGTTTGCTGCTCTGGAGTGAGCCCAAGGATGTGTTCCAGCACCAGAAGATGCAAAATGGACAACTCGATCTCCCGTAGCGGCGCACTGACATCCTTGGCCAGGCGCTGCATGATGCGCTTGTTCTTGAGCCGTAGTATCAGATAGCGCGGATCGCGCTTGAAGCTGGCGCCGATCACGCGATGTTTTTTGCCGGTGTTCTTCAATGCCTTGAGAAACCAACTCTTGCCTTCCGGCGTCTTCGGATACTGCTCTATGTAGAAATAGGTTTGTAGGGCTTCTTCCAATTGCAGGAACGGCTTGGGCGCGTATCCGCGAACCAGGCGGTGCGTCGGCAAAATCACCACATTGTCGTCCTCTATATTGGCAAAATAAGTCATGATGTAGTTAAACGCTTCGCGGCCGCTCCACGACCCCTGGCCGCGCATGTGATCACGGTACGCGAGCGTTGCCTCATAGCGATGGTGGCCGTCGGCGATGAGTAAAGGCTGGTCTTTCATTTCCCGCTGGATTCTGCCGATGACCTCGGGCTCGGCGACGCGCCAGAGACGACACTCGCCGCCGCCGTCGGGTTTGACGCTGATGAAGGGCGGCTTGCCTTCAATCTGCTCGGACAAGATGCGGTTGATGGTGCGCTTCGGTTGCGAGTAAAGCGCAAAGATCGGGCTCAGCTGGGCATGACAGGCGATCATGAGTTTAAGCCTGTCTTGTTTGGGTCCTTCGAGGGTGTTTTCATGCGGCCGAATATCGCCGCTGGAGAAATCCTGGAGTTGCGTCAATGCAAAAAAACCGTGGCGCTCCTTGACCTCGCCGTCTTTCAACGAGAACTTTTGGGCCAGAAAATAAATCGCCGGTGCTTCATCGCGCTCGAGTATCCCTTCGGACTGCCAGCTTTGTAACAGCACGGCGACGGCGTCGTATGAATCCGGCTTCTGGCTGAGGTCCAGGCGAACGAAGTTGTAAGGCGATTTGTGATAGAGCTTCTCCTGCTCCTCTCGCGAGATCACATCGTACGGAGGAGCAACGACCTTGGCAAGATCGCGAATTTTTTTCTGGTTGTAAAAAACGCCGCGTAAGGGTGCGATTCGAACCATAACCAAAAACTTCCTTGCGTATAACCGGCACCGGACAACGCGGCTCTTGCACGTCGTATCCGGCGGTGGAGGTGAGAATCAACTCTGTTTAGCGACGCCCAGGCTCATGGCGCCGATGCCCTCGATCTCCGATTTCAAAATGTCGCCGGGCTGGAGTTTTTCCTGGAATTCCGGCGCATCGGGATTGCCCGTGCTGATAAGATCGCCGGGATAGAGTGTCGTCACGTGCGACAAATAGCTGACCAGTGTCGGAATATCGTTGACCATGGAGTCGGTGCGGGCTGCTTGTCTGAGCTCGCCGTTGACCCAAAGCTTCATCGAAAGCTGGTGCGGATCGGCGATCTCGTCCCGTGTGGTGATCCACGGGCCGACCGGCGCAAAGGTTTCAAAACCTTTGCGCACGCAGCGAGTACCGGACAAGTCTTTGCCGGAGCCGTAGCCACGCGCAGTGACGTCGAGCAAAATCGTATAACCAAAAATCGCCTCGTAAGCCCGCTCTTTGGAAAGACTGCGCGCCTCTTCGCCGATCACCACGCATAGCTCCAGCTCGGGAAAAATCGTTTCTGCTCCCCTGGGGATAACGATATTATCTTCGGGGCCGCAAACGGCCGATGGCGGTTTTAGAAAAATCCTTTCGAGGAGTTGTTCCGCGGTCGCCGTGCCGGCTGCACCTCTGCCCCGCGCATCATTAAGACCGCCGCTGCCGCGCTTGTAGTTGGTGGCAGCCGCCCAAATTTTGGACGGCCTTTCAACCGGCGCTTTGAGCATTTTCGAATCGAGCTTGGTAGATGGAGCTTTATCGGCAAGACTTTTCAGAAGGCCTTTGATTTTGCCGTAGTTGGCAATGAGATCGAGCATCGATGATCCCGGCGGCAAGGCATTCTCACGAGCCAAGGTGGCGCCGAGTGTGATCAGCCCGCCGTCTTTCACTGCCGCAATATCGTTCGGTCGGATAGTGGCCAATTTCATTGGATTGTTCCTCTCACACTAGCATTGTCAATATATCGCTCTGGGAGACAGTTCAAGGCATGAATGAGAAGGTTCAAGCTGTTCGAATTTATGAAGCAATATAGCTCGTTGGAGAACCAGAGCGTGGAGGCAAGCGACAACTATTGAAACTCGAGATTCTGCTCCCAACCTCACTCCAAGATTTTAGTACTCCCTGATGTGAATCCTCTGATCAGTGAACAGGGGTGCCGAATCCGTTTATTTGATCCTCTTACGCCTCTGTGGCATAAAAAACTGTGACTTCCTCCTGGTTGCAACTTTCGCTGCGTACGGATCCTCTAGCATTGGACGCTGTGTCAAACTTCCTCATCGAGCGGGGTTCTCCCGGCGTTGTTATCAAGAAAAATCAGGTTCAAGCCTATTTCGCCTGCCCGGAAGATTCCGCGCTTATTCGCAGGGATGTGCAGCGGTTTCTGCGCGGCATCCGCGGCATGTACCCGCACATCGGCGAAGACCAGCTGCAGTGGCGCATTCTTAAAGACCGAAATTGGAACAGCGCCTGGCGAAGATTTTTTTCCCCTCAAAAGGTAGGCCAGGAATTCCTGGTTGCTCCGCCATGGGCCAAGCTGCCGCCGTTGGGGCGCCGTCATTTGATCAGCATCGAACCGGGCATGGCGTTCGGAACCGGCACCCATGCCACCACCAGAGGTTGCTTGGAATTTGTCGAGCGCGTCAGCCGATCCCACGGCAGGAAACAATTTGCGGCGCTTGACGTGGGCACGGGATCGGGAATTCTAGCTATCGCCCTGGTCCTGCTCGGGGCGGGTAAGGTATGGGCGCTGGATAGCGATCCGGTGGCGCTGAAAGTTGCCGAGAAAAACTTTCGCTGCAACGCCGTGCAGAATAGCATCCATGCTACGGCGCAACCGCTAAACCGCTTGCGCAGGACCTTTACCGTTGTGGTCGCGAATCTTACCGCTGAAACGATCCTGGCTCTCGCCGATCCCCTGGCCAAGCGCGTTGCCCCCAAAGGATATTTAATCCTGTCCGGGATCTTGCGCCCAAAGGCCGAGCAGCTTTTTCAGCATTTTTGCTCCAGCGGCTTCAGGCTGATCAAGCTCAAAACGGAAAAAGAGTGGACGACTCTCCTTCTCAAGCGGAAGTAGCCATGGCTCGTTTTTTTTTGCCCCGAACGAATTTCCGCGAAAATCGTGGCACCATTATGGGCGCGGAATTGCTTCACCTGCGCCGGGTTCTGCGCCTACGGCCGGACGACAGAGTCATCATCTTCGATGATGCCGGTTGGGAACATGAAGCACTCATTCGATCATTTGGAGAAGACCGCGGCGAAATCGAGATCGTCCGCTCCTACCGCGTGCAAAACGAATCGCCGCTCAACATCACTTTGGCATTGGGATTGACCAAGGGCGAGAAAATGGATTTCGTGGTTGAGAAGGCCACTGAGCTCGGCGCGCAGAGCATTGCTCCCTTCAGCTCCGAACATACCGTGCCTAAACTGGATGCTAGAAAAATCGCGCAGCGCTCGGAGAGATGGCGTAAAATCGCTCTGAGTGCCGCCAAGCAATGCGGCCGCGTTCGAATCCCCGAGATTCTTCCCGTCGGTAACTTTCGTGCTCTAGTGGAGCAATCGTCACCTCGCGCCTCGCGCCTGCTGTTTTGGGAACAGGAGTCCCGGCAGAGCTTGGATGAGATCCGGCGCAACGAGGATGGCCAAGAATTTTTTATCATGATCGGACCTGAGGGGGGCTTTAGCCGGCAAGAAGCCGAGCTAGCGGTAGAGCATGGCTTTCAGACCGTCCGTTTGGGCCCGCGCACCTTGCGCGCAGAGACCGCCGCTGTGGTGGCCCTATCGGCCGTACAGCTCTTGTGGGGCGATTTACGCTAGATTACTGTTGCGTACGCTCCTTTCTAGGATTCTATCTACATGCGATGTCCGCAATGTGATTCCCTAATCACCCAAAACACTGGAATCTGCAGCCACTGCAAGACACAGTTTGTACCCAAGCGTATTCGGCTGACTCCATCCGAGAAGGATTTTGTTTTGCGAGTGGAAGAGAACGAAACCGACCGCTTCGATGACAGCTCCAATCAGGTTGGTTGGACGACGCCGGTATCAGTGGCTACAGCTCGGCAAATAGCTATCGATACGGCATCGCCGGAGACATACACGGCCCCTTGGGGCGGTTTCATGCGCCGGGCTTGTGCCTTCATCGTCGACGGCGTGATGATTTCGCTGCTGGGTTCACTGATGTTGCTGTTGGCTTACGTCGGCTACAAGGTCGGACTCACCGCCCACGGCAAATCCCTCACCGTCGACAACTCTCAGGCGCTGGCTTTTATTCTCACTCTTGGCTGGATCGGTCTTTCGGCTGGCTATTTTGTCATCCTGCACGGCAGCGAAGGTCAGACGATCGGAAAATGGCTCTTGGGCTTGCGAGTGGTCGGAGCCGAACGCGGCGCCATTACTCACGGGCAGGCCTTCACCCGCTGGCTGGCCGCCGCCGCATTGGCGCCCCTTGTTCTGGGCTTTCTCTGGATCATTTGGAGCCGGGAGAAAAGAGCATGGCATGACATCGTCGCCGGCACTTGGGTCATCAGGGACTGGACGTAGCGCTGTCTTTTGGTTATGCAGGAGACTGTATGCAGCCGCTCAAAATCGGGATCGTCATGGATCCCATTGATCGAATTGACATTGCCAAGGACACCACCTTCGTTCTAATGCTCGAAGCGCAGCGCAGAGGCCACGAGCTCTATTTCCTGGAAATCGGCGATCTTTTCATCCGCGCCGGAACGCCTTGCGGGGAGTACCGCCGGCTTGGTCTCGCGCGGGCGGTCCCGCACTACGATTGGGGACAAGTCGAGACCGGCGCGCTGACGGATTTCGACGCGGTACTCATGCGTAAAGATCCGCCCTTCGACATGAATTTTTTCTTCGCCACCCATCTGTTGAGCCTGATCGATCAAGCGAAATGTTTTGTCATGAACAACCCCAAGGGTTTACGAGAGGCCAACGAAAAGTTGTACGCTCTGCGTTTTCCCGAGCAGATTCCTCAGACGCTGGTCAGCAGCAACATCAGGCGGTTAAGAGCTTTCATGGAGGAGCTGGGAGGGGAGATGATTGTAAAGCCGCTTGACGGTTGCGGCGGCAGCGGCGTCTTTTACCTCAATCGACAGGACCGCAACACCAATTCAATTCTGGAAGCGGCCACGGACAACGGCGGAAGGATGATCATGGGGCAGCGCTACTTGCCCGAGATTCGTCAGGGCGATAAACGCATTATCGTTCTAAATGGCGAGCCGTTGGGCGCCGTGTTGAGAGTCCCATTGGATTCAGAGACGCGCGGCAATATCCATGTCGGCGGTCAGTGCGTCAAAGCCGAAATAACTTCCAGGGATCGCGAGATCTGCGAAGCTCTTTCAGGACTGCTCATGGATGACGGTTTGTATTTTGTCGGTCTTGATGTCATCGGCAGTTTTCTAACCGAAGTCAATGTGACCAGCC
>CAYZXN010000354.1:0-3827 GCA_964482425.1 uncultured Syntrophobacteraceae bacterium | reverse complement strand
AATTCCCAACTCCGCGCTCATGCTGTGCCCCCTCAACCTTCATACCGCGGACTCTGGGGCGCATCGATTTTTTATGGCCCTCCAAGCAATAACCGACGCGACCACGATCAGTAAGGCACCGCTGAGAACGTACGGCGCGTTTATCTGCCATACAAAGAGCGCACCGCCTAACAGCGGTCCGCCCGCCTGGCCGAGGCTGTTCACAGCATTCTGGACTCCGAGCGACGCACCCGCCTGTTGCTCTCCGCCGCGCTTTGAAATAAGCGCCGCGAGATTCGGCGCGATGAGAGCCATCCCTAATGCGAGCAACGCGACAAAGGCAAACACTAAGAACGTCGTGCGCGCCGTCGAAAGCAGGACGATACCGGTCCCCATCAATGCGAACCCTAGGCCGATCTGGTAAATCTCGGCGATTCTTCCGGCGAGGAAACCGACCGCCCCGGCCTGAAAGACCGTCATCACCAACCCGCACACCACGAAGACGGCTCCCACTTCAACCGGTCCGTAGTTGAACTTTGCCTGCGCGTAGAGCGCGAACGTCCCCTCGAAGATCGTCAGCGCCAACTGCCCTGCGAGCACCAGAGCGAGCAGCGGGCGAAGACTTTTTACCAATGTTCGCCAATCCCTCTTCTTCTCTGTGTTCGAAACGAGTGGCTCCCAAGAGCGCAGAGACTCGGGCAGCCAGCGGATTGCGGCGAAGAGCGTGAGAACACCTAAAGACGCCGCCGCGAAGAACGGAATCGAGAAACTATCCAGCATGAAGTGTCCGAAGCGCGCGTTGAAATGAAAATCCCGGCGAGACAGCAATCCACCGAGTGCGGGTCCAACGACGACGCCAAGGCTCACCGCCGTGCCGAACCACGTCATTCCCTGACCGCGTTCTTCTTCCGTCGTCAGGTCGGCCACATAAGCCGCCGCGACCGGTAGTGTTGCCGACGACAACATGCCGCCGATCGCCCGCGCCGCATAGAGCAGCCAGAGCGAGTTGGCAAGACCGAAGAGCACCTGCGCAACGACGTAGCCGGCGATGCCGATCAAGACCAACGGTCTTCTACCGATACGATCCGACCAGCGGCCCCACAGCGGCGCGAAAATGAGCTGTATGAGCGGGTAAACGCCGGTCAGGAGCCCGACGTGCAGCACGATAGATTGGCGCGACGCGCCTCCCGACAGCGCGAGTCGCTCTACATAAAACGGCAGCACTGATAAGGTGATGCCGAAACCGATCATCACCACAAACACGCAGGCGAGCAGCGCGAACAACTGCTTCTTTGGTTCCTTGTTATTTTGCACCGGCATGCGCCTTTAGATGCCTTCGCGACGACGCGATACGTTTCGCGCTTTGCCGGGGCGCGCCTGGAGCCCGGGCAGTTCTTGTCCTGTTAACATAGGGCCGGCTTTCACGTTTATCATTGAATGCTCCGGTACCATGGGAGTGATGAGTATCTCCCGTTCCTGACTTGCAACCGTTTCAGTGCTGATGCTCCCCTGTACGCCCGCGCGATTCACTTTTATCGCTGCGTCTCTGACCGCCGCCTCCACCATGACCCCCGTGGCCGAACAAGTGCATCGCGATAAAGGCGACGCCGATCACAACCCAGAACCAGTTCCGTTAACCATTCCATGACTTTTCTCCTTTCGGTTTCTTGTCAGTCAACAGCGGCTTAAAGGCAAACCACTCATAACCAGCCTCCGCCAAAACCCGCTCGCCGCAAGCCGCCGGCGATGTATGGGCAGTTTCGCATCAACCGCCACAATAATTCCGTACGATAATTTTCGATCATCAGAAGAGTCGGCGCTTCATTAAGCCCGAAATGCCACGGCGATACCCAGCCGTGGGGATTGCCGGATGCAGTAGGGTAGGTTGGATTGAAGGATGCTTTGAAGCCGTAGCGGTTGGACTCTGTCAATTTGACGTCATGAATACAGTAATCGAGCACGGGAAGCACAATCTCGGGCGCGAATGGCAGCGACGCTGCCACGGCCCACGGCGCGATCGTGCCGTCGTCGGGTCCGTACGGCACGCCGCGCGCCACGTAATCGAAGAACTGCCGATCGATGCCGTTTATTTTGATGGTGTCCGGACCAGGACCTTCGCTCGCGGTCAGTCCCCAGCAATGCCCGCCATAGTGCGCGAACTTGAGAGGGTTATCGATCGCGTACTGACGTTGTAGATAGGTCGCGCGCCGGCTGTTCTCGAAATAGTCGATGCCCTTGCTGCGCATAAAGGCGTCCTGGATACCGCGAAAGTCGATCCAGATATGGGAGAGTTGGTGTGTGAATAGCGGCCCGGCATATAGATAGTCATATCCGTAGCAGTGTTCCCACCGGTACGTGGCGGCCCATGCCGCATAGGCGCTTTCGGGCAGCGGATGAGTCGGCGAACCCAGCCCCAGGATATACAGCAGCAGCGCCTCATCGTAGCCTTCCCAACGGTAGTGGAGGAAGCCGCTTTCCGGCTTCCACCCATGCGTCACGGTCGCACCTTGGTTCTGCGCCCATGGCCAATCGGCGCGGCGATAGAGCGCGTCGGAAAGCAGGCGGATTTCCTGCTCGTCCGCTGTGCCCGCGTCAAAATACATTCCTGCCGTCAATGCGCCCGTCAGCAGAAAAGTACTGTCGACTGTTGACAGCTCGGATTGCCAGGCGCGCCGCCCGGTCTGCATATCAAGAAAATGATAATAAAAGCCCTGGTAACCGGTCGCGTCAGGCTCGGGGCCTTGCCGGCTATTCCAGAAAAACTGGAGCGTCGCAAGCGTTCGCTCCACCGCGGCGGCACGCGACATGAATCCGCGCTCGACACCGACTGGGTACGCCGCCAACGCGAGGCCGGTGGCGGCAATACTGGCAGGCCAAACTGCTTCGGTCTTATCGATCACCAGCCCGTTGGCTGGATTCGTCTCATGCAAAAAGTAGTTGAATGAATTGTGCTGAAGCTTTTCCAGCTCGGCATCGACGGTTAGTTTCTTGCTGCTCATGATCTCATCCGGTTTGACGATTGCTCTCTCGTCAAACCAATTGGTGACGTTTCCGCCAAGGTCTCCATCAGCTTGTTAAATGGCTCCTCGAATTTTCTATCTCTTCGTCCGGTGCTCTACGACTTCTCCAAGCGGTGGGTGCTGACGGTGCCGCAGCAGCCCCCCGCCTTGTCGACAACGGGCACGCTCGTCGCGCGATGCTCGTGCAGTTTTCGGCGCGCTTCTTCAACTGGATCATCTGCGCCACAACACGCGGACGCGGGACGCATGATCTCTTCGACGCGTACCTCCGACGCGCGCCGGTCATCAGCCGCCACGCCGCAACACACGTCGCGCTCGGTGACGACGCCGACCAGCTTGAGTTTTTTTGTATCCTCAACCACAGGCGCGCAGCCGCAGCCTGAATCGCGCATCGCTTGCGCAGCCTGTACCGCTGTGTCTTGCGGCGTACAGCACGAAGACTCTTCGATTGGTTCCATGACATCACTACAACAACTCATTTTCTTTTCCTCCCTTATTTTTAATTGTCTAAATCAGAATTCATCCGACCGAACGCTTCTTTAATCGGCGCGTTGCGGAGCGGATTGATTATTCGGGGGGCTTCACGGCGTGACCCCCGAACTCATTGCGCAAAGCGGCGATCACCTTCGCGCCGAAACTCTCATCCTGCCGCGAATGAAAGCGCATCATAAGCGAGAGAGCCAGAACGGGTGCGGGAACGTTCTTCTCGATAGACTCAAGCACCGTCCACCGCCCTTCGCCTGAGTCCTCCACATAGCCGCGAATTGAAGCGAGATCGGGCTCTTTCTCGAACGCGCGTTCAGCCAATTCGAGCAGCCACGAACGAAC
>CAYZXN010000353.1:0-24836 GCA_964482425.1 uncultured Syntrophobacteraceae bacterium | reverse complement strand
TCGTGCGCGGTTGCCCCGTCATCACCAATATGGTCACTGACTTCCAGCTTAGCCGCTACGTAGATCACCCCTGTGGGGATATACCCCATAAACAGACGGATCATGGATTGCCCCAGTGTTTGCTTTTCGAATTCCATGATTCCTCCTTTTGTTCGGTATCACGAACTCTCCCGAGGTGGCTGCGGTCGCCGTATACGTTTCGTCACGCTAATCGGTTGGCCGCCTAACGCGATGCCGCTGAGCCGTCATCAAAAATGTGACCGCGAAATACCATAATCAATCATCGGCTCAAGCGGCGGGGTTAGAAGGCGCCGTCTGCTCCACGTCCCTCAAGCTTCGGAATCTCGTCCGAAGATAGTAGCAGCTTAATGCTCCTGCTCTGGCCAGGAACACGCTGAATAAGTCTGCGCTGTTCCAGCGCCAGCACCATGCGATGAACCGTGGGCGGCGTTACGCGAAAAAAGTGCTGCATGTCGGCCTCGGCCGGAGCCACACCATGGAGTGTCATGTAGGTTTGGATGAATGCGAGGTACTGCCCTTGGAGGTCGGTGAACTTGGCTCGTGTTCTCATAACGCACTCACTCGGCATCACGAAGATCCGATCATGCTTGTCCTTCTAACTATTATTATCTGGTTCCGTATAACACCGAGTTACTTCCGTATATCACGGTTTGCGTCGTCATCACTGCAAGCGCTTTTACAATGGAGACAATGAGTTGTAAAGCTGCTGTGTCAATACGATTCGACAAAGGCTGAATGCTGCTTCCGTATATTCAGAATCGTCTAGATTATGAGTCTTACCGAAGTTCGTGATTGCCACAGGCTTTTACCTGAATCCAGGTGACATGTAGGACGGGCGTCTGCTAAAGAGTTGCGGGAGAATTGCGCGTCCCAACTCTCACGGAATTCCGGTAATTTCATATAGGGGCAATTGGCTCGCCCGCGTCAACGTGTACACTCCAAGTTTACTCGCAATGTTCTACACCGCCCGCAACGCTTGAATGATATCGAGCCGCGATGCGCGAACGGCGGGAAGAAAACCGCCGATGAGACCCATTAGAAGAGAAAATCCCAACGACGTTGCGATAATCGAAGGCGATAGCGCGAAAGAAAATGCCAGCTCTGAAAACGAACCGAAGTTCAACGTCGAAATGCTGAAAAACTGCAGCAACGATGCCAGTCCGAGCCCCACCAGACCGCCGGCCAGAGACAGCACGAACGATTCGCCCATAAACGCCAGCAGGATACTGCGCCGGTAAAATCCGAGCGCCCGCAACGTGCCGATTTCCACGGTACGATTGGCGACGGCGCCGTACATGGTAATCATCGCGCCTATGGTCGCGCCGGTGCTGAAAATGACCGTCACGAAAATACCGAGAATACGAATAAAGGTGGCCATCATTTCCGATTGCTCTTCGAAGAATTGCTTCTCCCGCTTGGCGGCAAAGTACTGCAGCCGGTTGTCGCCCTCGAAGGCCCTTGCCACTTCGGACAGATCGTCCGGTTGTTTGAGCCGCATCGTCACCGTCGAGAACGATGACCTCCTGAACGCATCCATAATCTGATTGCTGTCGCCCCACACCTCCGAATCAAAACCGCTGCGCTGCGCATCGAAAATCCCGACCACTGTCCACCAATCGCCGCCGAACTTGATCTTCTCGCCGATCTGAGCGCCGATAAACCGTTTGGTGATGCCGGCGCCGGCGATGACCTCCCGAGCGCCCCAGCGAAACATACGGCCCTCGGCGATTCTTACCTGGGGGCGTAGTTGAAACGCCGCCTCCTCAACGCCGCGGACGGTTACATTGCTGATCCCCTGCGCGCCGATCTTGTTCAAATTTATGATGACAACCGCCTCTTTGGAGCTGATCGGCCGCCCGTCGGCAGATCTGGCTACCTGCGGCATGTTGCTGATGATGCCGGCCGCTTCCCTATCCATGATGCTCATGATCTCGCTCATGGCAGCCTTACGCACAGCGATCAGGTTGTCATCCGAACCGGTGGACCGAAGGGTCTCTTGCACGCCGTTGGCCATCATCAATACGGCGGTGAAGACAAAAACAACAAGGGCAATGCCGAGAATCGTAATAACCGTGGTCATCCGGCGCGACGACGAACTGCGCAAGATATATTTAAATGGTATCTGCAAGAGCGCTTATCCCACGTGGCGCAGTCCCTCGACGATGCGGGTGGACAAAACCCGCCGCAATGGAATGAGCGATGCCGCCAGGCCAACCAGTAAAGCCGCTACACAACCGACAATGACCGTTTCCGGCTTGATATAAAAAACCGGAAACCAGCCCTTGGGCAGAGCGGCTTGAAAGCCTTCTACAGCCGGAACGGTGACCAGCAGACCCACCGCACTTCCCACTATCGAGAGAATCAGCGCCTCACCCGCAATCAGAAAAAATAACTGACCAGCGGAAAACCCAAGCGCCTTGAGCACCGCGAATTCATGCGTTCGCTCGCGCGCCGACATGATCATCGTATTGGCCAGAACCAATAGAATGATACCGATGATGACGAAAGACATAATGTTCAATGCCGTGATGACCGCGCTGGCCGCCGATAAGAAGCTCTGTTGAAATGCTCGTTCTGTTTCCGTCTTGGTCTCGGCGCGCGAATTGGCAAACATCTTGTCGATTTCCTGCGAAACCTCGGCCGAGCTGTCCGGATCGTCGATGCGCACAATGTACCAGCCGATCTCCCCGGAGCGCTCCGGGCTATCCTGGCGCGCTCGCTCCTCCAGGTAGCGATAGTGAAACATCATGCTGGCGGGATCGGTGGTCTGATCTCTCGGCCGGTAGATGCCGCGGACGACGAATTCCCACTGGCCCGGGAAGATATCGCCTTCCAGGAGCATGATATCGCCGATCTCGAGGTTATATCGATCGGCGATTTCGATGCCGATGATGCAGGCGTTGCGCTCCCGTTTGAAAGTTTCAAATTGATCGCGCTCGATGAGGAATTCAGGATAGACGTCGAAAAACGTCTCCGAGTCGACCGCCAGACGCGCGAAGAACTGATCTTTATCGATATACACGCCCGAGAACCAACTGGCATAAGTGACTTCGTTGACTCCGGGTACCTGCGCGATCCTGTCCCGATATGCCAGCGGCAGAGGAAATACAAAGGACACGGCATGGCGTGTAATCAGCCGGTTCGCCGCCGATGCCTCGACCCCCGCATACCAGGCGGTCACGACGGTGCGCAGCAAGGCAAACGCCATCACCGCGACAGCAATTCCCACCAGGGTCAGCAGGCTCCGCAACTTGTGCCGCAACGTATTGCGAATGAGCAGCTTGAACAGCTCCAAATCGTTTCCCTAGGCCAGTTCGCCCTTTTCCAGATTGCGGATTGAGCGGGCGCGTTCGGCGGCGCG
This sequence comes from uncultured Syntrophobacteraceae bacterium, assembly GCA_964482425.1. GTDB lineage: Bacteria > Desulfobacterota > Binatia > UBA9968 > UBA9968 > WHTF01. The sequence continues at coordinate 21,454 of CAYZXN010000353.1, read as the reverse complement.
CGGATCGTGCGTCACCATCAGAATGGTCTTGTTGAGCTCCCGGTTCAATCGATCCATCAACTCGAGCACATCTTCCGCGGAAGCCTTGTCGAGATCCCCCGTAGGCTCGTCGGCGACCAGAATCGCCGGATCGGTGGCGATGGCCCGCGCAATGGCGACGCGCTGCTCCTGCCCGCCGGAAAGCTGGCGCGGGAAATGGTGCATGCGGTCCGCGAGGCCGACGACCTGTAAGGCGGTTTCGGCATGGTTGCGTCGCTCCTTCTTCGAGAGCGGGGTCAGAATGAGCGGCAGTTCTACGTTTTCCAGCGCGGTCAGAACGGGAATTAAATTATAAAACTGAAAGATGAATCCAATATTATGGGACCGCCACACCGCCAGCTCAGTTTCGCTCAGCTCGGTGATGTCCGTCCCGGCGATAAGAATCCTTCCGGAAGTCGGCTTGTCAATGCCGGCAATCAAGTTCAGCAGCGTGGTTTTGCCGGAGCCCGACGGCCCCATAAAGGCGAGGAAGTCGCCCTCCATGATGTTGAGAGTAATGTTGTGCAAAACCGGAATCTCCAAGCTATCGCGCTGGTACGATTTGAAAAGATCGATGACCTCGATGAGCGGAGATTCCATGATGCAGCGATGTCGACGCTACTGCCCCTTGAGCGCGATTCTCACGCCGGGCCGGATGCGCTCGTCGACTCTCGCAATAATTCTGTCTCCGTCTTTGAGACCGCTCTTGACCTCAATCAAGCCGGCGCGTGCTTGACCTGCGGTCACCGGAATCTCGACGGCGCGCTCATCGACAACCTGGTAAACGACCTCGCGTCCATCGCGAGTCGCGACCGCCGCAGCCGGTACGGTAAGCAGAAGCTTCACGCTCGCCGCTTCGGCTTTGTACCCGATGGTTAAAAAAGTAATCTTGGCGCTCATCTCGGGAAGGACCCGCTGGTCGTAATCCGCGAATTTGATTTTGACCATCACCGTCGCTTTTGCACGATCCGCGGTGGGAACAATTTTCGTCACAAAGCCCCGATATCTGTGTTGAGGGTAGGCATCGAGAGTGATTTCGCACTGCTGCTCCGGCGCCACGCGCGTGATATTGGCCTCGGAAACGTCGGCGTCGACTTCGAGCGACGACATGTCCGCGATGGTGACGACGGCCGCCCGGGAGCTCGCCGCTCCGGCCAGCGGGGCGACAATCTCGCCCACGTCGGCGTTCTTTTTTAGAACCGTGCCGTCAAAAGGCGCGATGATGCGGGTATTTTCGACCGCGACCTCGGCTTCCTTCAAAGCATAGCGCGCAACATCGATGGACGCGACGACTCGCTTGAAGCGCGCTTCGGCGACATCATACTCCGCCTGGGCGATGAGGGCTTTCTTGAGCAGAATGCGCATGCGCTCGTAGTGGGTCTTGGCTTCATAAAGATCCGCCTCTACAAGGCGCAGGTTTTCGCGCTCGCGCTCGCGAGCCGCAACAACATCGGCGTCTTCAAGGCGAGCGATCACTTGTCCCTTCTTGACTTGATCTCCTTCCTCGACGGCTAGAGAGACCAGACGTCCGGTTCCTTTGGACGCGACGGCCGCTTTACGCCGGGCGACGACGTATCCGCTGGCGGTCAATACCGCCTCGCTTTGAGAGGGTGAGGTCAACGAAGCCGTCGCCAGTTGAACTTCCACCCCCGGATCAAACACCCTTTTGAGAAAAATGGCGGCCAGCACCAGGATCACGATGATCGCCAGCCATAGAACTATTCTGCCCTTAGATCTGAATTTCCGCGGCGAGTTGATTCCGCGCGTCGACCGGTCGATTCTCAGTGAAGCTAAATCAGTGTCCTTGGTTGCCATGACAAACATTTACAGTAAGCCGGTTAATGGCCGGTTTTTCAAGCTGCGCAATGAAGTGATAAGTTGGTTGCAATGGCTGAAACAACCAGTTGGAATCCTGAGACTTACGCCGCAAATGCGCGCTTCGTTGCGGACCTCGGGCAGGCGGTTTTACAACTGCTTCACCCCACTGCGAGCGAGCTCATTTTGGATTTGGGCTGCGGCGACGGCGCTTTAACCGAAAAGATATCGTCTTCGGGCGCTGTCGTTCTCGGCGCCGATTCCAGCATCGCTCAAGCGTGCGCCGCAAAGAACCGCGGCTTGGGGGTAGTGATAATGGATGGCCATAACCCTTGCTTCAAGCCACAGTTCGATGCCGTCTTCAGCAACGCCGCGCTGCATTGGATGAAACAACCCGAGAGGGTCGTAAATGGCGTCTGGCGCTGTTTAAAAGCGGGAGGGCGCTTCGTAGGCGAGCTTGGCGGCAAAGGCAACGTCGAGACGATCCGTCTTGCCCTGCATGCCGCGCTGCGCCGCCGCGGCGTCAATCCTCTGCTTGTCGATCCCTGGTACTATCCGTCCGCCGAAGAATACTCGCGACTTTTAACCGGGTCAGGATTCAAAGTGGGATATGTGGAACTGCTGCCGCGGCCGACAAAACTTCCAGGCGACCTCCGGCAGTGGTTGGAAACATTCGCCCAACCCTTCAGCAATGCGATTGCCGAAAGTGCGCGCACCGATTTCCTCGATGAAATCTGTCAACGTGCCCGACTGACTTTGCAAGACCCGGAGGGGAACTGGACCCTGGACTACGTCAGATTACGATTCGCCACGTGCAAGGACTGACAGGCCGTTTTGTCATGCCGATTTGGCCTTCTTTTCAGCGGCGAGCTTGCGCGCCTTGCGATCTCTCTGCTTAAGGCAGGATTGCGGCCCGCCCTGTGCGGCTTCGAGACTGTTATCCTGGCACGACAAACAAATTGGGCAGATCCATCCGCCGCATTGGCAGCGTCCCGCCGGCTTATTGCCGATACCGGGTTTACTGTGGAAAGCATGACCGCAGGTGGGGCAAACGACGTTTACCACCCCTTCGAGGATTTCAAAGTCGTCAGCAGGCGCGATACGCCGCAACGCTTCTCCCTCGACAATAACTCTGTACTGAAATAGTTCCTTGGCCACGACCTTATCGGCGAGCTGCCCGGCCTTGGTAAAGCAGGCCTTGATCTCGGTGGTGCCGTCTATGCGGCCTTCGTAGCCGACCACCTTATGCCGAATAACGGTCCCGTTCTCAAGCTTCATGTGAGTTTGTGCAATGGCCTTTGACATTTTGTCCTCCTGATCAGGAACAAAAAAGCCTCTGGCTCGTTTAAAGCGCAGAGGCGTTGTTGAATGAATAAGAATCAGTCTCTCTAAGCGCCCTATGACTGTATCACTATGCGCTTTGCTTAAACAACGCCCTCAAAAGCTTGCCGTCGAGACTCTGCGAGACTCCTGTTTGATCGTTTAGCCGGACCGGGACGCCATTCATCGAATATAAATGTGAACCGAATCTTCTTCGAGACGGTGATCGCCGGCGATAATCCTAACGATACTGCGCACATTCCGGCTGACATTATCCAGATCGCCGACCGGAAAGCCGTCGTTCAGAAATCGTCCGATAAGTTTCTCGTTACCTTGATCTATGATTTGCAGATAATCTGTGTTGTTCTCCTTGAAGTAGCGGTCGGTTCCAGGCGCCGGGCTATCCAAACCATGTTGCAGTTTAGTGGAAATTTTTATGCCGACAAAGAGTCGTTTATCCGTCTCTGCCATCTTACAGTCTCCTTCTTCCTCGAAATGCTCTTCGATCGTACCTGCGGCAAGCCGAAACCACACGTCCATGCGATAACCCGATGCGTAACTCCGCACTTCCTTCCGAAGCTCGCGTGAAGCAGAACGCGATAATGCTAGTATAATATTCTCAGCTTGTAAATGTCTGGTGCGCCTGACAATGCCAGCTCCCCTCGAGGCGGGCTGAAGTTATTGCACCAGGCAACCGACTGCTTCACGTTTGCCGTCCAACCCTTCTGCCGTTTGCTCGATAACCGGCGCGGCGCCTCGTTTTCGAGTCCAACCGGCGTCCGGCTTGGCTTGAAAAACGCTCTGGAAAACTGCTATGGCCCGCACTAATCAACCCGAACTGGAGGTGCGATGCAATTTTGCAGGATATACGCCGGCGAAGATGGCAGATCACATTTTGAAGACCTCGACCAGAGCCAAGGCTCGCAACATTTCTTATCCGCAACCGCGGTAACGACATTGGTTTTCAAAAACGACGAGAACCGCGAGATCCTGGGGTGGCACCATGCACCGCGACGGCAATGGTGCATCACGCTCGCGGGCTCGGTGGAGATCGGTATCGGCAGCGGCGCGGTTAAAACTTTTGGGCCGGGCGATGTCTTTCTGGCGGAGGACGTCACCGGCCAGGGACATACGGCGCGGCCGAAAAACTGGATTCGTGCGTTCGTTCACATTGAATAGAACACCCCGTTGGAGACAGGCTTGGTGAACCGCGGCAACCCGACGACGCGCGTGTTTTCGAATTTCGTGAGAGGCCACTTGACGGTTCCATGGGGATTCGCATAACGTTGCTGCAATCTCGAGACGCTGTCCGGTTATCGCGGCGGATCCGAGCCTTAACAATGCGGCCGGAGGTTGATCATGAACGCAATAGGCTTTAGGCGCGGCGTTGGCACTGCATTTCTGCTTTCGCTCTTTCTTTCACCTCATCTCTCGCAGGGTCAGGACAAAGTTCGCATCGGCCTCAGCTCCATCAGCGCCACGTCGGGATCGATCTGGGTCGCCGAAGAAAAGGGCCTGTTCAAAAAACATGGTCTCGACGCCGAGGTGATCATTATCGGTGGCGGCGCCTCGCGCGTCGTCAGCTCGCTGGTGGCCGGCGAGATTCAGTTCTCAGTGGGAGGCGGCGATGCGGTTATCCGCGCCGCCCTCAGGGGCGCCGATGGCGTGCTTGCGGCTTCGCCGATGAAGACTGGTTTGCAAAGAATGATGGTACGGCCCGAGATCAAGACACCGGCCGATCTTAAAGGTAAGTCGATTGCGGTCACTCGCTTCGGCTCTGCGTCCCATTGGGTTCTGCAACTCTTTTTGCGCAAATGGGGCATGCGAACTGATGACATCAAAATGCTTCAGCTCGGCTCGTCGCCGGCCATGTTCGCCAGCCTGGAAAAAGGCGGCGTCGATGGAGCCGTGTTCACCATCCCGACATTCTTCCTGGCGGAAGAGCGGGGTTACCGAACCCTCGCCGATCCGGTAGAGATGGAAATCTACTACCTGCAGAACTCCGTCGACACCACGCGCAGCTACATCAAGCGCAACCGAGATCAGGCATTGCGCGTCGTCAAAGTCCTCTGCGAAGGCCTCGCCTACTTTCAAAAAAATAAAAAGGAAAGCCTGGACGTCCTGCAGAAAAAATTGCGCATTCAGTCGGCGCAGGAGCGCGATGTCAAATATCTCGAGCTTTCCTATAACCTTCTCGCCGACAAGTTCTACAATCGCGTCCCCTACGCCAACCCAAAAGCCGTCGAAACCACGCTCGAATTCATTTCATCCGAGGAGCCCAAAGCCAGGGGCGCCGATCCCAGACAGTTTTTAGACGAAAGCCTGGTGCGAGAGGTGGAAGCCAGCGGCTTCATCAAAACGTTATACGAGAAGTAACCTGGAGCGAGCATGGTCGAGTACAAAGAAATCCTTGTCGAAAAACAACGCGGCGGCGTGCTGATTACGTTGAACCGGCCGGAAGCTTTGAACGCAATCACACGGCCGATGTTGAAAGAGATCCACCACGCGCTAGATGAAGCTGAAGCCGATCCGGAGATTCGCGCCATCGTCATCACCGGCGCCGGGCGCGCGTTCAGCTCCGGCTTCGATCAGGCGACTACCAGCGGGCGGCGCCGCGACATTCAGTGGCCATACGGCATTCCAGCAGGCATGAGCGCCGCGGATCTGATGAATTACTGGAGCGCCGATGACGTGAAACTGATCCGCATCTTTGAAATGACAAAACCGGTGATCGGCGCGGTCAGAGGTTGGGCCATGGGCGGCGGCTGCTGGCTTGCGCTCTATACGCATATAACGATCGCAGCGGATGATGCGGTGTTCGCTCAGCCTGAGGTACGCCATGGCTCCAACACAACTTTCATGTGGACGCTGCTTGCGGGATTTAAAAACGCCTTGCGTTATGGACTGGTCGGCGATCATATCGATGCCCGGGAGGCTTTGCGCATCGGCCTGGTCAACAAGGTCGTCGCCGGAGACCAATTGCTCGAAGAGTGCTTTACCATCGTCGAGCGCATCGCCCGCGTGCCGCCCGAAACGGTCAAGATCAATCTGCAGATTTCCACCATGGGACTGCAAATGATGGGGCTGCGCGATGCGCTGCGCATGGATGAAGCGCTTTCCATCCCGGCGCATATGATGCTCAACGAAGAATTTCGCCGGCCCCTGGACGAAGCTCGCGCGACCCAGGGCACCAAGGCCTATCTGCAAATGCGCGACGGACCGTTTCAGCCGGAACCGTTCGGACCCAGGGCGAAAAAAAAGCCGGAATGATGGATGACCGAAGCGGTGGAGTGTCGGCGCGCGAAGCGGTTTTCAATACTCCCCTGCTCGAACGAATAGCCAAATGACTCTTCAAGCGACCCAGACAGATTCCGACGCGGTAGGCTGGCGCGATCTCTCGCCGCTCATGCAACCCAAGTCGGTGGCAATCATCGGCGCCTCGCAGCGTGGTTCATCCGCTCTCAACCGCGAGCCCAGAGGCAACCGGGTCATTCGAAATCTAAGAAACTTCGGCTATCCCGGCCGGATCGTCGCGGTCAATCCTAAGTATTCAGAGGTGATGGATTGTCCCTGTTATCCGGAGATCGCCGCCATACCGGAGGCGGTCGATTGCGTTGTCCTGGCGGTACCCAACCGGCAGGTGCCTGAGCTTTTGGAATCGGCCGCGAACGCCGGCGCGCGCGCTGCGGTCGTGTTCTCCGCCGGCTTCGCGGAAACCGGACCCGAGGGAAAACAGCGCCAGGCCAGACTCGAAACATTGTCGCGCGAGCGCGGCCTTCTCATCTGCGGCCCCAACTGTTACGGAGTCTTGAACGTTTTCGGTAAAGCGCCGCTTTTCGCCTCGACGATTCCCCAGGGCTTTCTCGCCGGGCCGGTGGCGTTGGTTTCGCAAAGCGGTGGCCTGAGCACGACTGTGGCCAACGCCTTGATGCTTAACCGGCATGTCGGCTTGAGTCACATTGTATCGTGCGGCAACCAGGCCGGCGCAACGATCGAAGAATACTTCAATTATTTTGTCGACGATGCCAACACGCGGGTCATCGCCGCATTCGTCGAAGGTTTCAAACAACCGCGTAAACTGCTGGCGGTGGCGCGAAAAGCAGCCGCATCCGGCAAGCCTCTGATTATTCTCAAAGGCGGCCGATCCGAAGTTTCCCAGCGCGCCGCCGCGACCCATTCGGGCTCGCTGGCCGGAAGCGCGGAAGTCATCGACGCGGCTTTCCGGCAAGCCGGCGTCGTTTCAGTCCGAAGCCTCAACGAGTTGATCGATGCCGTCAGCGTTTTTTCCTGCGACGGGTTCGTTACACGCTACAAAGGCGGGCGCCGCATTGGAGTGCTCAGTGGTTCGGGCGGTGAATGCACGCTGGTTTCAGATGCCGCTTCGAATGCAGGGCTTGAAGTTCCCGAGCTGACGGAAACGACGAAATTGCAGTTGCAGGAAGCCGTGGCCGATTTCGGCAATATGAATAATCCGCTCGATGGCACCGGCGCGATGTACGATGATGATAAGATCTTCCCACGCCTGCTTCAGGCGCTTATCGACGATGCCAATATCGACGTGATCACGATCAACCTGGAAGCGAACGATCCGCGGCCGAAGGAGTTGAAGAGCGGCAATCGCTTCGCTCAGGCCATTGAGAGCGCCGCCGGAGCCAGTAAAAAGCCGATTACGATCTTCAGTTCAGTGGTCGGCGGCCCGATCGATCCGGAGATTGTACTGCCGCTCAGAGCTGCCGGCGTGCCGCTCATGGAGGGGGCGGAAAACACAACAGCGACGATCCGCAGTTTGGCCGGATATTACGAATTCCGGAAATACGATGACAGCCGCACGATGCCGTCCGCCGCCGCTTTACCGGCCGCACAGAACTTACCCGCTGGTATCCTGCCGGCGGAGAACGCTTTTCGCCTGCTGCAAGAAGCCGGCATTCCCGTCATACCGGCGGAATTGACCCGCAGCGCGGACGAGGCGGCAGCCGCCGCCGGACGCCTGGGCTTTCCCGTTGCACTCAAAATCGAATGCAGCGCCATCACGCACAAGAGCGATGTCGGCGGCGTGGCGCTGCGACTCTCCACTACCGACGAGGTACGCGATGCTTATGGGCGGCTCTTAACCGAAGTAACCCGCCGCGCGCCGGACGTTGAAATCGACGGCGTTCTCGTGCAGCGCATGGCCGGCGACGGCATTGAGATGATCCTCGGTGTCAAACGGGATCCGCTTTTCGGCCCCGTAGTACTGTGCGGCGTCGGCGGCATCCTTGTCGAACTGCTCAAGGATGTCGTCATCGGCATCCCGCCCCTGTCGCCTCGGCAGGCGCGCGATATGCTACAGCGGCTGCGCGGATTTCCCCTCCTCGCCGGTGTCCGGGGCAAACCTCCGGCGGACGTCGACGCTCTGGTCGACGCGATGGTCGCACTGTCGCGGTTATCCTTGAGTCTCGGCGATCAGCTTTCCGGCTTGGACATCAACCCGCTGATCGTATTTCCGGAGGGCGACGGAGTGATGGCCGTCGATGCATTGGTACAGATCGGCTAAAGGAAATTTCCAATTGTTCCATTGCTTTCAATGGTTCCCATAATTTTGGACAGGAGTCACAGGCCTTGAACGATTGGAACAAAATAAATTGAAGGAGCTTTATGCCGGAGTTCAAAGAGATTCTCTACGAAAAGCAACGCGGCGGCGTGCTGATCACGCTCAACCGACCGGACGCGATGAACGCCATCAGCCGCAGCATGATCAAAGAAATTCACCAGGCGCTCGATGAAGTGGAAGAAGATAAGGACGTTCGCGCTGTGGTGCTGACTGGAGCAGGACGCGCGTTTTCTGCCGGAATGGACCAGGGAAATCGCGCCGGTCGCCGGCGCGACCTTCATTGGCCCTACGGTATTCTCACGGGACAGACCGCCGCTGAAGCGATCGACTCCTGGCGCGTCGATCCGCGCAATTTCCGCCGCATGTGGGAGTTCGGCAAGCCCATTATCGGCGCCATCAACGGCTGGGCCATGGGCGCGGGGTCTTGGCTTTCTCTTTTCACCCATATCACCCTCGCCTCGGAGAACGCTGTATTCGCCCAACCTGAAGTACGGCACGGTTCGAACACGAGTTTCATGTGGACATTGCTCGGCGGCTATAAAAATGCACTGCGCTACGGCTTGACCGGTGACCACATCGACGCCCAAGAGGCTTTGCGCATCGGCTTGGTCGTGAAAGTCGTGCCTGCCGATCGACTCATCGACGAATGCTTTAACATTGTCGAACGTATCGCCCATGTGCCGCCGGAAACGGTCAAGATCAACCTGCAAATTGCCACCATGGGCCTGGACATGATGGGCTTGCGCGACGCCTTGACTTTTGACAGCCAGATGTCGGCACCCGCGCATGTCATGCTGCGCGAGGAACTGCGCAAACCTCTCGACGACGCGCGCGCCAACAAAGGCATACGGGAGTACCTGCAGATGCGCGACGGACCGTTTCAACCTGAACCATTCGGACCAAGATCGAAGAAAAGGCAATAGACGAAAAAACGAGGGATTCATGTCTGACTACAAAACGATTCTCTACCAGAAACAGCGACAAGGCGTGCTGATCACGCTCAACCGGCCCAAGGCTCTCAACGCCATGAATCAGGATCTGATGAACGAACTGGATCAGGCATTGGCCGAAGCTGAAAGCGACCCGGAAATTCGGGCCGTCGTCGTTACCGGCGCGGGCGGTGCGTTCTCGGTCGGCGAAGATATTAGCGGCGATGATCCGGAAACCGCGTGGCCCTACGGCATACCCGTCGGCTCGTCACTTAATGCGACCTACAATAAATTCCGCGATTCGGATCGCAAGGACATCCTCGGGCGCCAGCTTTACCGCTGGCAGTACCCCAAGCCGATTATCGGTGCGGTGAGCGGTTGGTGTCTCGGCGCCGCATCCTGGCTGGCGCTCACCTGCCATATCACCATCGCGGCTGACGATGCAGTGTTCGGCCAGCCGCAAGTGCGCCATGGCGCGAACACGGACTTCATCTGGGTAGCCCTTGCCGGATTCAAAAACGCGCTGCGCTATTCGCTCACGGGCGATCATGTGGATGCCCAAGAGGCCCTGCGTATCGGTCTGGTTAATCAAGTCGTGCCACAGAATCAACTGCTCGAAACCTGCTTCACACTGGTCGAGCGCATCGCTCATGTTCCTCCCGAGACTGTGAAGATCAATCTGCACATTTCCACCTTAGGTTTGGAAATGATGGGACTGCGCAAAGCATGGACGCTCAACGCCGAGCTTGCCGCTATGGCCCGGCTGACCAAGCGCGAAGAGTTTAACAAGCAACTGGAAGAGGCGAAAAAGAACGGCGGCCTCAAAGCGTTTTTGCAGGAGCGAGACGGCCCATTTCAGCCCGAGCCGTTTGGCCCGGGGGCGAAGCCGAGCCGGTAAGCTGCATTGGCGGGCATCTTCAAAGCAACGGCTGTCCGTGTAATAGTGGTATGGTAGCGGAGGTTTCCATCTAATGGAGAAAAATATCATGAAAAGGGCGAATCCATTGTGGCTGCTGGTTGTCGCTTATTTAGCCGTTTCCTGTGGGCCGGTTTTCGATCAAGACGGCAGGCGATCGGACCGAAGAGTCGACGGACGAGATGCAGATTCGCGCAGCGGCGGATGGCAGCTGCTGGGCGAACAACAGGTCGACTTCAAAAAGGATCAGGATCGCTTCAACGTACGGCGCAAGGGGGGGCCTTTCAGGGAGGTGCGTATTGAGGTCGAAAATGCGCCCGTCGAAATCGACGAGATGATCGTGACATTTTCAGACGGGCAGACGTTCAGGCCGAGGATCAACGCCCGTTTTGCCGAAGGAAAAGGAAGCCGCGCCATAGATCTTCCCGGCGGCCGAAAATCCATCGAATCCGTCGAATTCATCTACCGCAGCATCAGCCGCCGCGAAGGCAAGGCGAGAGTCCTCGTGTACGCGCGATAATCCACACTGTTCGCCTGCTTGCTGGCTGCGTCGCGCCGCCCCGGCAGTTGCAGCACGTGCTTGTCCGGATCCAACGGCAATGGAAATCACTGGCTCAACGACGGGCTGGCGAACTTTGGTGTACTCCGGAGGCGACGTAAACCGACTCCGCCATCATGACAATGGCCGATTCGCTCGGTAAAATCTTGCCAAGGAGGAAAACCTTCAGGTGCGCTCCCGCCGACTATCCAAAGCACTCATATCCGGCTTGCTATTTTTGTTGTTAGCCGTCGCAGCTTACGGCAGCGCGCCGGCGATGTCGCAAACCCAGGCGCCGCGGCTCGAACCCAACGGCCGCGACCGAGCGTTCGAAAGGGCAGCCGGCCTGCCGCAATTGCGCAGCCTGCTGGTCTCCATCGACGGCAAAGTCGTAGCGGAACGGTATTTTTATGGGACCCGGCCGGAGCAAGCCGCCAACGTAAAATCCGTCTCAAAAAGCTTGCTGTCGACACTCGTGGGTATCGCGCTGGATCGCGGCTTTCTGCGCAGCGTGGAACAACCCATTGGTAAATATTTTACCGAACACGCAAACGCCGCGGCAGATCCCGCGTGGCAAACGATCACGATCGAGGACCTTTTGACCATGCGCTCAGGACTGGAGACCACCAGCAACCGTAACTACGGGCAATGGGTGCAGAGCCGCAATTGGGTGCGGCACGTGCTCAGCCAGCCTATGATCGAAACTCCGGGCGGTCGCATGATTTACAGCACGGGAAACTCTCACCTGCTGTCCGCCATACTCACCAAGGCCACGGGCATGAGCACCTTCGAGTTCGCGCGCCGACATCTCGCAGAGCCGATGGGAATCCCCATCCGCCCTTGGAGACGGGATCCGCAGGGCATTTACTTCGGCGGCAACGAGATGTATCTGACGCCCCGAGCGATGCTTGAATTCGGACATCTATATCTCAACGGCGGTTTAGCCCGCCGCCGGCAGATCGTGTCGGAGACTTGGGTGCGCCGGTCCCTTGAGCCGCGCACCCGCTCGCGGTGGAGCGGCAGCGAATACGGCTATGGCTGGTGGACGCGCTTCCTGGCGGGGCGCCAGGCTCATTATGCATGGGGTTACGGCGGGCAGTTTGTCTTCATCGTGCCGGATCTGAAGCTGGTCGTGGTGACGACTTCATCGCCGACGCCGGGTCCGGAAAGACGCGAGCACCGCAAATCTCTCTACGATTTAATGGAGCAGGAACTGATTCCGGCGGCTGACCACGAAAGAGCCGCTGAGAAAAATCGCACGGGTTTATCGTAAACGTCTTGTTGACTCTTCCAGGCTGTTGCACTATCGGTGGCTCAGTAAAGGAGGCGTATATGTTATCGCAAGCCGGTAAATTTTTTGTCTCCGTTTGGGCGTTGATAATGATTTTTGCCGCGGCTCCGGATGCCTCGGCCGGCGCAGCGCCGCTGACCAAGATCAAGGTCGGCTACCCGTCGCCAAGCGCCAGTATGTACCCGCTTTTCGTCACTAAAGAAGCGGGTTTGTTCGAGAAGCACGGTCTGGACGCCGATCTCATCTACGTTCAAGGCGTCCAGATGGTTCAAGTGCATACCGCCGGGCAGCTCGATTTTACGACCACGTCGGGTATCGTGACCCTGCAGTCTTCGGTGGGCGGCTCGGATCTCATTCTGCTGGCAAATTCCATCGAGACCCATCTCATGAAGGTCATGGGCCACCCGAGCCTGTCCGGGCCGTCAGACCTTAAAGGAAAATCCATCGCTGTTACGCGCTTCGGATCTCTCACCGATCTGGCTTTGAGGCCGGTCCTTGAGAAGTGGAAGCTTGAACCCAAACGCGACGTGACTCTCGTGCAGATTGGCCGCCTGTCCGACATCGTGCCGGCGATCCAGCAAAAGAGAGTGGCTGCCGGGATGCTTTCATTTCCTACTTCATTTCACGCCGAAAAGCTGGGGCTAAAGACACTCTACGATCTATCCGAGTCGGAACTCGAAGTGCCCACCACCACGGTGGCGGTGAGCCGCGCCTACGCAAACTCGAACCGGGATGTCGTCTTGAGATTTCTCAGAGCCTATCTCGAAGGAACGCACCGTCTGATGACGGACCGGGAAATGGGCATCCGGGCATTGAGGAAATACGGCGGCACCGATGATACCGAGCTTCTGGCGGCGACCTACGATCTCTTCACCTCGAAATACATAAAGAAGGTGCCGACGCTGAGCACCAAAGCCGTGCAGAACGCTCTGGACATCATCGCTGAGAACAATCCGAAAGCCAGAGCTTTCAAGCCCGAGGAATTCATGGATACGAGCTTTTTGAACGAGCTCGAGAAGAGTGGATTCATCCAGAAACTCTGGCGTTGACAAACCGGTACGCCGTCCTGGTTCTTTATCCGGGGCCGTGCCTGAATCTGCTGATCAACCTCGGCAACTTGCCGCGCCAGAAGCTGCGCATTTTCCTTTTTTCAGTCTGGATTTTGTCACGCGGGATCACGAATTGCGCGATGGCGTCGGTCTTTGTCTCCGCTGGCGCAAATCCGAGAAAGCTTGCCATCCTTGACGCCTCTTGTTGCGGATCCGCGACAACATCTTCGTACGAAACCAGCAGTGTCGGGACATCCGCATGATCATCTAAAAATCGCATCATTTCACCCTGGTAAAAATGGACGAGTTTCAGCGCCTGGGTAACATCCAGAGGGTTTTGAAACTTGCGAGTGTGTTCCACCGAAGACTGGGCCGTCCCTAGGGCATTCCTGAACACCAACACGAACTGCGGGTTGACCAGATGCGGTAAAAACAACTCGTAAGTTAACAGCGTTCGGGTATGCTTCCAGCCCCATAACGATTTGCCTTGGCTTTTCTTTTCCAACAACCCGCGGATAGCGCTCTCGAGTTGCGGCGCCAGCGCCAGAATCGCCTGCCTTGGAGGCGGGTTCCAGTAACCCGTTCCCGCTTCCGCTCTCTCGAAGATCTCCCTATGCAGATGGGCGAAATCCAAATCCTCATGCGAGCCGCGCGGATTTGCCTGGTCGTCGACGCTCGGTCCCATATCGACGCCGAGCACCTTGAGAATACCGGTGACCACCGACGTGCCCGAACGCGCCAACCCCAAAACCACCACCGTGCGAGGTTGATGAACTGACTGCTTTAGCGGATCCATAATCGCGATTAAAAACTCCTTTTCTTGGCCACCGGATTGCGCGCAGGATAGGCGCTCAACCGCGGCACGGTCGTGAGCCTAACGACCCGTTGGACAAGCGCTTTCATCTTTCGTTTTGAAACGCCGCACCGTCGCAGGTAATCATCCAAAAAGAAAATCTTATCGCGGTACGTTAACCGGCGGGAACGGCAGACCTGTATTAGATTCTTGAGACGTTTGCGCCAACTGAAAGTGCGGCTCCTGCGCACCCCGTCGAGATCGATCAGAACAAACTCGAACCGCTCGCCCTCCTTGTCGCGCACCAGGATATTGGCGTCCTTCAGGTCACGGTGGTAGACGCCGGAACCGTGCACGCGCCAAAAAAAAGCCGATAAATTTCTGAGCAAGCGGCGCCGCTTCAGCGTCGCGCTGCCGGGTCTTTTCTCCTCTAACTCCAACAACACGGCGCGCAAATTGCGCGCATCATCGACGGTTTCGGCGAGATAATAGCTCGTGCCCAGACCCTGCCAACGCCACGGCTCAACCGCGGCCAGAGGCGCAGCGGTAGGGATTTTCTTTTCCTGGAGAAGCAAGGCGCCCTTGAAAGATCGAATCGCGGGAGATGCTGCAAGCAGAAACCCAAGACGCCGAAAAAACCAACCGTACTTCACGCGCTTGGCCACGATGTCCCAGCGCTTTCCGGCTCCGTCTCGGACGATCAGCTGAACTACCTGGCTTTTGCCGTCGTCTTTTAGCAAGCGTGCCGAACTCCTCTGAACCCAGACATCGAAGTCTGCGACGATGCCGGCAATGATGTCGGCGGGAAAATCGTCCCGGATCCATCCCTTGAATTTGTTGCGGAGACGAACGTAAGTATAGGACATTCTCAGTATACAGGTTTAGCCCAGAGGATGGCTGTCCTCATAGATCAGGCGACGATCCTCGGTCCAGAAAGACAGCAAGCGAAAGGCGTTGAGCGGTCACGTTGTCTATAGACAATCCCTTTTGGCTTTGCAAGATAATCGGCGCGGGCATTTACTATGGGCCGCGCGGCCCCGGATCATGCGCGCTTTGTGCGAGAGCCGCCGCCGGTTCGTTCAATGCTTCGAATTGCTCTTCGAGCCGGATAAAATAATTCTCCCAGGAGTATTTCTCCGCCACCCGCCGCGCCAACTGCGATAAAGCGGTCCAGCGTTCGCGGTCAAGTCCCCAATCAATTTTCTTTCGCAGTCCTTCGCGGCCGTCTGAATCGGCAACGATCCCGCCGCGTAGTTCGTCCTCGAGACTTTCGGCGGCTCCCACAGCCGCACAGGTCACAACCGGCAGCCCTGACGCCAGTGCTTCAAGCACAACATTGCCGAAAGCCTCTTGAACCGACGGTAGTACCAGCAAATCCGCGGCGCCGTAGAACTCTTCGACTCGGGATTGCGCGCCGGCGAAGTGAATGCGGCTCCGGCCCCAGACGTTGCGATAATAAGCGAGCTTGGCATCGTTGCCGACGATGACCAGATGGGCATCGGGCGCTTCTTGTTCGGTCCACAAGGAAAGTAGCCGGTCCAATCCTTTTCGTCGAAAGCCGGTGCCGACGAAGAGCACGATTCGCGACTCCGGCGGTATGGCCAGGCTCTCGCGAATCTTATGCGCATATCGCTCGCGGTTGCGCGGATGGAATCTTTCCACGTCAACGCCGTTGTAAATAATCGTCAGGTTGTGCCCGGCAACCCCGTACTCTTCGATGAATTCGCGTTTGCCTTGTTGGCTGATGGCGATGATCTTCCGATGGCCCGTCGGAGATACCTGTATTCTTTCGATGGCGAGAGCGCATCGGTGATACGGGCTTATGGTGTACCAGATGCGACGCCAAATGGAGCTTTGGGCGATCATTTTTTTGATAAACGATTGATGCGGCCCGCCACCGCTGCGGAAAATATCTTGTCTGACAACGCGGTCGAAGCTAAGCAGTAAATCGCAGCCGTGGCGTTCGACCATTCTGGGAGCGGCAAATGCGAACGATAGAACCCGCAAGGTGCGCGGCCAATGAAAAGAAGGCACGCGGTGGCCGAATACGCCCGGAGGCGGCGGGATCGAAAACCTTCCGCAAAAGAGGTGCACTTCATGGCCGCGGTCGCGCAGCCCCTCGGCGGTTTTATAGAGCACGCGCTCCACGCCACCACGGAGATCGAAGCGTTTGTGTACCAGAGCGATTTTCATGAAGCGGAGCCTTGTGGGTCAATGTTCCGCGAAGAAGACCGCGGCCATGTCCAGCGAGCCTGTGATTCCTGCCTGAACCGGCTGCGAGTGTAGCAACTCAGGTTGCTGATTGCCACCGACGCCGGCTGGTTATCTTTGTCATGTCTGTTTGCGATTGGCGCGGTTCCGAAATGCGTCAAGGATTTTTTTGCTTACCAGTTCGGCCGATAATTTCGTGCTGTCCACCACCAGATCGGCTTGCGCATAGAAGGGCGACCTGCGGTCCAGGATTGTCTGGAGCTGTTTCCTGACGTGAGGATGAGCGCCAATTCGCCGCTCGTCTTTTTCACCGCGAACCCGTGAGATTAATGTCTCCGGAGATGCCCGCAGCCAAGCCACGAACGAGTGCAATTTGAGCAGCAGCAGGCCGGTTGGGTTCATGACCAGGCCACCGCCTGCGGCAATGACCCCTGGAGTTTTCTTGAGTACTCGTTGCAGCACCCTTTCTTCCACCGTCCGATAATAGTTCTCCCCTTCGAGATCAAAGATTTCTCCAAGTGAAAGACCCGTGTCTTTTTCGATCAGCTCGTCGAGCTCGTAAAATGGCGCCCGCAGGCTGCGCGCCAAGAGCCGGCCGACGGTCGTTTTACCCGCGCCACGCATGCCGACGAGGGCAACATGAGGTCCTCGCACGTGCTCCAGATACGATGTCACACACGCAAGAACCCGTGAACTCTGCTCTCGATCACGGCTTTTGAGCAGCGTCAGAAGTTCTTTCGTGGAATCATCAGATGCGACGGGAGCCTGCTTGCCGCTATTTTCGGCGAGTAGCTCCACCAGCGGGGTTTGCAGAGCGCGGGCGAGGCCGATGGCGCTCGTCAGCGATGGATTGGCGTTGCCCTTCTCGACTTCGATAATGAAACGATCGCTGAGCCCGGAAAGCTGCGCGAGGCGTTTCAAGGTTACTCCCTGCTTCTCGCGCAGCCGCCGGACCCGTTCACCGAGTTTTTTTAGGTAGATTCGGCCGGAGTCATCCCCGCCCTCATCATCATCGCTTCGCCTGCGCATTACTGGTGCATTCGGTCCTTGTGAACTTCGGGCACTTGAAGTCCCAGCTTTACGATCAGGGGTTCGACTTCCCTGATGTACTCGCTACGCGCCTGTTCATTGCTGCGCCGCTTCAGGCCCCAGTATCGATACCGCTCAGAACGCTTCGACTCCGATCGGCCGAACATGTCGAGCGCTTTGGGGTACCAGAAGTCCACCGCCTTCTGTAATCGCTCCCGGCTCTCATCGCCTTTGGCCGCCAGCTCCGCCGCTTTGCTTCCACCATAACCCACATGGCCGATCTCCTCCTTGATAATCTGCGGAAGAATCTGAGCCAACGGTTGATAGCTGCAATTAACGAACTCTTCGAGTTGGTATCGACCGACCCGGTCGATGAGATATCCGAAAATAGCAAAATCCTCCCAGGTGCTGATCTTACCGCGAAACGCTTCGACATAACGCTTCTGATTCGGCCAACTGAGCACGTAGGAGACGTCCAGTCCGAGATCCCCCGCCAAACGGGCGATCTTGCGAAAATGGTCCATCTCCTCGCCCGCGGTTTTCGCTACCATGATTTGATCTGATTTGCTGGGCGCATTGGGCAACATATCCTTGACGTACAGGTGCGGCCCACCGATCTCGCAATCCGCTTGAATCGCCAGCACGCGTTTGAGTAAATCCTGGAACTCCGGCTCCATCCTTTGAAAATCCTTTAGAGTCACTTTATCGTTAAACATGACCACCTCCATTCTTTAACAACTGGTTAAAGTGTAACAGAAACGATATATAATACAATATGAAATTACAGAGTTAATATGAAATATAATTCAACAAAATAGGCAGGCGCCAAATGACGGAACCGCCAAGCATTCACTACCGGTGCCCTTTTGGTGATCTTGACGAAAATTTGTTAACAAATCTTGATTAACGCTCTGATGACGAGCGTCACACCAAGGGAGGACATTTGCAGCTATGACAATTCGTATTGCGTCGGCTGTCTTGAGTTTGGCTGGACTTATCGCTCTGGTCTCGGGTTTACTCTTCTGGACCGGCAAGGCTCTTAATCTGATCACGATGCACATGCTCATGGGCTTTTTGGCAGTGGGCGCGCTGTGGGTCATCTCTATCGCCCAGGCTTTCGCCCCCGGTGGCAGCTGGATTCTCGCCGCCACAGCGCTCGTAATCGGCGCGGCTACCGCACTGCTCGGCACCATCCAGTCTTCGCTGATGGTCGGCGGATTCCACTGGGTGATCGAGCTCATCCATCTGCTGCTTGGCATTCTCACTATCGGGATCGGTCATATGGCCGCCGCTCGCTATCGCAGAGGCAGTAGCAACTGAACTCATGCCGCCATAATTGATGCGGGCAGTCTTCAGAGAGGCCATTTCTCGAGCCGATACGCCTGCTCCCAAAACCTGAATTCGTATCGGGTGCTCAGGAGGAAATACTCGGTCATTCGCGTTTTTTCATCCCTGTTGGCCTGCGCCGCGAGGGTATCCATCAAATGAATTTGCTCGCGCACGGGCTGCCAAAACGATTCGGCAGCGTAGGTCTCGATCCACTGACGGTATATTTTCGGTTTGGCGGGGCGGGTCTTGTACAGGCGGCGCCCAACCTCGCCATAGATCCAGTAACAAGGAAGAACTGCCGCGACTATTTCGCCAAGGCTTGCGCTTCGCGCCACCGACTGTAAATGGTCGATATAGGCGCGGGTCACCGGCCCTTTGGGTATCGAGTCAAGTTGTTCGCGCGTCAAGCCGAGACTTCTACCGAAGCTGGCGTGAAAACTCCGCTCCACTTCCACCGCGCCAAGCGCATGACGGGCAAATAATGACAGCGTTTCCAAGTTGGGCGACTTGGCCGCTCCCTGGCAGAGCACTTGGGAAAAATCGAGCAAGTAGACATAATCCTGCTGGATGAAGTAGATGAACCGATCGATCGGCAGCGTG
Source organism: uncultured Syntrophobacteraceae bacterium (assembly GCA_964482425.1). Lineage (GTDB taxonomy): Bacteria > Desulfobacterota > Binatia > UBA9968 > UBA9968 > WHTF01. The sequence continues at coordinate 2,026 of CAYZXN010000353.1, read as the reverse complement.
CCGGCGTGCAGCTCGCGCAAAAATGAATGATTTTCTATGGCGCGCCAGACTCGCGCGCTGCGTTTCCTTAACTGGACGGTGAATTTCTTCGGCATTGGCATTGATTAACGAAAAAACGGCGGCAAGGAAAGACCGACCTCCCTCACTCTGAAATCAGCCTTGTGGTCTCAGCCTCTCCCTTGATACAAGGAAGAACGCACAATTCTCCACCATCGCGGAGCAAGACAACTCATGAGCCAAAAGTTCTTTTACGGTTGGACTATCGTCACGGTCGGTTTTCTCGCCCATATTGCTTCCGCGTTTTCGATATCGAGCACGCTGAGCGTCTTTCTAAAACCGCTGTCAGCCGACCTGGGAATATCCCGCGGCGTTTTTTCTCTCATTCGTTCAGGGGAAATTCTCGTCGGCGCGGCGGCGGCACCGTTGATCGGCACTCTGCTAGACCGCCATGGCGGTCGATGGCTCATCGCCGGGGGCGGGTTGATTGCCGGAGTGGGCTTTCTCCTCCTCGGTCAGGCGCGGGATTTCTGGCAGTTTGCGCTTGTTCGCTGGCTGTTGATCAGCCCCGGCGATTCGCTCATGGGCTCGATGGTGGTCAACGTTTCGATTTCGCAATGGTTCGTCCGCATGCGCGGCCGGGCTCTCGCGCTCGCCGGAATGGGCCACGGTTTGGCGAAAGTCTGCATGCCCGTGCTGGCAGCGTCGCTTATTCTGTATGCGGGTTGGCGCGGAGCGTGGGCAGTCTTTGGTCTCCTCACCCTCGCGTTAGTAGTCGGCCCGTCTTGGTTCCTCATGCGGCGGCGCCCCGAAGACATGGGTCTGCTACCCGACGGAATACCCCGCGATCGACAAGAGAACACAGCGCCCAAAAACGCCGGCGGCACAAAAGCCCACCCGTCGAATGCCGCTGACGTCATCTGGAGCCGGCGCGAAGCGCTTGGCACTTCCGCCTTCTGGCTCATCGTCACGACATTCGGCGTTTCGCACGTCGGCGTCACCGGACTTAACCTTCACGTTTTCTCCTTTGTCAGCGATCAGGGGCATCCAGCGATGGTGGCGGCGCTGGTCATGAGCATTATCGCCTTCATGCAGTTCAGCACGCCGATGGTCTGGGGGCTGCTCGCCGAGCGCACTAACGTGGCCAGACTCATCATGGCGAAGTTTGCGATTCAAGCCGCGGGTATTTTGCTGGCGCTCTCCAGCCCCGGATTGCTTTCGCTCTACGGCGGTTTTTTTCTCTACGGCATCGGCATGGGTGGGACTGCCATTCTGGCGGAAATGATCTGGGCAAATTATTTCGGGCGCACCTCGCTCGGAAAGATCCGCGGCATGGGCTCATTGATTACCAGCGCCTTCTCCGCTGCCGGACCGCCCTTCTTCGGTTTGATTTTCGATGCCACTCAAAGCTACTCCCTTTCCTTCAGCATCTTCATCGGCATGCTCATCGCGTCAGTATTTTTGAGCCTATTCCTGCGGCCGCCGAAAAAATACTGCACTGACGATCACCTTGGCTCAGGACAGGACCTGAAAGCTTGATCCACTCGACCGGAGTACTATATAGATGACGAGCCGTGCGGTTTGTCACGAACGACGGATTACCTTACGAGCGATCGCAAATGACGTGAGTCGAGAATGCGCCTGCATGCCGGGACCGGAACAGGAGATCGCTAAGGTAGAATCCGAACCGATCAATCTCGTGACCGCTGAGTGTCCACATCGCCTGCTTCTTTCGGTCATTGTTTTTGTTTTCGATATCATTCGTTTGATGGAGGTCCGCATGAAATCAGTGAACAAATCCTGGCTCCATCGGCGGGACTGCTGCCGGCACCGCACCGGCGCCATCGCAAACCGTCAAGATTACGCCGTTAGGGAGCCATGACGGCGAGTTCTGCCGCAATGACCGCGCCATGATTTTTGAAGATCCGGATGGCACCAGGATTTTATACGACGCCGGTCGCACGGTGCGCGGCCCGGACGATCCACGCCTAGGCAGGATCGACGGCGTACTTTTGAGCCATGTCCACGG
>CAYZXN010000352.1:0-5072 GCA_964482425.1 uncultured Syntrophobacteraceae bacterium | reverse complement strand
CCGGCGATCTTACGTTTGAGTCACTGGGCCTATGTCGATCTCGGAATCACCTTTTATTCGACGGCTGCGCTCTTGTGCCTGCTGCGCTGGCGCGAAAAACGGGAGGCGCTGCGCTGGCTCGCCCTCGCCGCTCTATCTATGGGATTTGCATTGGCGACAAAGCCCAACGGGCTGGTAGCCTGTCTCGCGTTGTTTCTATTGTTCGCATTGATGCTGGCGCGATCCCCGGCAAAGAGCGCCCGCCGTGTGGCTAGTGAAACGGTCCTATTTGCCGGATTGACGTTTCTGCCGTTCGTGCCCTGGCTGGTAAAAAACTGGTTCCAGACAGGAAATCCGTTTTATCCCCTCTTGAGCCGTTTCTTTCCGTCCAAAGCCGCCCCGCTCGTCGATGCAGCGAGCTTCCCAGGTCTCGGCCTGTTCGACAAAAGAGAACTGCTGTATGGGGAGAACATTTGGCAGATAGTCGGTCTTCCCCTGCGGGTATTTTTCTCGGGGCAAGACGATAATCCCCAGTATTTTGACGGCGTGCTGACACCTATTTTAGTTATATTTCTGCCCTGGGCATTCAAAGGAAAATGGATCGAAGAGAAAAAGTTCGTTACGCTATTCGCCTTCTGCTACTTTATCTATGCGATTTTTTTGGTGGACCTGCGTATCCGCTACATTCTACTGATCGTCCCGCCGCTCGTCATTCTGATGGTTTACGGTATCTTCAACATGTATCTGGGAATCAAGCGGCCGGTATATCTTTTTGCCTGCCTGTCGGTATTTGCCGTATGGCATGGGACGTATCTCTGGCACTCTTTGCAGGTCACAAAGGCGTTTGCCTACCTGCGCGGCAATGAAACTCGCGAGGCTTATCTTAAACGGGCGCTGCCGGAATATCCGGCGCTGCAATTTGTCAACCACCAAGCGCCCCAGAGCGCCAAAATTTATCTTCTATTTCTCGGCCGGAGAGCGTATTATTGCGATAGGGATTACTTTCATGACCCCGGCGAACTGCCGGCGTTTCTGCTGGCGGCCATTCGAAAAGCAAAGGACCCGCGGGACATCGAACAGACACTTGCCAAGAGAAGTATTACGCACTTTCTGGTCCGCGAGGAACTTCTGGCCCGTTTTCTAACGGATAACCTGACGCCGTCTCAAACCCGGATTTGGAATAATTTCACGGCTAGCCACCTCAAATTAGCTTTCAGAGAACGCGGATACGCCGTTTACCAAATCGATGCCTAGCCGCTGCGCAGTTTCCATCATCATTCCGGTATTTAATGAGGCGGAAAGCATTGCGGAGCTACTGGGAAAAGTGCGCGCGCTTGAAATTGACCATGCCGAAATCATCGTGATCGATGACGGTTCAACCGATGGCAGCGCTGAGATGGCCTTGAATGCCGGCGTTAGCGTGATACGCCACCCATACAACATCGGTAACGGGGCGGCTATAAAGAGCGGCATCCGAGCGGCGCGGGGGCAAACGTTGATTTTTATGGACGGCGACGGTCAGCATCGCCCCGAAGATATTCCCAAGCTGTTGCGAGAATCCGGGCGGTATCACATGGTCGTCGGCGAGCGCGCCAAGGGATCCAAACTACGTTTTCACCGCAACGCGGCCAATATTCTTTACAACTCCCTGGCATCGTATGTGACTCGCTTTAAAGTAAGGGATCTTACCTCCGGTTTTCGCGTCGTCTCCCGGCGTGATGCGCTAAGATTTATCGATCTTTTGCCCAATACTTTTTCCTACCCGACGACATTGACCCTGGCATTTTTGCGCTCCGGCTTGACCGTCAAATACGTACCCATCCAGTCGCTCTATCGCGCCGGCCAAAGCAAAATCACGCTGCTCAGTGACGGCATCAGATTTTTGTTGATCATCACCAAAATCGCAACCCTGTTCTCACCATTCCGTATTTTTCTGCCGGTGAGCATGTTTTTTTTCTTTGCCGGTATAGCCAATTACATTCATACGTATGTCACACAATATCGCTTTACGAACATGTCGGTCTTTCTGCTGACCACCTCGGTCGTCGTATTCATGCTGGGTCTAATCTCCGAGCAGATTGCGCTGTTGCGAATGGAGCGGCAGCCCTCAGCGCCGGATATGTTTTCCGATATGCGGGATTGACGAGTTAACGGGTCCATACGTTTATTTTGATAATTTGCAACATGATGAGCGCACAGGAAACAAGTCGAGAAAAACATTCTCTCCATCATGACGATGTCGGCGATTTCTACGACCGTGTCTACTATCAGGCTACAAAAGACGGACAACTTCCATCTCGCCATTTGCGCCGGCTGGCGCGGCGCTTTGAACCATGGAAAGGGCGACGGGTTCTTGACGTGGCGTGCGGAGCCGGCCATTGGCTGCAGGCCATCGCCGACTGCGGCGCCGTTCCAGCTGGAATCGACATTTCGCAGGTGGCGTTGAACGCTTGCAAAACGGCGCTACCTCTGGCCGAGCTTCATTGCGGACCAGCTGAGCAGTTGCCGTTCGATGAGCAGCAATTTGATTTCGTTTCATGTCTCGGCGCGCTCGAGCACTTTCTTGCTCCCGAGGTCGCGCTACGGGAGATGAAACGCGTCGCTAAACCGAATGCTCGTTTGTTGTTGCTTGTTCCCAACGCGGAGTTTCTGTCCAGCCGATTGGGCCTGTACAAGGGCACCCTGCAGTCATCAATTAAAGAAGAGGCCCGGTCGCTTCCTGAATGGCAGGAGCTTTTTGAATCAGCGGGACTGCGAGTTCAATCGCGCTGGAAAGATCTCCATATATTGTCAGCATCGTGGATTTTCCGCGGCAAGTTTTACCAATGGCCGCTTCGGGCGGCCCAAGCGCTGGCGTTGCCCTTTTGGCCTCTGGCTTGGCAGTATCAGGTTTATCACCTTTGCGTTGTGAAAGAGTAGCATAAATCCCCCATGGAGATTCTGGTGGTGACCTGGAACTTTCCGCCGCGTTGCGGCGGCATGGAGCAGTTACTTGCGGCTCTGTGTGAGGGGCTAGGAAAGAATCATCGGTTGTTTATCATTACATCTCATGCGGATAATGCAGACCCCGATCAACCCGGAATCTTTCGTCCGCGTTACCCTGGATTGCTTGCGTTTTTCTTCTACTCGCTTTGGCAGGGCGCGCTTTTGCTCCGCTGTTATCGCGGCATACGCGTGGTCTTCGGCGGCAGCGTCTTGGTGACGCCGCTCACGCTTATCCTTGCCCGGCTGTTTGGCCGGAAGGCGATTATCCAATGCCACGGACTGGATCTTCTCTATCCCAAGATTGCCTATCAGCACCTGGTGGTTCGGTGGCTACGCTTCTGCGACCATGTAATCTCGAACAGCCGCTATACCGCTTTATTGGCGAAAGACAAAGGGGTCGCCGAACAGTCGATGACCATCATTCCTCCCGGAGTGCATTGGCAGAAATTCGTAAACGAAAATAATGCAGATGCTTTGAAGCTCGAGCGCGGACTGCAAGGAAAAAAAATTATTCTTTTCGTCGGGCGGCTAGCGCCGAGGAAAGGCGTTAAAGAGTTCATTGAAAAATCGCTCGTCCAAATCATTCAAGAGATTCCCGAGGCCTGTTTTCTGATAGTCGGAGACAATCCGAGTGAATCTCTCATCCATCGGGACGATGTCCGCAGCGAGATTGCCAGCATGATTTCGGTGTGCCACCTGGAAGAAAAGGTTCACTGGCTCGGCGCGGTAAGCGACGAAGAGTTGGTGAAGATTTATCATCTCTGCGATCTTGTGGTGCTACCGGTCCTTGAAATGAAAGATGACGTCGAAGGTTTCGGCATCGTCGCCCTGGAAGCCGCCGCGGCCGGAAAGCCCGTGGTGGCGACCAGCGTAGGCGGAATTCCGGACGCGGTAGAGGATGGTTTGAACGGAATTCTGGTGCAACCGGGAGACTACAAAAACTTCAGCCAAACTATCGTTGGTTTATTGAGCGGTGGTGAAAAAGCCGCGGCTATGGGCGAGTCGGGACGGCGCCGGATCAGTAAAGAATTTACTTGGTCTAAAATTGTCGCTCGATATGACGCCGCATTCTATGCGACAACCGTCAGTGTCAATGAGTCGCGGCAGGCTCTGCGTCTGGAGTGACCGAGAGGGGAGCCTTGTTAACGACTTCGGTAAAAAAATCGCTCAGAAGTTTAGCAGAATCGGCCCAGGAGGGAACCGGCCCCTCAACGAGTGCTTTTGTCTGTAGTTGGCGGCTGATCGCATTTGCCAGGCTGACGGGATCTTCCGGCTGGTAAAGGCAGCTGGGGTAATTCTGTAAAACTTCATTCATCGAACCGACCGCGGCCGCGACCATAGGTACTCGGCAAGCCATAATCTCGTATGCCTTCTGCGGGAAGCTAAACTCGCCTTGAGCCGACTCCCGGTAGCAGATGACGGCTATATCCAATGCATTAATGAACCGTCCCACGTCTTCGTGAGGCAATTCCATAAAATCGTGTACTCGTGACCCCTGAGGAATCCGTAACCGGCGTTGACGCGGACCGGCAAGCGCCAAATGAATATCGTCCGATCCATGCGAAAGTCTTTCAAACGCGTCAAAGAGCGTGTCTATTCCCCGGCTGCCATCGAGGGCTCCCGCCGTGCCGATGATTCTGGAGTTTTCCGGCAAGCCAAGACGCTGCCGACACGTGCCCCGATCTTGTGGATAAAAGAATTCTTTGCGAGTGCCGCTCTCAATGACGCGTGTTGGTTTCCGCCGCATGTACGTTTGCTTGACATTACTCGCTAAGCGCTGGCTGAAGGCGGTGACTCCGTCGGCTGCCCTCACGGCACTTCGAAATAAGGGCAAGATACCGGGAACTCGGCTTGCCCTGAAGGCTTCGAAGTTATCGTAGAGATCGATCACGGACTGACAGCCCAAGCGGTTGGCAAGCCAATTGCCGACAATTGCATGAAAGGCGTCTGAGCAGGCCCAAACAACATCCGGCCGAAACCCTTGTGAGACTTTCATGGCGCGCCGTGTATATCTCAGGAGTCTCGGTAAACATCCGTTCAACAAATTCACGGAGTCCCATGTCACGCACGCTCCGTCCGAGCGGTGTTCATCGACGAACGTCCCCTCG
>CAYZXN010000351.1:0-5075 GCA_964482425.1 uncultured Syntrophobacteraceae bacterium | reverse complement strand
GAGCACATATCAAAGAAGGCGCTTGAGTGATGTCTTTCATAATCGTTCAAAAACTCTGGAACTACTGCAACGTCCTGCGTTATAACGCAATGACTTACGACAACTATCCTTTCGGCTCAGCTCAGCACGGGCTCCGAGCAGGTGACGTAAATACTACTGTTGTCTTGGCGGATGAGCAGACTTCGCGAACTTGGAAAGGATTGGGCCTCGATTGAGGAGCGAGCATGCAAACTGACGAACCGGAAATACGTCGTCTGGTCGCAATACGGATGGCGGCAACAAAGGTGGGGGACATCGAAACAATCTTGAGCTTGATGGCGGAAGAAGTAGTGTTTCTTCTTCCAGGCCAACCACCGATGGTCGGAAAGTCGGCGTTTGCCGCGGCAGCGCAAGCGAATTCTACTCAACCGGCGCCTCAGTTCGACGGCACGAGCGACATCAAGAGATCAATATATTAGGAGAATGGGCGTTCATGTGGACGAACTATCGGTCGCAATTACTCCGGCCGAAGGGCGCTCCCTCAATAACGTGTGCAGTGCCCACGCTTTCTACCTCAAGAAGCAAGACGGTAAATGGCTCCTGGCGCGCGATGCGAACATGCTCGCGCCGGCAAAGTCGACTAACTGACCCCGCGAACGTAACCGCCGATGTGGCCGGCGCCCGAGCCTTGGCGGCGCTAAGTTGTCATTAGGCGCTGTGCGCCTGTCGAGCCGATTTAAGCCCGAGAATATTCAAAACCGGCACCGGACGCTGAAAACCCTTAAGCGTCAGATCACCGATTGATTCAATCTCCAGCAGGTTTTCCATGCCATCGAGACTCGGTTGATTGATCAGGATCTGTCCGGACTGCGCTTCGGCGCACAAGCGCGCAGCAAGATTGGTTACGCGCCCGATGGCCGCATAATCCCAGCGCCCTTCGAAGCCGATAGCGCCGATGGTGGCATAGCCCAGAGCGACTCCGATGCCCAGGCCGAGGTCATAGCCGCGGCGACTCCAGCGAGGCGTCAACGTGCCGACCCGTTCACGCATGGCGAGCGACAATCGCACGGCCCGTTCGAGAGGATTGGATACCGTAATCGGATCGCCGAAAAACACCATGATTCCGTCCCCGGTGAAGCGCTCGAGGGTGCCCTCGAATTGTCCGATCAATTCGCCCATCGCCGTGTGATACTCCTGCAAAACGTCGATGACCTCCTCTGGCTCTGCCCGATCGGCAAATGCCGTGAATCCGCGCAGATCGAGAAATACCACCGCAATCTCGCGGCGATGAATCTTCAGCGGGTCTTGCGTATTTCCTTCCAGGATCAACTCCGCCAGTTGGGGCGAAAAAAACCGTTTGAGGCGTCCGAGCCGCTCGATGCGCGAGAGTTGATCTTCGACACGCTGCGAAAGTGTCCGATTCCAGTCGGCGAGTTGCTTTGATTGCTGCTCGAGCAGCCTATGCTGGCGATCGATTTCTGTGTTCTGCGATTGGAGGTTTAGCGTCAATGCTCGCAGCGCCTTGGTCTGGTTGAGAAACACAGCGGAGACGAGCAGGATGAATCCCACGATATCGTCGATCCTACCGAAGGGTGCGTACATCGACCATGCGATCAAGACAAACCCGGCGCAACCGACCGCTGAGGGTGTTGCGCTTCGATGGTGCTTCCGGTCGAGCATCAGGCCAACCACCGCAGCCGCGGCTGTGGCGACAATGACCGCCGCCTGCACGTGAATATTGACCCAATTTTGTATCGGCTCGTGTAAGGACGGAATCCAAAGCTCAATGCGGGTCGCGTAACATGATACAAGCGACAATATGGTCGCCGTAGTTGCCAGCATGCCGAAGGGCAGACGTGTGCGGTCATGCATCCCGAGAGCTCTCCAAGGCGGTGGCGTGATCCAACTCATGATACGACGAGATCTCGATGAAGGTTGACATAACCAGCAATGCCGCGGTGATATGGAGAACGAAGCCTCCGAAATAAGCAGAGGTTATCCAGCTACCTATTCGTATGTCAACGAAAAAGAGACGTTTCTCCAAGCGAGAGGGGATTAAAAAGGAACGCAATCTTTCTAACGCCCTGTACGGAATGCACAGTGCGGTATTGCTGTAGTGGGCCGAAGTGCGCCTGCTGGGGGGAGGACTCTAAGTCGGCTTCCCTTTTAGACTATCGACGAAAGAGGCGCTACGGGTGCGGTGCATGGACGCCTTAGGCGGCGAAGCTCCTCAGGCGCACCTGCTGACGCCGAGGCCCCCAGGTGCCGGGCTTGGCGTCGAGAACGCCGGCGCAGGCGGCGTCGCACTGACGGCATTTACCCTGACCGTCAAGATTCCACGCGGTGATCTCGTACCAGTCACGGCCGATGAGCTTGGAGCCGCATCCGTGACAGTAGGTGCCGCCACCTTTTTCGTCATGGACGTTGCCGGTGTAAGCGTAGCGCACGCCGTTTGCCATGGCGATCTTACGGGCACGTTTGAGAGTGGCAGCCGGCGTGGGCGGCACATCGAGCATCTTCCAGTCCGGGTGAAACGCGGTGAAATGCCACGGCACGTCAGGGCCGAGGTTGACCACGCCCCATTGAGTCATGCAGTCGATTTCCTCATCGGAGTCATTGTGCCCCGGAATTAACATCGTAGTGATCTCGAGCCAGACACGGGTCTCATGTTTGATGTAGATCAATGTATCGAGCACTGGCTGCAGGTGACCGCCGCAGATCCGATGGTAGAATTCCTCGGTGAACGCTTTAAGATCGACATTGGCGGCATCCATATAGCGGTAAAATTCGCGGCGCGGGTCGGGCGTCATGTAACCTGCGGTCGCCGTCACTGACTTGATGCCCTGTTCACGGCAGGCTTTGGCGACGTCGATAGCGTACTCCATGAAGATGGCCGGGTCGTTGTAAGTATAGGCAACGCTGCGGCAGCCGAGCTCGCGCGCGGCGCGCGCAATGGTACCTGGCGCGGCGGCGTCTGAGAGCGTATCCCACTCCCGCGATTTGCTGATATCCCAGTTCTGGCAGAATTTGCAGGCAAGGTTACAGCCTGCCGTGCCGAACGACAGGATCGGCGTGCCCGGGAGGTAATGATTAAGCGGCTTTTTTTCTATGGGATCAATGCAATAGCCGCTGGACCAGCCGTAAGTCGTAAGCACCACAGCACTGTTTTGATTGGTGCGCACGAAACAGAGGCCGCGCTGGCCCGCGTGCATCTTGCAGAAGCGCGGGCAGACGTCGCATTGCACCCGTCCGTCGGGCAGCTCATGCCAGTACTTGGTCCCGATTGTTGACGGAGGATCGAAAACTTCAGATGGGATCATTGCGACAATTCACTGGCGCTCGGGACAGATGCGTCTGCCGATTTGCGAGTCGACGCCGGCGGATTCAGAGGTTTGCCCTCCGAGCGGCAGCCATTTCTCAATAAAAATAGCTCCGGCTCAGACGCTTCGCAAGATCGATGCGAGCCCTAGGGCCTCGACGTGCCTGTCCGTGGTCGTGTTCAATGGTTGGGGGGACATCCGATCACATTCATCCTTTGTTGAGGATAATGCGCGGCGTGTATCTAAACGGAAAAGTTTCTGACTACTTAACGTCTTTTTTATTTAGTTTAGGCAAACAAGTAGGTGCGCAGAACATCGCGCAACCTCTGAAAGGGAAATGGCTTATACAAAATCTCTGCGGCTCCGGCATTAAGAGCGCGGTGCGCACGCTCCTCGACATTGCAAGCGGTCGTCCAGCCGGTATTTATCACTATCGGAATGTTTTGGGTGAACCTATTCGCCTTCAGGCGTACTGTTGCTTCATCTCCATTTATTCCAGGCAAGCATAGATCCATCATGATCAGGTGGGGACGTATGCTGGAAGCTCTTTCTACGGCCTCCGGACCTGTCGTCGCTTCGCTGACTTGGTGGCCCAAACCCGCAATAAACGTTCGGAGTGATTCTCGAGATTTATCATTAGCGTCGACGATCAAAATCTTTTTGGCTGTTTTCTGCATGCGGGAGAGCAAACGCACAAAAGATGCCAGTCAGGGTCAAAGCCGCAGGTTGGCATTTCCTTTCCAGGAATGACCCTCCCGAGATATTGCGCGGTGAAGTTCGCATGGAGATAGACTCCTTACCGGAGGTAAGTTTTCCTGTCAGCAGTTATATTTACCTGTTGCCTCACCGCCATACGCTTCAATGTAGATCGGAGCCTGGTTCGACAAGCCTATCGCCTTCCAGACCGCGTTCGAAGTAATGCCGAGGATGAGTCTCTCGGGCGCGGCGGCGGTTCTCCAAGGCTCCGTCCGATGGCACCCGATACTCAGCGGCAGAATTGGTGCTTTATACGAAATTGTGCCATTTTGCCGGTGCAGAAAACGCGTACTAAAGAAGACGTCCGTGAATCTCTTAGAACTCCTGGTGCAAGGCACCAATCTCTCCGTTGCGGCGTTTCTTATTCTTTGCGGGGTGTCTTTTTTAGGCAGCCTTATTGCCGGCGCGTTGGGGCTTGGCGGCGGAGTGCTGGTTCTCGCGACGATGGCAAATCTCTTACCGCCCACAGTTTTAGTGCCGCTCCATGGCGTAGTGCAGCTCGGTTCAAACCTGAGCCGCGCGATTATGAGCTGGCGTCGAACTTTGATGTCGATCGTCGCGCCGTTTCTCGTTGGCTCGATTATCGGCGCTGCTCTGGGGGCACAGTTTATCGTCGCGTTGCCGAAATATTTACTTCAGATCGTAATCGCAGTTTTCATCCTCGCCTCGACCTGGGCACCAAAGTTCCAGAGCGCGTCAACCGGCAAAGGCAAGTTTTTCTTCGTCGGCGTGATCACCACGATCGTGACGATGTTTGTAGGAGGGACCGGGGTGCTGGTGGGAGCGTTTGTCGCTCCAGCTTGCCCGGAGCGACACCAGTTCGTAAGCACTCACGCGGTAGTGATGACGATCCAGCATAGTCTTAAGATCGTGACCTTTGCCTTGCTTGGATTCGCCTTCGGCCCTTACATCCCGCTGCTCGTCGGGCTGGTTCTGTTCAGTTTCATCGGCAGCTATGCCGGTAAGTTGGCGCTCAATCGCCTGCCCGAACGAATCTTCCGGATTGCCCTGAAGACGACG
>CAYZXN010000350.1:0-12882 GCA_964482425.1 uncultured Syntrophobacteraceae bacterium | reverse complement strand
TGAGGTGCTGACTTCGGTGCTCAAAACACCAACCGTCAATCCGAGGCACAATAACAAGACAGAGGCGAAGACATAACGCCACATTAATTCCTCCCGGCGAATAGCAAGACTTGGAGCAGATGTTTACTAGTAAAACAAATTTATATAGCTGTCCAGAAATTTTTGCTTTGAAGTCGCGCGGCAATTAAAGACGCAGTGAGCTACGAACTAAACGCGTGAGGTGAAGCAGCAATCCAGGTACCATGAGCGCATTAGCCAAACACGGGTGCGGCATAGTGGACACTACCGGCTGGGCAAGCAAAATTGCCGCGGAAAAAAATTGAACGCTATGGGACGCAAACCCAAATGCACAGGTTTGTTTAGCCACGATCAGAAAAAGCACTATAGGATCGAAGCGGCTATGATCAGGTTAAGATCAGAAAGCAGCCACAAAAGCCGTGCGGGGAAATGTCGATTTTCTAAGATCGAAACTCGAGGGGATTCTTTATTGCAACGGAAAACACCTTTTGGCACAGTAAAAATACTCATGGAAACCAAAACGGCCATCGTGTCCATCGATCAGCTCGACGCCAATAACGTGCCGCAGTTGCGCAAAACGCTCGAGGCATTGCCCGGAGTTATGAGTGTGGATTTTGGTCTTGAGCGCAGCGTCGCCGTGATCGAGTTCGATCCTCAACAGTCTCATATCGACGATTTTTTACGGGCCGTTTTGAAGGCAGGATTTAAAGTTCTTTGAGAAAGGTCGGATAGAAAAAGCCTCAAGGTTCGAAGTTAGATTATCTGACGTCAGGTTCGGGTGAGGCTATTGAACTTTTGAACCATAGAACCGTTGAACTTGCTTACTCCCCCGCCACCGTCATTTGAGAAATCTTGATGGTCGGCGCGCAAATGCGGCCGCGCATTTCAAGATCGTTGGCTACCATCTCGATGCTCTGAAACATCTCTTTGAGATTGCCGGCGATGGTAATCTCTTCAACCGGATAGGTAAGCTCGCCGTTTTCAATCCAGATTCCGGCGGCACCGCGCGAGTAATCGCCGTTCACCAGATTGACACCGAAACCAATGGTTTCGGTCAGATAAAGACCCTGCTTCACCGAGGAAATAAGCTCCGCCGGCGTGTGCCGACCCGGAGCAAGATAAAAATTCGTCGGCGCTACTCCCGGCGGCTCGCCTACCGAACGTGAAGCATTTCCGGTCGAAGCCATGTTGAGCTTTTTACCGCTGTAGGTATCGAGAAGATAACTGCACAGCACGCCATTCTCGACCACCGCTTTTTTTATGATCGGCAAACCTTCCGAGTCGAACGGTTTGGAGCCCAGCGCGCCGGGTATGGTTCCATCGTCCCAGACGGTAACCAGTTCTGATGCGATTTTGTTGCTGAGTTGGCCGTTGAGGAACGACGCGCCCTTGTAAAGGGAATATCCCGATAAGGCGGAGGACAAGTTGCGCAGCAAGGAAGCAGCCATGTCCGGATCGAAGACAATCGGAACTTCACAGGTCTTGACCTTGCGCGCGCCCAGGCGCCGCACTACGCGCTGGGCAGCTCTTTCACCGACGCTCCGGGCCGAATCCAAACGGGCAAATTTACGATTCGACGAGTACCAGTAATCGCGTTGCATCGCGCCGTTTTCGGAAGCCACCGGCGCCACCGAATGGCCGAACGTGGATCCCATGTACTCACCGGAAAAACCGTGACTGCTGGCGTAGATTACACGACCGGACTGGTTGGAAAAGTCCGCGCCTTCGGAATTGGTAATACGTGGATCGTAGTCCATGGCGCTTTTCTCGGCCGCCAACGCGATAGCGATTTTGTCATCGACTGATACCGAGCCGGCATTCTCATCGAAGAGATCCATATCGGGAATGTCCTGCGCCAGCAGCGACGCGTCGGGCAAGCCGCTGTACGGGTCCTGCGCCGTCGCCCGCGCCATCTTGATGGTATCGTCGACTAACCGTTCTATCGCCTGTTTGGAGATATCGGAGGTGGATGCCGATGCCGAACTGGAGCCGCAAAACAGACGCAGCCCGAGGCGCTTCTCCTGCGCCTGGCTGATCTTTTCAACCTCGCCCAAGCGGACCGTGACAAAGAAGGAGTCGCCCTCCACCATCACGACGTCGCCATGCGAAGCTCCCTTCGACTCAGCCATTTGGAGAATGTCCCGCGCCAAATCCTGACTTAAATCAAACCGTTCCATGCCGGCCTTTCTTGATCAACAGAGTTTGCGCTGTTAGTGAGTGGTTGTACCGCCGACGGTCAGGCCATCGATTTTGATCGTCGGCAACCCGACTCCCACAGGAACAGACTGCCCGTCTTTGCCGCATGTGCCTACGCCTTCGTCCAGCTTGAGGTCCGAACCAACCATCGAAACTCGCGTGAGCACATCCGGGCCGTTGCCGATCAAGGTCGCTCCCTTCACCGGATCGGTTACTTTGCCATCCTCGATCAAATAAGCCTCGCTGGCGGAAAAGACGAACTTGCCATTGGTGATATCCACCTGACCTCCGCCAAATGAAACCGCGTACAATCCCTTCTTCACCGATCGAATAATATCGTCGGGAGCATCCTGCCCCGACAGCATGAACGTATTGGTCATGCGCGGCATCGGAATGTGCGCATAACTCTCGCGCCGGCCGTTGCCGGTCAGCGGCATCTTCATCAAGCCGGCGTTGAGTCGATCCTGCAGATACCCCTTGAGGATACCGTTCTCGATAAGGACCGTTCGACCCGTCGGCGTACCCTCGTCATCGACGTTGATGGAGCCGCGCCGCGATGGAATCGTGCCGTCGTCGACCACTGTGCAAAGCTCGGACGCAACACGCTGCCCGATGCGGTCGCTGAACGCGGAAGTTTTCTTGCGGTTGAAGTCCCCCTCCAAACCATGGCCGATCGCCTCATGCAAAAGAATGCCCGGCCATCCGGGTCCCAGAACCACGTCCATGGTTCCTGCCGGCGCATTCTTCGCGCTGAGATTCAAAACAGCCTGGCGTACCGCTTCACGAGCGTAGCGCTGGTACTCGTTGTTGCCGACAAAGAACTCGTACTCGACACGACCGCCACCGCCGAAACTCCCCACCTGGCGGTTACCGTTTTCTTCGACGATACAGGTTACGTTGAGGCGCGTTAAAGGCTGAATGTCGCCGATAACAAGACCTTGAGACGAGGCGACCAACATGACTTTGTCTTCGCTACCCATCGAGACAAAAACGTTTTTCACTCGTGCATCAAGGCTGCGCGCGAACTTGTCGATTTCGTAGAGCAATGCGATCTTCTTCTCCAGAGGAATATCGGTGACCGAAGTCTTGATCGCATAAAGGTCATGAGCCGCTTGTTGAGAGCGGCCGACCGGCGCGGGGGTTTGCGATGACGGGTTCTGAGCGATGTAGTGCGCCGTTCGCGCAGCCAGGTGAAGATTTTCTATCGTAACGTCGTCGGTAAAGGCATAGCCGGTCTTAGCCTCCGACAGGACCCGCACGCCTACGCCGTTGGATGTGGCCTGGGAGCAGTTCTTGACCAGTCCCTCCTCCAGGCTGATGCCTTCGTTTCTGCGGTACTCGAAATACAGATCCGCATAGTCGGCTCTTTTCCCCAATGCCGTTGTTAAAACCTTGTCCAGATCTTGAGAATCGATGCCGAAGTTTCGGCTAAAAAAAGCGTTTGCCGGAACTAATTCATGTGCCATGATAAATCTCCCCTGGTTCAATTTGTACCACTTCAACCGCCTGCTTTAAAGAGATTCCGGTGGCGCCCCAAGGGTACGGTACTGCCAAAATCTCGCTCAAAGTACCGGTTGATCGTCGTAAGCTCTTGCGTTAGAATCGTTTTCATCTAAGCAGCAGGTAGGAAAAATGGCGCAAAAAAAAATCGTTCACGTGGTGGGCACCGGAACCATCGGCGAACCTCTCATCGGGATTCTTTGCACGTTCAAAGAACAATTCGGCATCGATGAGGTCACGTTTCATAAACGAACGCCGCTGCTCACCGATCGTTCAAAGGTTATGGTGTTGTGCAGCAGAGGCGCGAAACTATCCGTCGACAAAGAGCGATGGCAAAAGTTCGCGGAGATGGGCATGCACCCCACTTATGAAGCTGAGGAAGCCATTGAGCGAGCCAGCGTGATCATCGACTGCACACCGGTCGGCAATGACAACAAAGAAAAACTATACAATAAGTATGCAACCAATGGACGGGGCTTCATCGCTCAAGGAAGCGAATACGGCTTCGGCAAGATGTACGCCCGCGGCATCAACGACAAGGCGCTCGTCCAGGGGCAGGACCAGTTCGTTCAGGTGGTCAGTTGCAACACGCACAATCTCGCAGTGCTCATCGACACGATCGCTCTGGGACCGGAAAAGGAGGACAACCTCGAAGACAGCCGCTTCGTCTGCATGCGCCGCGCCAACGATATCAGCCAGGAGGGGGACTTCATTCCTGCTCCGGAAGCGGGTAAGCACGACGACATCGAATTCGGCACTCACCAAGGCAGGGACGCTCATTACTTGTTCAAGACCCTCGGCTTGGATTTGGATATTTATTCGTCGGCTTTGAAATTAAATACCCAGTATATGCACACCATCCATTTCGACCTCAGGTTACGACGAGGCATCAATAAAGATGAACTGATGCGGCGACTACAGGCCAACGGCAGGGTCGCGCTGACCAACAAGAAATCTTCGGCGTCGGTTTTTTCCTTTGGCAGAGACCATGGGCTCTTTGGCCGAATCTTGAATCAAACCGTCATCGTAACGCAAAGCCTGGCAATGCGAGGCGACCGCGAAATCATCGGCACTTGCTTCACGCCGCAGGATGGCAATTCGCTTTTCAGCAGCTTGGCTGCGACGATGTGGTTTCTTTATCCCGAGTCTTACGAGGATAAACTGAGCCCGGTTCGAGATTACTTCTTCAACGAAATTTAGGCGCTCTGCCTTCGCGACTCTTCACTGTTGCACCGCTTCTGGCGCAATATTCTCAAACCTTACGGAATTACCGACTTCGAATCCGTGCCGGCGCGAAAGCCCGCCACGGATTTCGAGAACGTACCGGCTCGGCGCGCCGACCGATCGTCCTTCGAGCGAAAACGGCACGGCGTTTTCAACAATGCCGACGATCTTTAGTCCGCGATTGATAAATATCATATCGAGTGGAATCGGCGTATTCTTCATCCAAAACGAGTTGTCCCTTTCAACAGGGAAAATAAACAACATACCGCGAGTGGCCGGTAGTTCACGCCGGTATTGCAGCCCGAGCTCACGCTTTTCGGGCGTGGCGGCAATCTCCACCTGAAAACTGACGGCGTGTCCCTCTTTGGTCTGGATGAAAACCTTGGGCTGTGCCCGACAAGCCGCCGGCGTAGAAAAAATAATCAAGCCCAGCATGACCGCACCGCCGCGTGCTTTAATCTCGGACGCCTTACCGGCGAATGTTTTTTGCCACCAGTTCCGCAACGTCGAACACCTCCGGGGCGCTTCCTTCTTCCTCCTTGGCGGCCTCTTCGGACAGCATACGCATGCAGAAGGGGCATCCTGTGGCGACAGTTTTTGCGCCGGTCTTTTTGAGCTCGCGAAAACGGTTGGTGCTCACCCTTTCAGCGCCCTTTTCTTCATCCTTCCAGAACTGACCGCCGCCGGCGCCGCAACAAAAACTGTTGTTGCGGGTGCGCTCGGGTTCCTTCAATTCGGCTCCGGTCATTTCGATGAGCGAGCGCGGCTGATCGAATACTCCGTTGTGCCGGCCGAGATAGCAGGGGTCATGGTAGGTGACCGGACCGCCGGTATTTCCCGCCACACGGAGCTTACCGTCGCGAATCAATTCGCTAATGAATTCAGTATGATGTTTGACTACATAATTACCGCCAAACTGCGGATATTCCTTGCCGATTGTATGAAAGCAGTGGGGGCATGTGGTGACTATGGTTTTGGCCTTGACGCCATTCAGGGCGGCGACATTCTCCTCGGCCATCTGGGCAAATAGATACTCGTTGCCGGTGCGCCGGGCGGTATCGCCAGTGCACTTTTCGTTTTTACCCAGCACCGCCCAGTTCAGACCGGCGGAATGGAGAATATCCGCCATATTACGGGCAATCTTTTGCGCGCGCGGATCGAAAGCCACCGCGCAGCCCACCCAGTAAAGCACGTCCGGATCGGCATTCTGCTCAAGCGTAGGAACGGGGAAAGGCAGGTTCTTTGCCCACACCAGCCGTTCATCTGCGGAAATTCCCCAGGGGTTTCCCGCTGTCTCCATCTGATTGAAGGTGTTCTTCAGCCCATTGGGAAACTCGGCGGCGCTCAACACCCGCTCGCGCCGAACATCGATGATGTGAAGCATCTGTTCGTTACCGACCGGACAGACCTCGATGCAGGCATTACACGTCGTGCAGGCCCATGCGGCTTCTTCATTCAAGGCGAAGTCCAGCAATGGCCGGGGGCTTTCCTCTCCCGCGGCAAACTTCGGAAACAGATTATTGAGCTCGAAGCGCTCGTTGATGAGTATGGCCGCGGGACTGAGCGCCTTGCCGGTGTTGGTAGCGGGGCAGACGTCCTGGCAGCGATTGCACATGATGCAACTGTACGCGTCCATCAGCCGTGGCCAGGTGAACTCTTCCAACTTTGAGGCGCCGAAAACCTCTTCATTCTCGAAATCCATAGGCTGCAAAACGCCTGGATTTTTTCTTCGCAGCGCGAGATTGACCGGCGCCATAAGCAGGTGGATGTGTTTGGTCCTCGGAAAATAGGGAATGAAAACCAGGATCGAGCCGAGCGCGCCCCACCAGAAAAAATGATGCAGTGCCACCAGGGCCGTCGGATTCATGCCGCTAAAAATAACTGCCAATGTCGAACTCACCGGTTGAAATGGATCGGTTCCATCCAGAGCCAATTGTGAGGCCTTGTACATGAGCCGGCTGCCGACGTGAAACAGGATGAACGCTGAAACGATGGTGGAGTCGCGCCGGATACCTTCGCGGACTCCCTCTTGCAAAGGGACATTGGCCGGGAAATCGAAATCCTTGGGGCGAACCCAGAAGCGGCGCGCGATGAGCCCGAACATCCCGACTAGGACAGTCGCGGTCAGGATATCCGCGAGTATATTAAACGCATTCCAGGCGCCGCCACGCGCATCAAAGGAGATAAAACCTTCAAGCACATCGACCAGATTGACCAGGAAGTAAAATATGAATCCATAAAAAACCAGCGCGTGAAGAAAGGAAACCATCGGCCGTTTCTTAAAGACCGGGCGCTGCAGCAGAACATCCACCATGGTATCCGTGACGCGTCTAGCCAACCGATCGAAACGATGGTCCGGCCGGCCACGTGCGATGCTGCGATAGACATCGTAAAATCTCCGGCCGCCGTAATAGAGAGACGCCAGATAGCATAAAATGAACAGAACTTTTTCAACAGTTGTGAGCATGGGTGCTTACCGATCCTCCGAATCTGTCTTGACTGAAAAGAATGTCAGACAGTAACCGCTCTCTGGCTCGGCTAAAGCAGCGACGCGCGGCCCGCCGCCATGAAAACAGTCAGATGATTTGACCGTACAAGAAAAAAAGTTGGCGAAGCAAGCGTGAGATTGTAACGCAATTGCAGCGGCGCCTGAAAATTCACCGCGTCATCCGGCATAGCCCAAGCGCTTCGATAATTCGCGACCGGCGTCAAGGATGAGCGGCGCCACATCGCGTTTGAGCTTCTCGATGGTGAGCCGATCGCTGGGGCCAACCACTGCAAGCGCCCCCACCAATGTTCGTGCGTAATCGCGCACCGGCACCGCAATGGAGCTGATCTCGTTGATGTACTCGCCGTGGTCGATGGCGTAGCCCATTTCCCCCGTCTGTCTGATCTGATCGGCAAGTCCCTTGCTGTCGGTAATTGTCTTGTCCGTGTGCCGATGCAATGACTCCAGCTCGCCTTGGCCGGCTCCTCCATCGGCTTCAAAGGCAAGATAAACCTTGCCCACGGCCGTACAATGAGGCGGCAACACGGATCCGAGAAACGAGACGACTCGCACCGGTCTGGCCGGTTCGACAAAGTCCAGCGGCACAATGCCGGGCCCTTTTCGAATCGCCACAAAGGCGCTCTCCATGGCCGTTTTCGATAGTTCTTCAAGCGTCGCTCGAGCTTGTAATAACAATCCCATCTGATGAATGAAAGTTTGACCCAGGCGCAGGCACTTCAAACCGAGCCGGTAATTTTCTGAGACTTTGTTTTGCTCGATGTACCCACGCGCTTCGAGAGTGGCCAGAAGGCGAAACACATTATTCTTGTGAAGCTTGAGCCTTTTACTCAGTTCGGTAACGCCGATTTCGTCGACGTTGCCGTTGAACTGTTCCAAGACATCCAGAGCGTGAGATACTGATTGAATGACGTAGTTGGACTTCTCCCTGCGAACCATGTCTCCTCCTGCTACAGATTATGTCACGGCCCCTAAATGGCCTCCGGAGTCGTTCCAAAAAAGCGTTTTAACGTATCCCGGCGATTAGGCGTTGTCAAACAACACAGAAGGGAGCATTCTTCAAGGTTGTCGCTGGAGTAGTTCCAAGGTGAAAAGCATTCGAGAATTTGCAAGGGGCGTGACCGGTTTGTCTACTCTGCCTTGACCCCTACGATTCAATAGGGCACAATCCTCCGCATGAATCTCCGGCTTGCGATCGCAGTTTTTATCGGGACTTGCTGGCGCGGCCATCGGTGTATCCGATGTGCCTGTGGCTAAATTCCCACCAGTCAAACCAAACTCAGGAAGGGCCGTAGGCAATCCGCTTATGGCCCTTTTTGTTTGAGTAAAATGATACATCCGACATTTAAAGAATTCGCCAGCCTGGCGACCCAGGGTAATCTGATACCCGTTTATCAGGAATTACTCATGGATCTGGAAACGCCGCTTTCGTTCTTCAAACGACTCGACAGGGACCGTTACGCGTTTTTGCTCGAGAGTGTCGAGGGCAGCGAGCACTGGGCGCGCTTTTCATTTTTGGGAAGCCGGCCTCGTTTGGTTTTTAAGAGCCGCGGTCACGAAGTCGAAATTATCGAAGACGGCAAGAAAAGACGCTTCGACTCGGATTTTCCCTTAGATTCTCTCAAGGATCTTTTGAAAGATTATCAGCCCGTCACAGTGCCCGGCGTACCGCCGTTCTTCGGCGGCGCCCTCGGTTATGTCGCCTATGACGCGGTGGAGCAATTCCATGAAATCACGAACAACAAAGAAGATCCTTTCGACGCGCCGGAGATCTTTTTCCTATTCGTCCAAACGCTGGTGGCTTTCGACAATCTGAAGCACACGATCAAGGTTATCGACAATGTCCATCTGACCCGGGGTCAGAGCTTGCGCAGCGCGTACAAACAAGCCGTCGGGCGAATCGATAAAATGATCTCGTCGCTGCAAAAGAAACCCCGCGGAATTGAGCCCCGGGAATTGACGGAAAGCAAAGGCGCGAGAAAATTCCGCTCCAATCTGAATCGCGATGGCTTTCACAGTGCGGTGAACAAGGCAAAAGAATACATTAAAGCAGGCGACATCATTCAGACCGTGCTGTGCCAGAGGCTGGAAACAAAAACCGGCGCCGACGCCTTCGAGGTCTATCGGGCACTGCGCTTCGTCAATCCTTCCCCGTACATGTTTTATCTCGAGCTCGAAGATCTGCGAATCATCGGCTCGTCGCCGGAGACCATGGTACGGCTGACCGGCGCCACCATCGAGCTGCGGCCGATTGCCGGGACCAGGAAACGCGGCGCCACGGCGCAAGAGGAGCAGGCGCTAGAGGCCGACTTGCTCGCCGACCCGAAGGAACGCGCCGAGCACATCATGCTGGTCGATCTCGGGCGAAACGATGTCGGACGCGTCGCCGAGATCGGCAGCGTTGAAGTCAACGAGCTGATGGGCATCGAACGCTATTCTCATGTCATTCACATCGTGTCCAACGTGCGCGGCAAGCTCGCTGCCGATAAGAGTCCTTTCGATCTTTTTGTCTCGGCCTTTCCCGCCGGCACGGTCTCGGGAGCTCCGAAGATTCGAGCCATGCAGATCATCAGCGAACTGGAACCGCAAAAGCGCGGGCTTTACGCCGGCGCCATCGGCTATTTCGGCTATAACGGCAATCTCGACACGTGTATCGTCATCCGCACCATCGTGATGAAAAACGACCGGGTATTTATCCACGCGGGCGCGGGAATCGTCGCCGACTCCGATCCCGAATTGGAGTATCAGGAAACGTTGAACAAGGCCCGGGCAATGTTTCGCGCCGTCGAGCTCGCCGAGCACTGGGGAAAGAAATGATTCTGCTGATCGATAACTACGATTCGTTCACCTATAATTTGTACCACTATCTGGGCGAATTGGGCGCGGATGTGAAGGTTTACCGCAACGACAAGATTACACTGGATGAGATAGCCGATTTACGGCCGGAAAAAATCGTCATTTCGCCGGGCCCCTGCACCCCCAGAGAGGCGGGCATTTCCTGTGACGTGATCCGGCGCTTCGGCGCCGACACTCCCACCCTTGGCGTCTGTCTCGGCCATCAAGCCATCGGCCTGACCTTTGGCGCCGCCATCGTTCGCGCGCCAGCGATCATGCACGGTAAACTGTCGGCTGTGACCCATGACTCGCAAACTATTTTCCGCGCCGTCAAAAATCCCCTCGCCGTCATGCGTTATCATTCCCTGGTCATCGATCCGCAAAGCGTACCGGAGCAGTTGGAGGTCACTGCCCGCACCGCCGATGGTGTAATCATGGCGGTAAGGCACAGGACGATGCCCATTGAAGGCGTGCAGTTCCACCCCGAATCGATCCTCGCCGAAGACGGCAAGAAGGTGCTGGAGAATTTCCTGCGTTATTATTGAATCGGTAATGAAAATATTGTGCTTTCAGGCCAGACGTTTTCGTTGGAAGACCCACTCCAAAACGATTACCGCAGTTCCGGACCGCAATGTCGAGGAAGAAATTGCCGAAGCGGTGGTGGTTTTTCTGCACGCCGAGGTTGCCGACGGCGGGGAGGCACGACGCGTTCCGATACTGCGTAAAACGCTCAAACATATTAAGTGGTTGGCTAACAAACGGGAGCTCAAAAACATCGTCATCCATTCATTCGCGCACCTCGGCGGCGATACGGCCGAATCAGGTATGGCCGAACAGTTGATCGAAGAAATCTCACAGCGTTTGCAAGAAACCGGCTATAATGTATGGGTAACGCCGTTTGGTTACTTTTGTGAGTGGGACCTATCGGTCTATGGAGACAGTCTCGCGAAAGTGTGGCAGGCCATCGAGTAATCGCCGGAGAGCTCGGCTCGCTTGCCGGCGTTTTGCAACGCGACTTTGAACCGGAGGACACTGTATGAACCTGAGCATGAAACATTTTGCCCGCTGGTCGATGATCACCGCGTGTTTAACTCTTTTTGGATGCGGAAAAACTAACGAGATGGCGGCGCAGGACGATCTGCCGGACCTGAGCAAGCAGATGCGTCCGTACGTTACCGTCGAGAACACGAAGGTAAGGAACGGGCCAGGACAGCAATTCAAAACCACCGGCGAAGTACCGGCACGAGCGAAGGTTCACGTGGTCGGCCGGGACGGAGACTGGGTGCTGATCGTGTCGAAAAAAGGAAACACACCCGGCTTTATCGAGATGGCGGCGGTGCAACCCGGGGAAGGCGAAGAAAGCGAATCAACCGACCGCGCCATAGGGGGAAAATACGAAGTCCTGGCAGATACGCGAGTTCACAGCGGGCCGGGCCTTCATTATCCCGTTGTCGCGGAAATTTCCAAAGGTACCATCATCAATGTCGTCGAAGAGGATAAAGGCTGGATCAGGGTCGAATCGAAAAGGGGCAACAAGCCCGGCTATGTGGAGGGAACGCTCGCCAAACCGGCGGCTAAGCAATAAAACCTTCCCGGCCCGGATGATCATGCGAAGAGAAAACGGTCGAGAGTAGTTGACCAAGGGTTCAACTCATCGAAGCGGGCACAAGGTGCATAGCTGGAACGACGTAGGGAGTGCTTGGCACCACGGTCTTTTCTTGAAAGATTATCGCGCCATTGGAAGTCTACGGTTGCCGGGACCGAGCGGCTTGTCTTCAGCGTAACCTTGAAATCCGCGGTCCTAGAGTTTTAACAGAGCGGCTGCCGTATCACCCAAGATCACTTCCTTCCTGGCATCATCAAGCGGCAGATCGTGAATCGCGTTGATGTAACTTTTCATTCGGCCATCCCCCTTGCCAGTCAAACTGTTTAATAGAAGTCATAAAGCTCCGGCGCGTCCTGCGACAAACCCTTGACCTGCGAAGTAATCGTGACGCCGCGCAGCGCCAGGTCTCCAATGGCGCGCCGCAGCTCATCGAGAGCAGCCTTGCCCAGCAAAACCGGCGCCTACGTCAAGCCGACAAACCGCTTGGCATATCTTTTTCTGAACCGCCGCTAGGTACTCGTTGATGAAGCTACACTCCTCCAGGGGTGCCGACCAACCCAGGAGACACGAGAGCACGGAGATATCCACTCCGGCTTCGTCCATGTCCTGCAGTTGCAGATCCAGATCGGAAAGGGTGCATGGTGGTGGCCGGCAAGCCGCCTTCCTGAAGCAAGGTGTTGCTGTTCTCGGAAAAGCCCGCGCTTTTTCGCCAGCTCCACCGGGATGTAATGATGTTGGAAGTCGATCACCATGCTTACACACTCCTCCGGCTGTTTACCGGCCGGCTTGTTAATGAAGGATCTTCACAAGACGCAAAATCAGACGAGCTCTATAGCTTATCGAGAACGTGTTGATTCTCTCTTGCGCTTTCTCCTTAAGTCTTTCTCGTTGCAAATTAACCCTAAGTAGGTATTCAATTGACTCCACTTACGCTACCTATTGTGGTGGTCGGCTCGGCGTGCCTTGCCGCCAACCATGCTGTGATATGGGGACGGTT
>CAYZXN010000349.1:0-4524 GCA_964482425.1 uncultured Syntrophobacteraceae bacterium | reverse complement strand
GAAAAGTGCCACGTTGCGATCGGCGCAGAGATGGACGATCTCTCTGACTTCCGGCTTCAGTTCGCCTTTATCATCGAGATTGTAGTGGCCGATGGTCAGCGCCTTATCCCATGGAACTGGGCCATGCCAACCGGCTGCGCTTCCGTCAATAAACCGCTGGTACGTTCCAACGGTACTCAACGTGATGGCATGGGTGAACACGGGCAGCCAGATCGCGCTGACGCCCCGGTCGATCATTTCGCTGACGATCTTTGCCGTCACCGGCGCCATCTGACGGCCGCACACATAGGCCGACCAGCATTGAACCGGCTCGACTGCTTCCTTTTCCGCCCATCGGTTGACGTCTTCTTGGATATCGCGCACAGCTTTAGCCGGATCATCGCCAGGAATGCTCTTGAATAAAATACCCTTCATCTCCGCAAGCGATGCTCGCCGGGCCAGGTCATAGGGATTCTGCTGGCCTTCGTGCGCGTGACAATGAATGTCGATGGCGTCTTTGACCTTAATATGGGGTGGTCGGACTTCGCCGGGTTTGTACTGCGTGCGCGCCGCGTAAGACGTCACGCAGCGCTCATGAGTGGGCGTGGAGACGATATTCTTAATCATAAAGCCCTCCTTCCGTAACCTGAAGCGATGTTGCATCAGCGGCGGCAGGTTTGTCAAAGGCTTTGATCGAAGGCGCCAGTGCCAAACTCGTTATCGAAAACAGTTGGTTTCCGGTTCGACTTTGTTGTAAATGGTTGGAGCGATTCGCCGGCCCTAAGCCTATGCGTTTTGAAGGAGGATGGTCATGCTTAAAGCGTTGTTAATAAAAAGTGTCCCAGTGTTGTTGGTTATTTTGGTCTGCTCAGGCGAGGCTAGATCGGCCGATAAGCTCAATGCGATCTACACGGCCAGGGTCATGTCTCAGGCGTATCCCTGGATTGCCGAGGAAGCAGGGCTATTTAAAAAATACGACCTCGATGTGCCGTTGGTATTCGTCACACCGGGGGCGCCATCCGTCGCGGCTATTCTGTCTGGCGATAGCGAGGTGGCGGTAATTGGCGCGGCGAGTATCACGCGCCCCGTCGTTCAGGGCAACAAAGACCCGGTCCTGATCGGCGGCATCAAGAGCATTCTAACGCATAGCATCCTTGCCAAGCCGGACATCAAGACACCCGAGCAGCTCAAAGGAAAACGCATCGGGGTGTCGCGCATCGGCAGTAACCCGCACTACTTTGCGGTCCAGGCGCTGCGCCACTTCGGCATTGACTCGCGCGAAGTCAGCTACATTCAGGCCGGCGGCGCGCCGGAGACATTGGCGGCGCTGGTGGCCCAGGGCATCGACGCCGCAGTCCTGACCGTACCGACCGATGCTCAAGCCCTGAAATTAGGCTATCACTATGTTATTTATGGACCGGACTTGCGAATCGCCTATGCTGCGACTACTTTTACCACTCGCCGGTCGATTATTGCGAAGCGCGGCCCGGTGATCGGCCGCTTCATACGCGCCATGGCCGAGGCCGCCAAGATCATGCATACGGACAAGGACTACACCTACAAAGTTTTAGGGAAGTACCTACGCATCGATGACAGGAAACTACTGGATGCCAGTTATAACGTGGAGATAAAGGCGTTGGAACCAAGGCTGGCGCTCAAGATCGAGGGCCTGCAATCGGCTTTAGAAGAAATCGCCCCCACCGACCCGCGCGCTAAAACCTTCAAGCCGCAGGAAATGATTGATACGCGCTTCCTCGATGAAATGGAGAAGAGCGGTTTCTTTGAACAACTCTGGGCGGGTAGAAAGTCTTAGAATGTTTTAATTGTCACGATAAGCGCCTGAAGAGCGCGTCGACTTACACGTAAAGAGTCTCGCGTGAAACGCTTTCACAAGCGACTTGGGTTGATGACTCTTGTTCGGGATAAGAAAGGTTTTCAAGGAGGAATTTCATGAGGTGCAAGACCCGTGTCTTTTCGGTTCTCACACTACTGTGGGGATTCGGCTGTTTACTTTTCGTTTCGAGTTTCGTTCATGCCCAGGCTCCTTACTACCAGGGTAAGACAATCACCATCGTCCGCGGCGGAGAGCCGGGCGGATCAGGGGACATGCAGGCCCGCGCGTTGATACCTTTCCTCAAAAAACATATTCCGGGAAATCCCACGATCATCATCGAAAACATGCCGGGCGCCGCCGGTATGAAAGCCGTCAATCATATCTATGCAACCGCCAAGCCCGACGGGCTTTCGATCGCCGCAGTCGGTTCAGGGCTGGCCTCCGGCGCGATCTTGGGATTGCCGGGGGCGCGCTATGACATCGATAAATTGATCTACTTAGGCTCGACGGAACAGGGCGATCCCTATGTTTTCCTGAGCCGAAGAGAGGCTGGTTTCGACAGTCTGGAGAAGCTCCGGGCTGCAACCGGAGTCAGAGTGGGCGCACAGACGGTCGGTCATGCAGTTTACGTCAGCGGGCGTATCTTTGCATATCTGCTTGGTCTAAAAGATCCCAGGATTGTTGTTGGATTCGGCGGTCCGGAGCTAGACACGGCTTTGGCTAGAGGAGAAATTGATGCCAGGGCCAACAGCGCCGACACGGTTGTGCGCCGTAACGGTGAAGCGCTTGCCAAGGGCGATTTGAATGTGCACGCGACGCTGACCATTCCTAAGGGTCAGTTTCATCCGCGTTTTACGAATGTTCCTGACGTTGAGTCGCTTGCCAAGAATGAACGTGAGCGGCAGCTGGTCGGCTTATTTCGCGCTTTCATGTATCCGCGCTGGCCTTATGTTTTACCTCCCGTCACGCCGCCGGCAACTGTGAAGATTCTACGCACGGCAATGAGTAACGCTTTCAAGGACCCGGGCTTTGCTCCCGAATTCAAAAAGCTGATGGGAAGTGAGCCTTCGCCGCTCAATGGCGAGCAGGTAGAGATATCGATTAAGGAACTACCGCGCGATCCAGAAGTCGTTGGGCTGTATAAGAAGATGGCCGAGCACGGTCCACTACCGCCACGCTAGCAACGCGGCAAATGCGCTTAGGGACCAGAAGGCTCGACCTATTGGGGCGAAGCCCTTCTGGTTCACAACTGTTGAACGCTGAGGGCTAGCTTGATTTCTGCTTGATCCGCTTGATCAGGTCATCGATGGAAGAATTAACCACCACGCGGTTGAACTGCGATCGATAATTATTCACGATGCTGATGTTTTCAGCGACCACATCGTAAATCCGCCACTTGCCTCCAGTGCGCTGGAGCCGGTAATCGACCGAATAGGATTGCCGGTCCTTCCCGATAACTCTCGTATTAACTTCGGCATAATCGTTATCGATCGTCTCTCCGGTGTATTCGACCTGTTGTCCTTCGTATAGATCAATTTTGTCAGCATAGGTCGTTTCGAGCAGCTCAGTGAAGGCCGCCGAAAATTCCTTTTGCTGCTGCGGAGTGGCGCGACGCCAATGTGACCCCAAAGAACGCCTGGCCATCTCTTCGAAGTCAAACAGCGGATAAACGACCTCTCGCAGCTGAGCGATGACTTTCGATCTTTGGCTGCTACTTTCGAGCTTCGCTGTCTTCAATATTTCTACGCCCCGGTCGATAGCCGTGCGTATTTCCTCGGTCGGAGCGCCGGCGCTCGCCGGCAAAACCGCGCACAGCAGAAGGCTCGCGGCGACTAGGAGCCGTAAAGCCGGTCTAAACAATTTTTGCATGATAATTGATTGGCCTTCCTGAAGTTGATGCGTCTACTCTGCCGAAATTTAAACGACACGGAGGCACTTCGTCTACAGTAAAGCAAAACCTATCCGAATGCTCAACCGGTGGCTCGGATCATATCCGATGAAAACACAATCTGCGGGCTTGGGTAGGCTGCCGTTGCGCTATCTTCAGCGGTCACAATAATTCGGAATACCTGCATAGGAGTCGGGCTTCTGAGCGTTCCTCTCCTGTCTGGGCCGATGGTTAATTGCCCGAGATTCAGGTTCTTCCCATCCGGTGCTTGCGACCAGACTACATAGATTTTCTTGGCCGGTTTGAGGTTTTCCGGAGGAGCCAAGTGCCTGATCTCGAGATCCACCACGGCGTTGTTGTTCTGATCACGCGTTATCTTGGCTTCTCCAACGGCAGCAGGAACGTCGGGTGCATTGCGCAACGCGACCCGTTGCGCGCAACCGGACCCGACCGCAGCAATCAGCGTCAGCAATAGCGAATTCATCAGATAACGACCTCTCATAAACTTCATTCCTCCAATTATAAATCTGTTCTTGATCCGGACCAAACCACATGTCCGCGACTCCGCCTTAGGACGCAAGAAATATACCCTGGCCGAAATGACACCGATCGACTGCGTGACGAGAAACTTGGCCCGAGGTTGCGACAAATGCCGAAACCGTGTCCAAAGGTTGGTACGAACCGCCGGAGGTAAGACATTTTAACCGGATAGATGAAGGCGTCGCTATTAGCTAACGGCGCCCACTAAAAATCCGAAAGTCAATTATCGCATCGAGTGCCGGGATGCTGAGCTAAGGTTGCGCAAATCGACTTTCCAGGCTGG
>CAYZXN010000348.1:0-10174 GCA_964482425.1 uncultured Syntrophobacteraceae bacterium | reverse complement strand
GCTCCCTTGGGTCATCTCCAGAGCAGCGAACAGGGTCGTGGTGCCGTTGCGTTTGTAGTCGTGGGTCATGGTTCCCAGTCGTCCCTTGACCAATGGCAAACCGGGTTGGGTTCTGTCCAATGCTTGTACCGATGTTTTCTCGTCGGCGCACAGCACCAGCGCGTGGGCGTGCGGCGCCCGCGAGACCCAGCTCGTCAACGTCTTGATTTCTTTTTCACTCAACCCAATCGGTTGTGCGATTCGCATGGAACTTGCCCCCTGACACTTAGACCAAAGATAAGTTCCATTAATTCAGAGACACTACACTAGGTCTTCCAGATGCAAATACAAGCAACCAGCATGCGGAACCATTCAACGTAAGGCGTTTGATCAGCTCTGCTGCGCTGATATTCCTCTTCGATACTCTTGTGCACCTCCCGGCTCCTGATAGCGCGGTTCTCAACTCACGATCCAACCGCCCGTGCATTGTCTATTCTGGGAAATTGCGCCAAAATAGGGTTGAGTTCGGCGGCGGCATCATCCGCCTAATTCCAAAATCGCAAAATCCTATCCCTTCGAAGAAAGTACGCATCATTCACAGACGTAGAAAACTCGCGCCAGCCAAGACGCTGACCGGCCATGAACGGCGCCGGATCAATCCAAATCACGGGTTGGTCAAACTTTTTGAGCGCAATGTGGATCGTGTCGTTTCGCGGTTCTTATACCCGCATCTTTCGACCGTGTGGAATCCTTATAGCTGGCTGATCGGGCGCCGCTTCGCGTTAGCCGAGACTATGGTGTCACCTCGCTGCTGGCCGCAGGAGTTACGGCCTCTAAGGGCACTGCTGTTATCCGATATCCACTGCGGTATCTTTCTCAAGCCCGAGACGCTGGCTGAGCTTGTCGAAGTTTTGATGACTCTGAAGCCCGACCTGGTGGCGGTGGCCGGGGACATCGTCACCGGACATGTGCGGGAGATCGCTCCATTCCTCGAATCGCTGGCGCCGCTTGCGCGATCGCCGTTGGGCGCCTGGTTCTGTTTCGGTAACCACGACTACTTTGGCGGACCTCCGGGAGAGCTTCGCGACGCACTCGGCAGCATCGGTATTGGCGTGCTGAAGAATGAATCGGTGAAAATCGTGCATGGCTCCGGCAGCTTCGTGTTGGGAGGCATCGACGATCTTATTCTCGGCGATCCCGACTGGCAGGGGGTGATCTCGCCCTTCGGCGTACCGCACATGCTACTGGCGCACAATCCCGATCACTTCTACGACGCCGAAGCGCATGGCGTGCCGCTGATGCTTTCAGGTCACACTCACGGTGGGCAGATCCGTTTTCCCCGTAGCGCGCCAATCATCCGCCAGAGCCGCTATTGCCTCGATGAAGGAGTCTATTCCTACCATTCTTCGGTGCTGGTGGTGTCGCGCGGTTTGGGCAGCATCCTGCTGCCGTGGCGCTGGGGCGCCGATCCGGAAGCGATCATGATTGAGATCGTCGCCGCTAAATAGCGTACCGAAAAAACGAGTGCGTCACAGAGCAAAATGCTCTGCTTCTGGCGGATCTGGCAGCGGATTAAAGGAGCCCCGCGCTCGGCAAGTCAAATCCCGCCGGCCCGCACCGCAGCTTTCCCCGATTTTACTTGCCCGCCTCCGATCACGGACGTTGCGAGCGCCACCAGACTCAAGCCAGCCGCGGCCATAAACGTGGTGTTAAGCGCCGCGACAAAACCGGCAGGATCGGCGGTCGTCAGAGCGGTTCCGGCAACGCCTGTGTACTGTTCAAAGGCAATCGACATCAGGAAACTGCTCAGCGCGACGCCCAAAACATTGCCGAGCCCGAAGGTGACGTGATTCACCGCCGATGC
The DNA here is from genome assembly GCA_964482425.1 of uncultured Syntrophobacteraceae bacterium. Lineage (GTDB taxonomy): Bacteria > Desulfobacterota > Binatia > UBA9968 > UBA9968 > WHTF01. Next base: position 8,331 of record CAYZXN010000348.1, on the reverse strand, counting down.
GAAGCCACGGTGCTCACCAGGCATCATACTGATCATGGCCATGGAGTTGGCCGGATTGAAAATACCGTTGGTGATGGCGCCGATGATAATCAGCAGAGCCGGCAGCATCCAGTGTGAGTCGACGCGCAGAATGCCGCCGACTCCGAGGGAGACTACCATGAATGACACGCCGAAACTTGCCGGCATGCGCGGTCCGAGGCGATCTGCAAGATAACCGCTCAAGGGCGCCAAGGCAACGGTAATAAGGGAAGGAGCCATGAACAGCAGGCCGACGTGCGTCGGAGCCAGCCCGAGCACGTCTTGAAGATAAAACGGCAGGAGAAAGCCGGTCAGCGCATAACACATAGCTATGACCAGTAAGCTCACGACACTCATGCTGAATCTGCGAATTTTGAACAGCGTGAGATTCAGGATGGGCGTTTTGGTGCGGCTCTCATGAAAAATCAAGCCTGCCAGGCAGATCAAAAACAATACCACCAAGGCCGCAGTGAAGGTCGACCCTGTCATTGCGTGTGTTCGCCGGTCGAAGACCAGCACCACTGCACTGGTTGTCGCAAACAGCAATGCGGCGCCGACGTAATCGATGGTAACCGCATGTCGTCGAGAGGCCCGGGGGAGACGCCGCAGGCTCAACAGCGTGAGCAGCGTGCCGCAGATTCCAATAGGCACCAGGAAGAAAAAACTCCACCGCCAGCTTAGATAATCAATCATTAAGCCGCCTATGCTCGGGCCCACGATGAAGCCCACATGATGAGCGGTGGTCATGTACCCCTGTGCCCTGCCGGCGAGCCTCTCGGGCACCGACTCGGCCGCTAATGCCCGGCTAGAGGACTGAAGCATGGCGCCGCCCACGCCTTGCAAGAAGCGGTAGACGATGAGCTGTACCAGCGTCTGTGACAGCCCGCAAAGCAAAGAGCTCAAGGTAAACACCAAAAATCCCAGCGCAAACACCTTTTCTCGTCCCCACAGATCCGAGACGCGGCCGAACACGATCGAGAGCCCGATATTGGAGAGCTGGTAAGAAAGCAGCGCCCAGGAAATCCCGAGCAGATCCGTGGCCAGGCTGTCGGCAATGGTCGGCATGGAGATACTGACGATCCTGGTGGCGGTGCCGGAAAGGAAAGTTGCCAGCAGAGCCGTGGTAAGGAGCAGATAATTGATGCCTGGGTTCATCCCGATGTTTTGCTGATGTTAGATGTGCTGAAATGGCTGGACGCTGAGCGACCCAGCGGTTTTGACTCCGGCCGATTAACCATAGCGCTGGCGGCGCAAGACCGGTGCTGCTAAACGTGTGACACGCAAGAACCGACAGCCGGCTACTGGACTAGAATCTTCTTCATCTTGGCGAGCACCGCAGGCGGCGTGTTGAGGATCGCCCGGACGACTTCGGTAACGCGCTCGCCGCTGCTTGGTGCAAATTCTATCCTGCTTTTCTTGGCATCGGAGACGAATTCAGGATCTGCAAACGTAGCCAAAAAGGCGCCGCGCAGCACTTTGACACGATCTCCCGGAACGTCGGGGTGAACCACATACGGATTGGTAATCTCGGACGGAGCGTGCATGGCGCGCAGTAATAACTTGGCTTCCTCCGTTTTGGCGAGAGATTCCGCTGCCGGCACGCCTTTCATCAAGGGGTGATCCGGCGTTTTGTCGCCCATGATGAGGACCGGTCTTAATGAGCCGCCCTTAATCAACTGAAGATGACGACCGGTGGTCAGCATGGCCGGCCAGCTCGCGCAGTACCCGTCCACTTCCTTGGACTCGGCGGCATTAACGATAGTGGCGACGCCGTCAAAACCTCGCACCAGCTTCATGTGCGTTCCCAAAGCCGCGTTGATGATCGCCGGTGTGTCGTAAATTGTGCTGCCGGGCGCCATGGTACCGATGGTGAACGGCTTCCCGGCTATGACGTCATGGAACGACATCACGGCGGAGTCCGTACGCGCCACGCATGCGATGGGAGCATTGATGGCGCTGCCAATCCATTGATACTTCGCCGAATCGAATTCGATACCCGGGGCGCCTATGGCTTGCCGCAACGGGAATGTTTCACCGAAAGAACCAATCACGGTACCGTCCTTCGGCTCCACGTTATAGATCGCATTGGCGGCAATCAGACCGCCGGCTCCCGCTCTCGGCTGCACTGCGATTGTGGGACTCCCGGGAATAAAGCGGGGCATATGGCGCGCTATCAGGCGCGAGTAGATATCGTAGGTTCCTCCAGGGCCTGAGCCGATAACGATTCGGATGGTCTTGCCACGGTAAAAATCCGCCGCAGCCTGATCGTCGAAAGTTGCTCCCGTCGCTCCCGGCAACTGTGCATGTGCCTTTACTCCGAGCAAACACACAGCCCACGCCAGGGTCGCCACGACAACGAGTCGCACTTGGATCTTGGACATTATCAGGCCCTTCCTTCTACCGAATTCGCGCATACTAGCATTGGTCGCCGCTTCGAAACTATTCGAAAACATCATCGAGCGTCAAGCACGCGTATTTAATCATCTAAAATGTAACCCTGCGAGGTATCGTTGACTCATTTAGAATGTAACCCACAGATATTGAGGAAATCTTAGCAACCAGGGAGGGTTACATTTTCATGGGTTGAAAGTCAGATGGCACGGGTGGGGCCAGCCTGATCGCTTTTTCGAGCTGCTGACGGTTCTCGAATGACCAAAGAAACGCAAATTTTTGCCACCACCGAGACCAACGAGGAGTCCTTCAGCAGCGCAACGAAGTCGTTTGTTATCGGCGCCAGTGCGAGGCGCAACGCCTGCGGTCCGCGCACCAGCGCCAGCACCTGAAGATCGCCCAGTCCCAGGACCCGCGCCGCCTCGAGCTGTCCCCCCGGCACGGCTTCCAATGCGCTGCGGTAAATTTCACTCTCATAAGCCGCATAGTTGAGCCGAGACCGAGAAGCGCCGAAGCAAATGCCGGCAGGCGCACGGCCTCGGCGATGCCGTAGTAGAGAATGAACAGCTGCAACAGAACCGGCGTGCCGCGGATGATTTCCACATAGCCGGCCAACAGCGCGCATGAGCTTGCCGCCGTAAACCCGGCCGCTGGCAATAAAGACACCAAACGCCACGGCCAGCGCCATGGAGAGGCAAGAGAGCACCAGAGTGATCAACGAGGCGCGCAAAAGCGAGGGCATATAGCGCCACGCCGCCTCCCAGCCTGAGAGCATCCTCGTCGGTCCGTCGCCCGCCTCCATTCCGGCAATGGGCGCCACCGGCCGTCCGGCAAGGACATCGGCATAGAGCGCGGGCTGATCGTCGTTCCAGACGCGCCACTTGCGAAAAATACGTTCCAGCGTGCCGTCGCGCATAGCGTCGCAGAGAATCACATCGATGGAATCGCGCAGCAGCGCATTATGCGGCGCCAGCACCCCGACATAGTGGCCGATGGCGACACTTTCAGGCTGGATGGCGAATCCCGGAGTCGTCAGACGCCGGCGCTCTGCCAAAACGTTGTCGAGCAGCACGGCATCGACACGGCCGATGACAAGATCCGTGTAGGGATGAACGTCATCGTCGTAGGAGACCGCGTGAATGCCAAAGTCGCGCTCGGCGCGCAACAGAATGTCATGCGCGATGGTGCCGCCCAGCGTAGCGACCCGCCGCCCGCGCAGATCCGCCAAACTGCGAAAACGGCTGACGTCGGCGTTGCGCACGCTCAGTACTTCGCGCAACCTGTAGTAGGAACCGTCGCGGTCATCGTCTCACGCCGCACCTGCGTGTCTTCGATGCCGCTCAGGCCGAAGTCGGCGTCGCCGCGACGGATCGATTGATCGATGGACGTAAACGTGATGTTGACAAAACTCGCTTTGCGGTTTGAGCCTGCGGGCAATGAGCTCGGCGAATTCGACGTCAAAACCGATGATCTTTTCGGTTGTGCAGGGTCGGCCTCGACAAACGCCGCATCGCCTTCCGGATCGCCCGCCCAGCGAAGCTCCCCACCACGGAACGGCGCCGGCAAATAGAGGACGGCACAACCGCTGCAGGATCAAGATCACTGCGCAGCTGAGCCGCTTGCCCCGCCACCGGCGCTACTTCCCATGGATGAAAGGAGACGGCGCCGCGTATTCCGACTTTAGTAAGCAGAAAAAACCCGGCAAGAACGTATTCAGTCGCGCTTCTGAAAAACAAACTCGACTCACGCGGGTGCCGCATTGTTGCGACCGAGACTAACCGATAGCACCGTTTACTGTCAATCGTGGATCCGCCGCGGTATCCAACATGATATGACCCGGCGGTGCGGCGTCTATTAGCCGTCCAATTTCACCGAATTTATGAGCACCGGATCCACCGGAACGTCCTGATGCATTCCACTGTTCCCCGTTTTGACCTTTTCAATCCGCTGCACCACATCCATGCCCTCGATCACCTGGCCGAAGACCGCATAGCCGAATGCATCGGCCGAGGTACTCCTGTGGTCTAGAAAATCGTTGTCTTTAACGTTGATAAAGAATTGCGCGGTGGCGCTGTCGACCACGTTCGTTCGCGCCATGGCGACGGTACCGTTCCTATTTTTAAGCCCGTTGGCGGCTTCGTTCTTGATCGGCGACTTGGTTCCTTTCTGTCTCATCTGCGGATCCATGCCGCCTCCTTGAATCATGAACCCCGGGATCACCCGATGAAAGATAAGGCCGTCATAAAATCCGTCGTTGACATAATCCAAGAAGTTTTTCGTCGTAATCGGTGCTTTTACCGCGTCAAGCTCGATGCGAATATCGCCCATGCTCGTCGACAACGTGACTGTCGGGTTTTTTTCTGCCATTCATCGCCTCCTGAAAAAGATATTTTTTCTTAACACCTTTCATCGCGGACCGAAACCGTCAAACGGCTGGAAATGTTCTCCCGGTTGCGGTATGGGTACGATGGTTAAAACATCCATAAGCCCGAAAGGAGCATCCATGCCAAGCGACAAAAAAGTTGAAGGTATCTTGATGCCAATGCCGGTGGCTTTTAAGAACGATGGCGCTATCGACCACGGCGCAACGGACGCCATCATCGATTTTTATCTCTCATCTGGAGTGCACGGATTTTTTCCCCTGGGCACTCACGGGCAGGGCATGGTGATGGAGATCGACGAGCGCAAAAAAGTGGCCGAGCAGATTGTCAAGCGGGTTGCCGGAAGAGTCCCCGTAATCATGCACATCGGCACCGCCAACACATACTCCTCGATCGAACTGGCTAAACATGCGGCCAGCCTCGGCGTCGATGCGGTGGGAGTGGTGCCTCCCTATTACTATCCCCATGACGACTACGAAGTCTATGCTCACTACAAGGCCATCGCCAAATCGGTTCCCGGAGTGCCGCTCTTTATCTACGACAATACCGAGACCACGCACGTCGAGATCACCCCGCCAAAGGCAAACAAGATCATCGAAGCCATTGCGCCCAATACGTTGGCCGGCATCAAAGTATCGTTCGTCGCTTATGACAAGTTACTGGGTTACGTCTTCCAGCTGCCTAAATCGGTGGGTGTTTTTCCCGGCGGCATTTTTTCCCTTTACAGCGGCTACTCGGTGGGAGTGCGCGGCGCCATCCATCCACCGTCGACCCCATTTCCCGAAGCCTGCGTGCAAATGTACGAAGCGCTTAAAATCGGCAACCTCCAGGAAGCGCAAAAGCAACACGATCTTTTGGCCGCGGTCCTCCAGGTCGTCGGACGTTTTCTGCGCACTCATGGACGAGGGATATTCGCTGAACTGATGCGCATGCGCGGTTTGCCCGTGGAGCGCTTTCCGCGTTGGGAAACCGCGCCGTTTACCGAGAAGGACCGCTCGGACCTGAAAGAAAGCCTGCAGAGAACCGGCATAAGATTATGATCTAAACCGGCATAAGATTATGATCTAGAGGTTGCTGGCGGAAAACCGCTTCACACGGGGAAGCGGCGGGAAGTTTTCACCCGCAAAGCGCGGTTTTTACCGAACAAACTCAAAACGCGTTAATGCGCGCTGGAGTAATGACTTTCGCGGCGCTTTTATGCCGATTGAAGCCGGCAAATTGGCTCTCGAAACCATCCGGCTCTTTTGCTGGCACAGGAACAGTCGGTAGAGATCGACAACTCTAACCTGATCATCTACCGCCTGCTCCCACAGGCTAATCGCAGCCGAACAAATGGTTATCTCTTAGCTCTGGCGGGCGCAGGATTGGCGTCCTTGAGATAACGGTAGTAGTCGCTGTCCGTGGTCAGCACCAGCGTCGCGTTCTTGTTTTTATTTTCCTTGAGATTCTCTAGGGTCCGAGAGAAGGCGTAAAACTCTTTGTCGCGGCCGTACGCATCGCCGTAAATCTTGGTCGCCGTCGCGTCGCCTTTGCCGCGCACCTCCTGCACGGTGCGATAAGCCTCCGAACGGATCTCACGCAGCTCCTTTTCCATGTTCCCTAAAATCTCGGCGCTCCGGCCTTCGCCTTCCGATCTGAAACGCGCCGCGAGTTGCTTTCGTTCGGAGATCATACGCGCGTAAACCTTTTCCCGCACGCTTTCCACGTAGTTGAGCCGTTTAATGCGGACATCCACCACCTCGATGCCATACTGCGGGGTGATCTTTTGCACCACCGACAGAACGGCCCGGGTCAGCCCCTCACGTCCGAGTTTAATTTCTTTCTTCAGCTCTTCCACCACCTCCTTAGATGCTTCTTCAAGAACCTCCTCTTTAGGCGTCTCCCAACTCGCGCTGCGCACGAGTTCGACCAAAATATTGGACGAGACCAGGTCGCGCACGACCGAATCGATGATATCGTCGAGCCGCGACTGAGCCCCGGCCTCCGTGGCCACACTTTGGAGAAATTTCAACGGATCGACGATGCGCCATCTTGCGGTGGAGTCGACCCAGATAAACTCGCGGCCGGCCGTGGGTATCTGATTTGGATCGCCGTCCCAAATAAGCAGGCGCTTATCGAAGCGGCGCACTTCCTGGATGAAAGGGATCTTGAAGTGAAGGCCCGCTTCGCTCACGGTATTCCCCACCGGCCGGCCGAATTGCAGGACGACGGCCTGCTGACCCTCTTGCACGACATAGAAGGCACCAGCCGCTGCCAGAACAACCGCCAGCACTAGAATACCTAAGGTATATTTTAAGGCTGTATTCATGACTTGGGCTCCTCCGTGCGAGCTTTCATCGGCGGCGGGCTCTGACCGGAATCCAGGGAGAGCCATGGAATCAATGCCCGTTGCTCGCTGTCCACGATATAAACGGTTTTGGCGTCGGCAAGCACTTCGCTCATGGCCTCTAAGTAAAGGCGCCGTCGGGTAACATCGGGGACCCGTTGGTACTCCGCCAACACTGAAGTAAAACGGGCCGCTTCACCGCGGGCTTGGTTGACGCGCTCGGTGGCATAACCTTGAGCTTCCGCCACCGCCTGTTTCGCTTCTCCTGCCGCTCGAGGAATTACCTTGTTTGCCTGTTCCTGCGCCTGGTTCACCATACGTTCAAGGTCCTGGCGCGCCTCATTCACCTCGTTATAAGCCGGCTTTACCTGATCTGGAGGCGTGACGTCCTGAAGCTCTACGGTGATAAGCCGGATGCCGGTTTCGTAATCAGACAGGATCTGCTGCATTTCCTCTTTGACTTCACTGGCAACGGCAACCCGCCCTACCGTCAGGACATCACTTGCCACGCGGTTGCCGACCACGCGGCGCATGACCGCCTCGGCAACGGCGCGAAACGTATTCTGCTGTTCGCGGACCTTGAAAAGAAAGAGGACCGGATCTTCCACCCGGAACTGAACGATCCATTGAACGTCAATGACGTTGAGATCTCCGGTCAGCATCAGCGACTCGGCGGTATAATCCCCGCCAGCGTATTGCGTCTGGCGACCCGCCGTCACCGTCCGAAAGCCAAACTCTTCCTTCAGAACCCGAGCCGTCGGGACCCGTCTGACGGTTTCGATGCCAAGGGGAATCTTGAAATGGAGCCCCGGACCCGTCGAGCGGTTGACGCGGCCGAAACGCTGCACCACGGCGGTTTCCTCCGGCTGCACCGTGTACCAGCTCGACCATACAAGCAACAGGACCACGACGATCACTAGCACAGGGATCATGACGCCCGGATTAAATCCCTCGAATTGCTGTTGCAGCCTTTGCCAGTCGTCTCTCAATTCGCGAGGCCATTGCGCATTGGCCATCTGAACCTCCTTTGGATGGTGAAATCGTGAAGAATCTTCGATGTGACGATATCAGTCGTGCGGACCAATTTATCTTGACCGCTCATTACAGCTAATAGAGATCGACTCTCGTTGCAAGCTTATGAGACAAAAAGAATGTGGAAATAGGTCAAAACGGATTTGGTTGGAAGGCGGCGCTAAAGTCCAGCTTCTACACTGA
>CAYZXN010000347.1:0-13832 GCA_964482425.1 uncultured Syntrophobacteraceae bacterium | reverse complement strand
GCTTCCTGGCGCTACGGGCGCGGCAAAACCGTAGCCTTCACAACCGATCTTGAAGGCCGCTGGAGCCGGTCATGGATCCAATGGGGTGGCCTGCAGGAGTTCTGGGAAAAAATACTCGACTGGATCCAGCCGAGCGGCGATGCTCCCGTAACGCTTCATGAGACCAGGATCAGCTTGTCGCAAGCTCAACCGATTTTAGATCTTTACGTTTTCGAAGACTCGGCAGCCGACAGCCTGTTTCGCTTCGTTGCAAGCAGCAAAGCGGCCAAGATCGACGGCACCTTGAAAAGAGTCGCAGTCGGTCACTATCAGGCTACGTTGCCCATGCTTGTTCCAGGGGAATACCGGATCGATATCACTGAAGAACGCAAGGGCCGTAAGATTCCTTACCCGCCAGTAGGATTTACCTCGACCTTTGATCCTAAACGGGAAATGCCTCGGCCTGAGGTTAACCTGTCATTACTGACCCGCTTAGCGCAGACAAGCGGCGGCGAAGTCAATCCTGCATCGGTGGAAATTCTGGAAAGGCGGTACGTTACTAAAACGAGCCAGCCGGCACGTGGGCTCCTGATAGTCCTGGCGGCGGTGCTTTTTTTCTTCGAGATCGCCGCTAGGCGGCTCTTTCTTGGAGAGTCGTAGCAACCTGCGCCGGGCCCGTATGACCAAATCGGGCGGATTTGGGGTTGACAGTGCCGGCCAAACGGTTTATTCAATGTAAGCTTTCTATGCAACGGGAATTGCCATACAGGGCGCAGGTTTGGCTCGGCGCCGGCCTACAAGAGTTCAGCCGCGCCCGCACCCCTTCAAACTGGCTGGTCTGGATCTGGGTGTTTGCCGCCATGATTGCCATGAGGCCGCCTGAAACGGAGGCATCCACCCAACGAAACGTCCGTAAGGAGGCACCCAAAAGCAAGATCCCGACCCCCCCGGTTCGCAGCTTAACAAATATTCAACCGCGCAAGTCCATTCTTCCCCGTGCCGTAACGCCCATCGACATGATCGATAAGCGGGAGCACGTCATCCATCGCGTCAGATCCGGAGATACTCTAACAAAGCTCTTGGGCCGCTTTAATCTTACCCCGGCTGAAAAGCAGCTGTGGGGCCGCTCGATTCACCAGCACTACCGGTCGGGGACGTTGATACCAGGCAAGGATGTCCATTTCTATTTCTCGCCCTCCTCAAGTGAAGCTAACGCCGGCAAATCGTTGAGAGCCTTGGAGATCGATTATAATGACGCCATGGATCTCACCTGGGAGCGAAGCGGCCGGAGCATTTTCTTCCAGAAGCGCGAGAAGCCTTTTGACGTCGACCTACGGACCGCCGCGGCCATGATCGACGATGAAGGAACTTTGTTCGCCTCGGGGCACAAGGCCGGCATCCAATCCAGCCTTCTCTCTCAGTTGGCCGATATCTTTACCTGGGACGTCAATCTGGAGAACGACATCAGGAAAGGCGACAGTTTCAAGATTCTTTACGAGCAACGGAGTCGAAAAGGTCAATCGACAAAGGCCTCGCTGCGAATACTGGCCGCGGAGTTGATCAATGCCGGCCAAAAATTGACCGCCATCTATTTCGAAAAGGACAAAGGGACCGGGGCGTACTACGATCTCGAGGGTCGTAGCCTGGCGCGTTCGTTCCTTCGCTTTCCCCTGGAGTTTACCAATATTACCTCCCAGTTTTCGGATTCCCGTTTTCATCCCGTTTTAAGGACCAACATGCCGCATACAGGGGTTGATTTTGCGGCGGCGCGTGGAACTCCTGTTCGGGCCGTGGGCGATGGCGTGATCAGCCAAGCCGCCTGGGTGGGCAGCTACGGCAAGTTAATCGAAATCCAACATGATTCGAGCTACATGACGCGTTATGCCCATCTGGGGGGATTTGCCAAGGGGATCACAAACGGGACGAAGGTAAAGAAGGGCCAAGTGATTGGCTTTGTCGGTTCCACCGGCAGAACCACTGGTCCGCACCTTCATTTCGAACTTTATAAGGATCAACAGTACGTCGACCCGCTGAACTTTGAGTTTCCCGCCGAGGACACTATCGAGCCCGCGCTGCAAAGACTATTCGAAAACCAGAAGAGAACTTTTCTGGTCGAGCTTATTTCTTCGCCGCAGTCGTAATTCTTCTATTTTCCATCCGGAAGCCATCCCGGGGCGGTTTAAAATTTTATCTGAATTCGCTAACCTCTCCGCGTGAGCCAATCTGGCTTTTTACATCGTCTGCTTGGGCGGCTCGTCATTGATTGCGACTAAGAGTAAATTGGTTCTTTGGCTGGCGACAGGTGGACCAGCGGGTCACTCTCCGGTTGCCCCGGGCACCTGTGGTACCCTCGTGGGAGTGCCATTTTCACTGGGACTGAACTGGGTGGCGGCGCTTTCACTGACTTCATCGCTGGCTCTGCTATTGGCTTTCACGGCCGGCGCTATCTGGGTGTCCGGCAGGGCTGCGGCACTTATGGCGCAAAAGGATCCAAGCCGAATCGTCATAGATGAAATTATCGGCTTCTTGATCGCCAACTATCTTGCACCGGCGCGCGCTCTGTCGGTCATAAGCGCATTTGTTATCTTTCGGTTTTTCGATATTGCGAAGGTTTATCCGGCATCGCGGATACAAAAGCTGCCCGGAGGAACAGGGATCGTCTTGGACGACATCGTCGCCGGGTTATATACATTTGCAATTGTGCAGCTGCTTAGCGGGTGGAGAGTGATATGATCAGGACAGCCGTCATCCTGAGCACGGGGGACGAACTCACCAGCGGTCGGGTTATCGATACCAACTCGGTGGTCATTGCAGAACGCCTTTCTGCACTCGGGATAGAGGTAGCCGCGGTGCTCAAAGTGGGCGACAAAAAAGATAAGCTCATTTGGGCACTCCACGTGGCCCGCGACTCGGGCGACGTTGTCGTCGGCACCGGTGGCCTGGGTCCCACTGCAGACGATCTGACGGCCGAAGTTGTCGCCGAGTTTCTCAGAGTTGAGCTGAAACAAGATGACGAAATCGCCCAGGGGTTGCGTCAATGGTTTAAAGATCGCGCGGTGGCCTGGTCGGCAAATACCCTCAAGCAGGCGTTGTTCCCGGCCGGCTCTACGATCATCCCCAATCCCGTCGGTACGGCTCCTGGTTTTTCTGTGGAGCTTGGGTTGCAAAAGACACTGTTTTGGCTTTCCGGCGTGCCTCAGGAAATGAGCGCAATGCTCGAGCAGACAGTCTTGCCGTGGATCGAGCGCCACGGCCAGCTAACGACCTATGCAGCCACGTTCAAAATTCACGGCATTACCGAGGGGCGCCTCGACGAAATGCTGCGGCCGGTAAGTCTTGGCGGCCTTGCCAGCCTGTCTTTTCGCGCTCATTATCCCGATTTGTCTTTGCGTTTAACAGTGCGCGGAGATCAAAGTGCCGCGGCCCCTTTCGACGAACTTCGCCAGCAAATCCGGGGCAAATTGGGAGAGCACATTTACGCCGAAGGCGACGCCACTTTAGAAGAAATTGTCGGCCGGCTGCTTGTGGAAAAGAGTCAAACCCTGGCCCTGGCTGAATCTTGCACCGGTGGCTACATCAGCCACCGGGTGACCCGAGTAGCCGGCAGCTCGGTCTATTATTATGGCGGCGCGGTAACGTATTCGAACGAAGCGAAAATGCGCTTTCTCGGCGTGCGCGCGGAAACTCTCGAAAACCACGGTGCGGTGAGCCGCGAAACCGCCCTGGAGATGTCGGCCGGCATTAAAGCGCAGACTGGAGCAAGCGTCGGTCTGAGTGTGACCGGCATCGCCGGGCCCGGCGGCGGCACTCCGTACAAGCCGGTAGGAACTGTCTGGGTGAGCATCGCCCAAAGCGACCGTCACAACGCCAGACTTTTCAACTTGGGCGGCGGCCGTGAGCGAATCATTCTGGGCACATCGCAGATCGCGCTCAATTGGTTGCGCACCTGCCTTTTGCAGCTAAAGCAGTAAGGCCCCTATGATCCGCGGGTTTGTCGGAGTCGACATCGCGCCGGAAGTTCGCATTCGGATTGCCGAGGCGACAGCGCAACTGGCTAGGCAGATTTCCGGGATTCGCCGGGTGCCGCAAGAAAATTACCACTTCACCCTCAAGTTTCTTGGTGCTATAGAAGACTCAAATATTAAGCCGATTGGCGCAGCGCTCGCAGCGGCGATCCGCCCCTTTCCGCGCTTTACTATTAGTGCTAAACGTTTAGGGGTATTCCCGGATTTTAAGAGGGCCCGCGTGCTGTGGGTCGGTGTCGAAGGAAATCAGCTGGCGCTCCTGGTAGAGAGAGTCGAATCTGTGTTAGAACCCTTCGGCTTTCCCCGCGAAAATAGAACCTTTCGCCCTCATCTAACGGTGGGACGCTGGCGCCATTTCAGCGGCTCCGGACAAAAACTCGAGGACGAACTGCAGCGCTGGAGCGATGTCGGGTTTGGCCAATCCGCCGTTGACGAGGTCATTCTATTTCAAAGCGTGCTCGGTCCAGATGGTGCGGTGTATCGGCCCCTCAGAAAGGTCCGGCTCACCGATGAAAGCGAACATTGATAGGTCGATACTAAGGAGGCAAATTCATGGATGTCGATCGAGAGAAAGCCCTTGATCTAGCGGTCAGCCAAATCGAAAAACAATTCGGCAAAGGCGCGATCATGAAGCTCGGCGAGGGTGGAGTCGCCAAAGATTTGCCGGTCATATCGACCGGCTCTCTCGGCCTTGATATCGCTCTAGGAATCGGCGGTGTGCCGCGCGGGCGGGTCATAGAGATTTACGGGCCTGAATCATCGGGTAAGACCACGCTGGCATTGCAAATCGTTGCCGAAGCGCAAAAGCAAGGCGGTATGGGGGCTTACGTCGACGCTGAACATGCCTTAGACTTAAACTATGCCAAAAAGCTTGGCGTTAAGACCGACGATCTCCTGGTTTCTCAGCCGGATCATGGTGAGCAGGCGCTGGAAATTGCCGAGACCCTGGTCCGTAGCGGGGCGATCGACGTGCTGGTGATCGACTCGGTCGCCGCGCTGGTGCCGAAAGCGGAAATAGAAGGGGAGATGGGCGATTCCCATATGGGATTGCAAGCGCGGCTCATGTCCCAGGCCCTGCGCAAACTTACGGGAACGATTTCGCGCTCGCACACGGTGGTGATCTTTATCAACCAGATCCGCATGAAGATTGGCGTGATGTTCGGCAATCCGGAAACCACCACCGGTGGCAACGCACTCAAGTTTTACGCCTCCGTGCGCATGGACATCCGCCGAATCGGCGCATTAAAAGACGGCGACAATATTATTGGCGGACGCACCCGGGTGAAGGTGGTCAAGAACAAGATGGCGCCGCCGTTCAAGGAAGCGGAGTTCGATGTTCTTTACGGCACGGGAATTTCCCGCGATGGTGAGATCGTCGATCTCGGCAGCGAAATGGGCATCGTGGAAAAAAGCGGCGCCTGGTATTCGTTTGGCGGCGAGAGGATTGGCCAGGGACGCGAGGCGGCGAAAAATTTTCTCAAAGAACATCCTGAAACCGCTCAGCAAATTATGTCGCGCGTCATGGAACGAGTCGGTCTTAAGCGGGACGAGCCGGCCCCAGCCACAGCCGTTGCCGACAAGAGAGAAAAGGCCAAAGTAAAGTAGCCACAAAGGTTTTTTGAGAATCTGAAGCGAGCAAACCACAAGAACAAGTCGCCGGGCTCGCACGAGCAGGCGCTTCAATCCGCTCTTCGATTTCTCAGCTATCGCGCGCGCAGTGAAGCGGAAATAGCCGCTCATCTGTCCCGTAAAGGCTGTTCGGCCGACGTCAGCGCGCTCACTTTGGGAAAACTCCGCGCCCTCAAATACATCGACGATGAGTCGTTTGCCCGTGATTGGGCGCTGTCCAGAGCCGAAAACCGCGGCTACGGACCCAAAAGAATCGAACAGGAATTAAGAGCCAAAGGCGTGGGCCAGCCTTTGATCCGCGAAATTATCGGCGTGATCTTCGGTTACGGGGATGAGGAGAAGAACGCCAGAGCCTTATTGGAGAAAAAATTTAGAGGAATCGATCTCCGCGATCCCAAGGCGCTGCGCCGGGCGAGTGCATTTCTTGCTCGCCGCGGTTATAGCAGCGAGGTCATCTTCGCTCTGGTGCAGCAGCAGATGCAGGGAGATTAGAAAGCTGTCATGACTGGAAACGACATTCGCAAAACGTTCTTGGACTACTTCGTCAAACAATCTCATAGCCTGGTGAAGAGCTCTTCTCTGGTGCCCGACAAGGATCCGACGCTGCTCTTCACCAATGCCGGTATGGTGCAGTTTAAAAATGTTTTCCTCGGTCAGGAGCGCCCGCCGTATGTGCGCGCCGCCAGCGCACAGAAGTGTTTGCGCATCAGCGGTAAACACAACGACTTGGAAGCGGTAGGGCGGGATACCTATCATCACACGTTTTTCGAAATGCTGGGAAACTGGTCTTTCGGTGATTACTACAAAGCCGAAGCCATCGAGTGGGCATGGGAGCTGCTGACGAGGGAATGGCGCCTGCCCAAGGACAAGCTTTGGGCCACGGTCTATCTTGACGATGACGAAGCCGAGCAACTTTGGGCAAAGATCAGCGGACTACCGCCGTCGCGCATTCGCCGATTCGGTGAGAAGGAAAACTTTTGGGAAATGGGCGAGACCGGCCCCTGCGGCCCCTGTAGTGAGATTCATCTCGATCGCGGGCCGGAAGCTTGCGACAGGAAAGGCGCGTCGGCGCATATTTGCCAAGTCAACGGCGATTGCGCCCGCTACATCGAGCTTTGGAATCTTGTCTTTATTCAGTATAACCGCAAAGAAAGTCGGCAATTGGAAGAGCTGCCGTCGAAGCATGTGGACACCGGCATGGGCTTGGAGCGCATTACCGCGGTACTGCAAAACGTGCTGTCGAATTACGATATCGACTACATGCGCGAGCTCACGGCGACGACTGAACGGCTGACCGGTAAACGCTATGGCGCGGATCCCACGGCGGACATTTCTTTTCGCGTCATCGACGATCACGCCCGAGCGGTCAGCTTTCTAATCGCTGACGGCGTCATGCCGAGCAATGAGGGGCGCGGTTACGTTTTGCGCCGCTTGCTTAGACGAGCGGCGCGGCATGGCCGCTTGATCGGATTGCAGGAGCCGTTTCTCTACCAGCTTGCGGCGACGGTGGGAAACGTGATGGGCGATGCCTATCCCGAGCTCCGAACCGAAGCGGCGCGCATCACCGAGATCATCCGCAGCGAAGAGGAGCGCTTTAGTGAAACCTTGGAAAAGGGATTGGTGCTTCTCGAAGAGGCTACGGCCATGCTCAGACGGCAAAAAGCCGCTACTCTGCCTGGCGAGGTGGCTTTTCGCCTGTACGACACCTACGGTTTTCCGCTGGATTTAACCGAAGACATTTTGCGCGCGGAAAACATCGCTGTCGATCAGCGCGGCTTCGAAAGGCTCATGGAGGCGCAGCGCAGCCGCGGCCGTGAAGCCAGAGAAGTGTCGCTTGCCGACAGCAAGATTCAGCTCGATGGTCGGGTGACGTTTCTCGGCTATGATCGTCTGGAGGCCGATTCCACAGTTCTCGCGTTGTATGCCAACGGCGACGGAAAAGAGGAGGTGGTTGAAGGCACCGAAGTCGATCTTCTAACCGGCGAGACGCCCTTTTATGGCGAGTCAGGGGGACAGGTCGGCGACCGGGGAATTATCGGTACGGCGCGCGGCGACCGGCTGGAGGTTTTCGACACGCAGCACCCGGCTCCGCAGCTCACCGTACACAAGGGCCGGGTCAAACTGGGACGGTTCCAAGTCGGCGATAAAGTGCACTTGGTGGTGGATTCAGAGTATCGCCAGAAGACCATGCTCAATCACTCGGCAACGCACATTCTTCATGCGGTGCTGCGAGAGCAGCTCGGCAGCCATGTGCGCCAGGCCGGATCGCTGGTGACGCCGGATCGGTTGCGTTTCGATTTTAATCACAGCGGTGCCATTACCGACGAAAAGCTCGCCGATATCGAGGCCATCGTCAACCAACGTATCCGGCAAGACGCCGCAGTGTCCATTGAAGAATCGAGTTTTGAGGACGCATTGCGCAAAGGGGCGCTGGCGTTCTTTGGCGACAAGTACGGCGACCGGGTGCGGGTGGTCAAGATCGGCGATTTCTCGACGGAGCTGTGCGGCGGCACCCATGTGCGACGGTCCGGTCAGATCGGCATCTTCAAACTCAATGCCGAAGCCGGCGTAGCGGCCGGCGTGCGCCGAGTGGAGGCGGTGACCGGCGAAGGAGCGCTGAGCTTAATCCGTCGTTACGAAGAGGATTTAAAGCAAATCGGTCAAATGCTGCGCGCCGGCGAAGAGGACGCGGTGGAGCGCGTCCAAAAGCTGTTGCAGCAGCAGAAGGACCTTGAAAAAGAGATTGAACGGCTGCGCGGCGAGCTGGGAAAGAACCAAATTCCGGAAATACTGGCGCGCAAAGAGACCATTAATGGCGTCGCGGTCGTGATCACACGCGTGGACGATGTCGACCCCAAACAGTTGCGTGAGCTTGCCGACCAACTCAAAAATAGAATGGCCGGTGGCTTTATCTTTCTAGCAAGCACAGGCCAGAACGGCGTGAGCCTGGTAGCCAGCGCGAGCGCCGATCTCACCAACCGGGTTCATGCGGGAAATATCATCAGAGAAGTGGCGCCCACAGTCGGCGGTGGTGGTGGCGGCCGGCCTGAGTTCGCCCAAGCCGGCGGCAAAGATCCATCGCGCACCGATGAAGCTTTGGAACAGGTCAAAAAGATCGTCGGCACAAAGCTTTCTTGATGAAAGTACGAACCGCCAAACTCACCGAGGCAACCGAAGGCTTTTGCGATATCATCGATATTACCGCCAAAGTAGTCGATAGGGTCCAAGCAGAACGAATCAATGATGGACTGCTGACTCTTTTCGTTAGCGGCTCCACAGCCGCTCTTACGACCGTCGAGTATGAGCCGGGGCTCATCCAAGACCTCAAAGAACTCGTGGAAAAGCTGATCCCGTCGGACCGGCGCTATCACCATGATGACCGTTGGGGCGATGACAACGGCTTTTCTCATGTGCGTGCAGCGCTGTTCGGACCATCGCTGCAAATCCCCATAAAAGACGGCCGGCTTGTTCTTGGCACCTGGCAACAGATTGTACTCCTCGATTTCGACAACCGGCCGCGCACACGCGAGATCGTCGTCCAACTCATAGGAGGAGCGGAGTGAAAGACGAGAAGGAAAGAGTATCAAGCGATCAGGTATTGGAGAGATCGCATTTGGAATTCCATGACCCTCGATTGTTCCGCGACCTTTTGGGGCAACACGACCAGCATATCAAGATTCTCCAGCAAGCCTTGGGTGTGAGAATTCGCGTGCGCGGATCGTCGCTCGAAATAGAAGGTGATCCGTTGCAGATGGAGCTTGCGACGCAAATCATCCGGCAGCTCTACGGGCTGTTGGAAAAGGGCTACCCCGTTTATCCCAGCGATGTGGACTACGCCATACGCATCCTCAGCGGCGACAGCCGGGCCAAACTGCAGGACATCTTCCTGGATACGATTTACATTTCCGCCCATAAGCGCACCATCACACCCAAGAGCATCGCGCAAAAAGCGTATATCGACGCGATTCGCCGCTACGACATCGTCTTCGGTATAGGGCCGGCCGGCACCGGCAAGACTTACCTGGCCATGGCCATGGCCGTGGCGGAATTGATGAAGAACAATTTCGTGCGCATCATCTTGACCCGGCCGGCGGTGGAAGCGGGCGAGAAGTTGGGCTTTCTTCCCGGCGATCTGGCGGAGAAGGTTAATCCGTATCTGCGGCCTTTATATGATGCGCTCCATGACATGGTGGATTTCGACCGCGCCCGTAAACTGGTTGAGCGCGGGACCATTGAAGTGGCGCCGTTGGCTTTCATGCGCGGCCGTACCTTGAACGATTCCTTTGTGATCCTCGACGAAGCGCAGAACACGACGCCGGAACAAATGAAAATGTTTCTCACCCGCCTGGGCTACGGCTCCAAAGCTGTGATCACTGGAGACGCAACCCAAATCGATTTACCCGCCGGTAAGGCTTCCGGTCTCAAGGAAGCGTTCCGTATTCTGAAAGGCGTCCACGGTATCCGTTTCGTTACTTTCACCGAAAAGGACGTCGCTCGTCATCATCTGGTGCAGGAGATTATCACTGCCTACGAGCGCGACGAGAATCAGCACGAATCGCGCGATCTATTCAACAAAAAGTGATCGGTAATCAGAGTCCGGCCGATGTGCATAGCCGTTCCGGAGTTTATGCTTACAGAGCCTCCACCGTAGGCAACTGAAGCTTGTTGCTCAGGCGGGTTGCAATGTGGAGACTTTGTAAACGTCGAAATATTCAGCGCAGTCGGCTGCCTGAGCCGCCTCTTCATTCGTTCGAGTCTCACGATTGGCCGGTACAGAATTTCAACAAACATAAGCTCAACGCAGGATTGCAAAACTGTTTTCCAGGGCGGCCTCCGGCTTAAGCCGGGTAACCATGGAATCACCCACATACGGGTAGGCAATCGCGGAGCGGCCTGACAAGCTACGGTGAATTCGCACCTGGCGGTCCTTACTCTGCTGCGGCTAAATTATGGAAGCGAATGTTCTTCTGTGGGAGAAAAAAAGAGGGCGCCTGACTCAGGCGCCCTCTTTTGGTAGTCGTGCAACGGATTTTTAATAGTCGTCGTGATCGTGCGGCATCGCCGGAGCGTCCTTCTTTTTCTCCGGCTTATCGGCGATCATCGCCTCGGTCGTAATCAGCAAGCCGGCTACCGATGCGGCATTCTGCAATGCCGTGCGAACAACCTTCGTCGGATCGACGATACCCGCCTTGACGAGGTCCTCATATTGCTCAGTGGCGGCATTAAACCCGAAAGCGCCCTTGCCGTTTTTCACCTTGTCGAGAACCACCGCTCCGTCCAACCCGGCGTTTTGGGCGATCCAACGCATGGGTTCCTCGAGGGCTTTTTGGATGATCCGAACGCCCACGCGCTCATCTTCCGATACCCGAAGATTGCCGAGCACCGCGGCGCAGCGCACAAGGGCGACACCGCCGCCGGGCACGATACCTTCTTCAACGGCTGCCCGGGTGGCGTGCAGAGCGTCCTCCACCCGCGCCTTCTTTTCCTTCATTTCGACTTCAGTCGCGGCGCCGACTTTGATGACAGCCACGCCGCCGGCCAACTTGGCGAGTCGCTCCTGAAGTTTTTCACGATCGTAATCCGACGTAGTCTCGTCGATCTGGGCGCGAATCTGCGAAATGCGCCCTTCGATCGCGGATTTTTTGCCGGCTCCTTCGACCACCGTGGTGTTGTCCTTATCGACGATCACTCGTTTGGTCCGGCCAAGGTCTTTGACCGTTACGTTCTCGAGCTTGATGCCCAATTCCTCGGCGATCATCTTACCGTCGGTCAGAATCGCAATGTCTTCGAGCATCGCCTTGCGTCGATCGCCGAAGCCCGGAGCCTTGACGGCGACCACTTTCAAGATGCCACGAATCTTATTGACGACGAGGGTCGCCAGGGCTTCGCCTTCAACCTCTTCGGCTATGATCACTAACGGCTTGCCGGTCTTGGCCACGCTTTCCAACACCGGCAAGAGGTCCTTCATGCTGGAAATCTTCTTTTCGTGGATGAGAATGTAGGCGTCTTCGTAAACACACTCCATGCGCTCCGGGTCGGTCACAAAATAAGGCGACAGATAGCCGCGATCAAAGCGCATGCCCTCGACGAGATCGAGCGTGGTCTCCAAACCCTTCGCCTCTTCGACTGTGATCACGCCCTCTTTACCGACTTTGTCCATGGCCTCTGCAAGAATATCGCCGATGGTCTTGTCATTGTTGGCTGAAATGGTGCCGACCTGGGCGATCTCTTCTCTGGCTCGGGTCGGCTTTGATAACGACTTGAGCTCCTCGGTGACCTTCGCGACTGCTTTGTCGATGCCGCGCTTGAGGCTCATCGGATCGTGACCGGCGGCGACCAACTTTAGCCCTTCGGTGAAAATAGCGCGGGATAAAACCGTTGCGGTGGTCGTTCCGTCGCCGGCGATATCCGAAGTTTTGCTGGCTACTTCCTTGACCATTTGCGCGCCCATGTTCTCGAACTTGTCTTCGAGCTGGATTTCCTTGGCGACGGTCACGCCGTCTTTGGTCACTGTCGGCGCCCCCCAAGATTTCTCCAGGCAGACATTGCGTCCCTTGGGACCTAAAGTCACGATAACGGTATCGGCCAATATGTTGACACCGCGCAGAACCCTGTTGCGCGCGTCCTCGCTAAAGCGAACGTCTTTTGCAGCCATCGTGCTATTGCCTCCTTATTCAATTACGCCGAGGATATCATCTTCGCGCATGATCAGATGTTCCTCGCCATCGAGTTTGATTTCCGTGCCGGAATACTTTCCGAAAAGAATTTTGTCGCCTGCTTTCACTCCCAAAGGGATAGTCTTACCATCCTCCTGACGACCGGGACCTGCAGCCACTACTTTGCCTTCCTGCGGTTTCTCCTTGGCGGTGTCTGGTATAATGATGCCCCCCTTGGACTTTTCCTCCTCCTGGATGCGTCTTACAATCACCCTATCGTGTAGGGGACGAATCTTCGTTGCCATGATCTCCTCCTCGAATAAAACATAGATTTACATGTCCCGAGGGACAGGTTGGATGCGCCAAATTTAATCCCACTTCTTCAATCGTCAAGGGGCTGCGAACAAAAAGCGAAGAATATTTCTACTTAGCCGCTGCTTTGTCTCTGTAGGGAGGATTCGCGATACTTCTCACGTAGGCGACTACATCCCGCACTTGATTGTCTTTCAGCACGCCGCCCCAACTGGGCATGAAAGCAGATTTGCCGACCGCGGTTCCACCTTTTGAAATGATATCGAAGAGGAACTTATCGGAAAGCGAGTTCATAATCTTGCCGTCCGTGTGATCGGCAGGCTTGATCGGAAGAGCTTTACCCGCCGGCCCGTCGCCCTGCCCTTTGTCGCCGTGGCAGCTCGAACAATGATTCGAATACAGCTTTTGCCCTTCGGCGGCACTCTGAGCCAGGACTTGGGTGGGTGCGGCTAAACCAACAAAATAAAAACTTACAATCAGGTTTCGAGCTCGCTTCATCATAGAACACTCTGAACACTCTGCAATCCAAAAATGAGTTGTTCCTATCTAGCAGATATGAAATCAGAAAGGTAGGGGTCACAGGAAATTACATGAATCCCCCGAACCATGACCAGCTTCGGTTGCCGCCGGCGCTAAATGGATGGTATTGGAAAGAAGGTTTAAGGCATTGATAGCGGGAGGGATGCTATGCTCAAAATCTGGGGACGAACCGATTCATCCAACGTACAAAAGGTTCTCTGGTGTGGTAGCGAGCTTGGCTTAGAGTTTGACCGGCTCGACTGGGGCGGCAAGTTCGGCGGCAATAAAGACCAGGCCTACCTTGATATGAATCCGAACGGTTTGGTGCCGACGCTTCAGGACGGCAGTTTTATTCTTTGGGAGTCGAATTCGATCATGCGCTATCTCGTCGACAAATATGGGCAGGGGAGATTACTGCCGTCGACTCCCGAAGGCCGGGCCGACGCTAACCGATGGATGGATTGGCAGCTTTCAGTCTTCAACCCGACCATAGTGCCGCTTTTCTTCGCGACTATCCGGACTCCTGAGGATAAGCGCGACCCGAAAGCCGTGCAGGCCGCCTTAGAGAAGACCACCCAAGCCTGGCGGATCGTCGAGAATCACTTGGACGGAAAGAAGTATCTGGCGGGAGATGAGTTCTCGATCGGCGATATACCGTTAGGCGTATGGGCCTACCGCTGGTTTAATCTGCCGATCCAACGACCGGAACAGA
>CAYZXN010000346.1:0-3816 GCA_964482425.1 uncultured Syntrophobacteraceae bacterium | reverse complement strand
TGGGCTGAAGTTTGGGGTTGACGCTATGTTACACCCTTATATAAAAGGTGGTGTCAAGATTCGGGTCCCGACAACGACTGCAAGGAGGTATACGATGCGGAAACTATTCCCGGTTTATTTCCACCGTTTAGTTTTGGTCATTACGGGATTTATTTTTTGTGCGCTGCCCGGCGACAGCGCCGCGCAAACGGCCGTTTCCTTGGGAACATCGAGTGTCGGGGCGAGGTTTCATGTTTTAGCTGTGGGCATGGGCGACGTGGTCAGCCGTCATTCCAAACTCAACGTCTCAGTCGAGCCGATCGGCGGCAGCGATGCGAATATCCGCGCGTTGAAGGCAAAGAGAATCGACTTTGCTCTGAGCAACTCGCTTGCAGCCACCCATGGCTTTCGCGGCATCGGTTCATTTCAAAAGGAAGGAAAAGCCCCGGTACGATTGATTCTCCAAGGCGGGCTTGCCGCCCGCGCTCTCGTTGCGCGCGCGGATAGTGGCATAAATACCCCCGCCGATCTGCGCGGCAAGAAGGTTCAAGGCCGACGCCGGGCGCTCGCCGATCTGGAAATCGTGCTCAAGCAGCTGATGAAAGTTTATGGCATCCCGGAAAGCGCGGTCACCATTTACGCTCACTCGGACACGAATGAGCAGGTCGAGGCTCTGAGACTGGGCACGGCCGACGCCGCATTGATGCCATTGGGAAGTCCGAAGACATCATCGCCGCCAATACGCCGGTTGGCTGAAACAGTGCCGCTGGTGGTGGTCGACTTCGGTCGCGATAAGGTTCCAGCGATTTTGGAAAATCCCGAACTGGCGGGTTACGCGGCCGCCACGATTCAGAAAGGCGCCATCAAGGGCTTGGACAAAGATGTCACGTCGCTCGCCCTCGGCGAATATCTGGTGAGCAGGGCGGATCTCCCCGAAGACGTGGTCTATCAGTTCACAAAAACGTTCTTCACAAACTTGAAGGACTATCACGCGGTTCATGCCTCCGCCAGGGAATACGACCTGGATAGTAGTTTAGAGAGCCCGACGATTCCTTATCATCCCGGTGCAATTCGCTATTACAAAGAGATCGGGCGTTGGAATGAGGCAATGGCTGGGCTTCAGTCCAAGCTTCTGAAGTAAGCCGGCATAACACATTCTTGATGTCCCCGCGTACAGAGGCGGTATACTCCCGGGCGGTCGAGGTATTGGCTTTTCTGGCCGCCCTCTATCACCTGGTGATTGTCAGTCGCATTCCCACCTATTTCGGCTTTTTCTTTCCCACGCCGCGCCACCGAGCTGTAAGCCTGCTGTTTGCGCTGGTGATCGTATATCTCAGCTATTCGACTCGAGGCCAGCGGAGACTCGGGATCTCCTGGTTCGATGCGCTGATGCTGCTCTTAGGAGTTTCCGGACTTGGTTTCGTGATCGTCTTTTATGAACAAGCGAGCGATTACGAAGCCTACGGATTTCTCGATTTGACGGGAATGGTTCTGGCTTTCGGATTGGCCATCTCGATTCTGGAAGCGCTGAGGAGGCTAACCGGCTGGGTCTTGCCTTCGCTGATCGTGCTCTTCCTTCTGGCGGCGCGCTTCCAGAATCTTCTGCCGGGCTTGCTTTTCGGCAAAGGCTATTCATGGGACCGCCTCGGCTACGCCATTTATGTTCCAGGGGAAGGCGTCTTCGGCGTGCCCCTCGGGGTGGCCTCGACCATTGTCATCGTCTTTCTCATGTTCGCGGCGTTATTGCAGACCGCCGGGGTCGGAGAGTGGTTCAGCCGGCTTGCCCTCTCGCTCGCCGGTTGGACGAGGGGAGGTCCGGCAAAGACGGCCGTACTGGCATCGGCGTTTTTCGGGACGATTTCCGGCTCTCCGTCGGCTAACGCGGCTACTACTGGCGCCTTTACCATTCCTCTGATGATACGGACGGGTTACAGTCCGGCATTTGCGGGTGCCGTCGAGGCAGCGTCTTCCGTCGGCGGCCAGATCTTACCGCCGGTCATGGGCGCCATTGCCTTTGTCATGGCGGACTTCTTGGGCGTGCCGTACATCGATGTCGCCAAGGCCGCGCTCCTTCCCGCGGTGCTCTATTTCATGATCGTCTTTATGGGGGTGCATTTTGAGGCGGCGAAAAGAAAACTGCGCCCGATTCCGCGCGCGGAATTGCCGTCGTTGACGGCGACTCTGAAAGATGGCTGGTTCTTCCTGTTGCCGATTGGGGTTTTGATTTACCTGATGCTGGGCAAGCAATTCGACCCGGATATGGCCGGGATCTTCAGCTTGCCGGTGTTGATCGCCGTAAGTTTTTTCTCCCGCGACAAAAAGCGGCGACTCTACCCCCGTGCCATTTATCGCGCGCTCGTGGATGCGGTCAATACCTGGCTGTTATTGGCGATACTCACCGGCGCCGTCGGCATGTTGGTGGCGGCCTTGGGCCTGAGCGGATTGGGCATCAAGTTTTCGCGCTTTCTCGTCGACCTGAGTGGCGGCAATCTGCTTGCGGCTCTGGCCATGATTGGAATCGGCAGCTTGATTCTGGGCATGAGCATGGATTCATTGCCGGCTTACATTACCGTGGCGACTCTTTCCGCTCCTGCTTTGATTCTCATGGGCGTGCCCGACATGGCGGCGCATCTCTTTGTCGTTTACTGGGGGCTCGCCTCGCACATCACGCCGCCGGTTTGTATTACGGTCTATGTCACCTGCGGCATAAGCGGCGCCGGAATCTGGGAGACCGGCCGCGACGCGGTACGGCTGGCAATCGGCAAGTACGTGTTGCCATTCTCGTTCGCGCTCAATCCGGCGCTGTTGCTGCGCGGGCCCACTGAATCAATCGTGATGGGTGTCGTCTCCGCGTTTGCCGGCGCAGTCAGCGTCTCCGCAGGAACGATCGGTTACGGCCTGCGCACTTTAGGATGGTTCGAGCGCGCTCTGTTGATCGTAGGCGGAGCGTTGCTGATTCTTCCAGGCTGGCGCACCTTGATCGTCGGCACCGTGCTTGTAGGCGTCTCCCTGCTGTTGCAGTTGCCGTTTTTGCGCTGGCGATCTGCATCCAGGCAAACCACACCTCGGACGGATTGACCGAGAGCGATCGCTCTCGTCGTGGCACATTAAAGTCGGAATAATTGAGACGTCCTAAACAGGCGGGCAAACCGATTGGTAAAATTGTTGCGAATTTTGTGGACAGGACAGGTGGTAACTACTCAGGCAATCCGGCACGAAGATCTTTTCTCAAGGGTCATACTCACCTACATTGTTGATGCACTAATTTGTTCTTGATAGAGCGCCTGCATGGCTTGGCGGCTACGAACACCCGTGCTGTGAGTGATACTGCGGCTGAAAAGGCGCTTCACGGCCGCACCTGCGCTGCTTGGCCGTTCGCCTTTTTCTACTTGAACCCTAACCTCGCTTCCCGGGAAAGGAGACGGTTCCTATGAAGAAGCAAATCACTGCTCTCGTGTTCATTATATCGCTTGCGTTCTTCGCGTCCGCAGCACAGGGGACAACACACGACTTTTACAAAGGCCAGACCGTACGGATACTCGTGGGGTTTTCGGCCGGCGGCGCGGCTGGAGCGCTGCCCGGCCTTTTGCTCCACGCTTCCCATGGCGTGTGCGACCAGCTTTTTTTCACTGTCGCACCTAAAGTTTCATGATAGTTTAACATTTACTTCTTGACAGTAGCTCACCCTTCGTGATGTTTCTCAGCCTGCGTCCGGAGGCGATGGACATCCAAGAACTTGGTGCCGGCTGCAGTGGCGTAAATCAGATCGAGGGACAGGTAGTGGCAGCAGCGTATCGAGGATCGTTGGTTGAATACGAAATTTCTGCCGGCGAAAGA
>CAYZXN010000345.1:0-20888 GCA_964482425.1 uncultured Syntrophobacteraceae bacterium | reverse complement strand
CCGAGCATCCGCGCTGGACGTGTTCAAGAAAATCCGCCTACCGAATTCGTTGCCGTATATGTTTGCCGGCATCAAAGTCGCCATCGTGCTCTCGGTCACCGGCGCCATTGTGGCTGACTTTGTCGCCGCCAACGAAGGGCTCGGCTATCTAGTGCTCCAGGCCAACTACAGTTTGGACACAGCCTTCGCCCTGGTGATCCTTTTGACACTGGCGGTGTTGTCGCTCGGGTTGTTCTCGCTGGCGGAACTGGCGCAGCGCAAGCTTGCGCCCTGGAGCGCGGCGGTGCGGGAAGTCGAAGGTTCGTTCTAATAATTTGTTCGCGGAGGGCATCATGGCTCAATTGAGACAGTGGACGAAAACCATTGGCGCCGCGGTGTTGTGCTTTGCCATTTTTGGCTTCGGCTTGCAGGCGCAGGCCGCCGAGCTCAGGCCGGCGAACGTGCGCATGGACTTCATCATCGGCGGCAAGCACGCGCCCTGGTTCGTGGCGCTGGACAAGGGCTTTTTTGCCAAGCGCGGCCTGAACGTGACGATCCAGTCGAGCACGGGCTCGGCGGACACGGTGCGAACCATCGGCGCCGGCGGCGCCGACTTCGGTTTCGCCGATATCTCGACGACCATCGTCGCCCGCGCGCGGGGAACGCCGATTCAGACCGTGGCGCAATTCGGCTACGTTCCCACGACCATCATGTGGCGCGAAGATACCCCCATCAAACAGTTGAAGGATCTGGAAGGCAAATCTTACGCGATCAGCCCCGGTCAGGCGCAGTGGTATTTAATGCCGGCTTATTGCCGCATCAATAAGATCAATTATAAGGCCATTCGCATTCAGGAGACCGCGGCGCCGCTCCAACCCGCCGCGCTGGTGACGAAGAAGGCGGATTTTATCGTGATGTACCGCGGCTCGAACGATGAGATCGCGGAATTGGCGGCAAGGAAAGTAGGAATCAAGCTCAATCGGATTTTCATGAAAGACACCGGCCTCGATATCTATGGGACTGGCTTGGTCGTGAAGGAGGATGACGTGAAGAAGCGCCCGGAATTCGTGCGCGCCTACGTCGAGGCGACTTTGGAAGGTTTGCGCTATGCGCGCGATCACCAAGAAGAGGCGCTCAAGATTCTGCTCAAACACAAGCCGGAGTTGAACGAGTCCTTGGTGACCCTGCAATTGAGAAACGCTCTGAACGAGGTTTTTCTGCCGCCGGAATCGATTCAGTCGGGTCTGGGTTACATGAGGCCCGACATCACGGAAAAAACTGTAAGGATCGTCAATGAGTTTTTCGATATCGGCCGGAAAGTGACGGCGAAGGAAGTCTTCACCAACCAGTTTATCAAGCGGTGAACGGTCTTCATTTATTCAGGGTTCCAAGTGCCGCCGCTGATTGCCGTCGAAAAAGTCTCGCGAGTTTTTACCAGCGGCGCCCGGGCCGTTACGGCGCTGGATAGCGTCTCCTTCGAGATCGAGGCCGGGAACTTCGTTTCCATCGTTGGGCCGAGCGGCTGCGGCAAGAGCACGCTGCTGAAAATCATATCCGGTCTCCTGCCGGCGTCTTCCGGGCAAATCCAGGTCAACGGCAAGCGAGTGGATCAGCCGCTGGAAAACGTTGGCATGGTGTTTCAAGCGCCAGTGTTGCTCAAATGGCGCTCGGTGCTCGGCAACATCCTGCTGCCTGTCGAATTCGCTAAGCTTGACCCCGCGAGCCATCTCGACAAAGCCCGAGCGCTGATCAACCTGGTCGGTTTAACGGGTTTCGAAGAAATGTTTCCGCACCAGCTCTCCGGCGGGATGCAGCAGCGCGCTTCGCTCTGCCGCGCCCTGGTGACGGACCCGCAACTCCTCCTGATGGACGAGCCTTTTGGCGCCCTGGACGCGATGACCCGCGACGATCTGGATCTGGAGCTGCTGCGCATCTGGGAGGAAAGGAAGAAGACCGTTCTGTTCGTGACCCACAGCATTCAGGAAGCGGTTTTTCTCTCCGACCAGGTTTTCGTCATGTCGGCCCGCCCCGGCCGCTTGTTGGAAAAAATCGCCATCGACTTACCGCGCCCCAGGACGATGGAAATGATGAGCGACACCCGAATGGGCAATTACACCTTGAAAATTCGTGCGTTGCTGGCTCCGGCCGGCGGGGTTTCGGGGACCGCGATCGGATCGACCATGTGAAATTGGCCGAACTCTACGTTATGATAGCCGGCATTTGGCTGACACTTACCGATTACTTTCCGCAAGATTGACATGGCCAACCAAGCACTGACCTACGCCAAGGCCGGCGTGAGCATCGAAGCCGGCGACGAACTGGTGCGCCGTATTGGTCCCCTCGCCGGGAAAACTCGTGTCCCCGGCGTAATTGCGGGAGTTGGCGGGTTTAGCGCGCTCTTCGATCTCAAAAGGCGCGGTTACCGCCACCCGGTGCTGGTTTCATCCACCGACGGCGTGGGCACGAAGCTCAAGATCGCATCGACGACCGGCATCCACGATACCATCGGCATCGATCTGGTGGCCATGAGCGTCAATGATATCTTGACCCAGGGCGCCGAGCCGCTGTTTTTCTTGGATTACTTTGTATGCGGCAAACTTGACGTCGATATTGCCGAAGCCGTGGTGCGCGGCATTGCCGCCGGTTGCCGGCAGGCGGGCTGCGCTCTGCTTGGCGGCGAGACCGCCGAGCATCCGGGCGATTTCGCGAAAGGAGAATACGATCTGGGGGGATTCGCCGTCGGTGTGGTGGAAAAGAAAAATATTATAGATCCCAAGGCGATCAAGCCCGGCGACGTGTTGATCGGTCTACCGTCCAGCGGCTTGCACAGCAACGGCTACTCGTTGGCGCGCCAGGTGTTGCTTGACCATGCGGGCTTGAAAATCGATCAGCGCATTGCTGAGCTTGGCCGGCGCTTGAGCGAAGAGTTGCTGCAGCCGACGCGCATCTATGCGAGAATTATCCGCCGCCTGTTTGCGCGGTGGAAGATCAAGGGAGCGGCGCACATCACCGGCGGTGGAATTAGCGGAAATTTACCCCGCGTTCTGCCGCGCGGCGTGCGGGCGTCGATCCGTCGTCATAGCTGGCCGGTGCCGCCGATATTCGATCTTATCAAAAAGCTCGGCGCCATTTCGCAGGACGAGATGGACCGCACGTTTAACAACGGTCTGGGAATGATCCTGGTGGTCGGCAAAAAGGACTGTGACGGGGTGTTGCGCGCGCTTGGCCGGATGAGAGAGAAATACTTTACTATCGGCGAGATTCGCAAAGGCGAACGCGGCGTGGATCTGGGTTCTTAAATATGGCGCGGCGGGTTTCCATAGGCGTTTTGATCTCCGGCAACGGCAGCAACCTGCAATCGATCATCGATGCGATCGAAGCCGGCGCGCTGGACGCCAAGATCGAGGTGGTCCTCAGCAATCGATCCGAGGCCTACGGGCTGGCGCGGGCAAGAAAACACAATCTGCGCAGCGAAACGTTGGACCATAAAGCATTTGCCAGCCGCGAAGCGTACGACCACACTGTGGTGGACATTCTTCAGCAGAGCGGCGTGGAACTCGTCGTACTGGCGGGTTTTATGCGATTGTTATCGCCGGTTTTCGTGAAGGCGTATTCCAACCGCATCATGAATATTCATCCGGCGCTGCTGCCGGCATTTCCGGGCCTGCGCGTACAGAAGAAGGCGCTGGAGCACGGTGTCCGCTTTTCCGGCTGCACAGTTCATTTCGTCAACGAGGAATGCGACGAGGGCCCGATCATCATTCAAGCGGTGGTGCCGGTTTTCCCCGATGACACCGAGGCTTCGCTGACGGCGCGTATCCTCGAACAGGAACATCGCATTTACCCGCGCGCGATCCAGCTCTATGCCGAAGGACGAATCAAAGTCGTCGGGCGTCGAGTCCTACTGGACGGTCTCGCCAGGGACGAAGGCCACGTTCTTATTCAGCCGCCGCTCGCGAAATGAAACGCTCAAAGGCCACTGTTGTCTTTCTCCTCAAGTTGCTAATCAGCGTCGGACTGCTGGCTTTTTTGATCACGCGCATCGACGCGG
This sequence comes from uncultured Syntrophobacteraceae bacterium, assembly GCA_964482425.1. GTDB lineage: Bacteria > Desulfobacterota > Binatia > UBA9968 > UBA9968 > WHTF01. The sequence goes on along the minus strand of CAYZXN010000345.1, from coordinate 16,858 downwards.
GGGGCTTTGTCCGGACGCTGGCGACAGCGGATTTCTCGTACATCGGGCTGGCCATGGTAATCTATCTCATGACCCAGGCGATTAGCGCCGTCCGCTGGGCCGTGCTGACGCGCCCATTGGGAATCCGCACCTCGTTCAAGGACCTGGCGGTCTATTATTTTATCGGCATGTTTTTCAATCTGTTCGCTCCGAGCACCGTCGGCGGAGACGTCAGTCGGGTTTATTATCTGGCTCAAGGCGAAGCGAACGACCGGCAAAAGCGCGCATCGGTGAGTACGGCTCATGCGGCTATGTCGGTGCTGATGGACCGCGCCATCGGCATGGTGGTGCTGGTCTGGCTTGGCGCCGCAGGCCTTTTGCTGTTCCCCGATTACGCCATTCCCGCCACGGTTCGTTCCGTGACATTCCTCCTGGCTCTGGCGTTGCTGATCTTCGTTTTGCTCGTGCCGGTGTTGCGTCGCCTGCTTCCCGCCGCCGGCCATCCCTTGGTCGTGAAACTGAGCCTCATCCTGAACAGCTACCGTAACGGCTGGCGCGTCATTCCACAGGCCATGATGCTGTCCCTGATTGTTCACCTTATTCAAGCGTGGAACCATGTCATCATGGGACTGGCTCTTCATCTGAGTCTGCCGCTGTCTTTCTGCATCATCATCTATCCTCTGGTGGGGACCTTTGCCGCCCTGCCGCTCAGCTTCAACGGGCTGGGCTTGCGCGAAGGCGGCTATATTTTTTTGCTGGCGGCGGTCGGCATCGGTTCAGAGAAGGGCATTGCCTTCGGTCTCTTGCTGTTCCTCATTGTCGCGCTGGACAGCTTGATCGGCGGAATACTTTTTTTGATCCGTAAAGGCCCCAAGGCATCGACGGCGGCCACCGAAGCCGAAATCTAGACCATGTAGCGAATGAACAGCGTGGCCAGCCCCAGGAATGACAGAAAGCCGAAGGCGTCGGTGAGACCGGTAACGATTATTCCCGAACCCAGGGCAGGATCGAATTTAAGCGCTTTTAAGAGCAGCGGAATCACGGCACCGGACAGTCCGGCAACCAACCCCAGATTCAGAATCATCGCCAAGGCGAGCACCAGTCCTAGAAACGGGTTGCCCTGCCACAGAATGGCGAGCAGCGCGATCAGCGTCCCGGCGGCGAGCGCGAGGAAAGTGTTGACCGTGACCTGCTTGACGATTGCCTTCCACGCCGACGAGAATTCAAGCTCTCCTAGGGCGATACCGCGAATGATCACGGTCGCGGTCTGAGTCGCGCCGTTGCCGCCAACTCCGGCAACGATCGGCATGAAAGTCACCAGCGCCACCAGCTCGGTGATGGTGCCTTGGAACAGGGTTACGACCGAGGCGGCCAAGCCGGTGGTGATCAGATTCAGCAACGTCCACGGCAGCCGCATTCTGAAAGAGCGGGAGACCGGGGTAAAAACCCGGTCTTCCTCCGCCAGGCCGGCCATCTTGTACATGTCCTCAGTGCTTTCTTCGTTGATGATATCGATGACATCGTCCACGGTGATGATACCTTCGAGACGTCCGCCCTCGTCAACGACGGGTAACGCCAGGAGCTCGTACTTGGCGACCAGGCGAGCGGCTTCCTCCTGATCCATGAAGACGTCGCCTTTGATCGGTTCGGCGATCATCATTTCGCTCAGCTTGCGTTCGCGCGGCGCGATCACCAGGTTGCGAATCGGCACCACGCCCACCAGTCGATTGTCGTTGTCGACCACGTAAAGATAGAAAAAGCTTTCCAATTCGCCGCGCTCGCGAATTTTGTCGATGGCTCCTTGCGCCGTGGTGTCCGGCGGCAACGCCATGAAATCCGTGTTCATGATCCTGCCGACGGTGTCTTCGGGATAGCTGATGAGCTCTCGAACTTCCTCGCGCCGCTCCGGGTCCAACAACGACAAAATGCTTTCGCGCCGCTCTTCGGGCAGGCTGTCGATGATCGTCACCGCGTCATCGGGATTAGCGCGCACGATCACGCGGGCGATCTTTTCGTCGTCGATCAGCGCCAGAATGTCAGGTAAGAGCTCGGCCGGGAGTTCGGTGAGGGTTTTAGCCGCCCTGCGGACGGAAAAAAGAATGTCGAAAAACTGGCGGACCTCTGTGGGATTCAGTCCTTTAAAGAGAAGCGCAATATCGGCGGGATGGCTTTTGCCGATGAATCTCAAGACGCGGTCCGGCGTTGCAGTGCGCAGCATTTCGCGGACGGTATCGTAGTCGACGGCCGGGGTTTTCATGTTTTTCTTTAAGTCTTTGCTTCGGTCTCTTCTTAACCACTGGCATGCAGATTTGCAAATGTTTTGGCGGGGGCGAAAATCTGATAGGGTTAGCTACGTTTCACCACCGCTTGCAAGGAGAGGTTCGGCATGTTGAGCGTCAGGTTGGCATCGCGTTTGGGGTCCGGTTTAGCGCTCGGCTCGTTACTGGCCGCCGTCCCGTATGCTGTTTGGCCGTCGCCGGCGAGCTCGGCAAGCCTGGCGGCGCTGGAGACCCGTCCGCCTTCGTTTGCGGCGATTGCCAAGCGGACGATGCCGGTAGTGGTCAATATTTCGACTACCGCGCAACGCGTGACGCGCAGCGGTTCCGGCGATCCTATGGATGAATTTTTCAGCCGGTATTTTGGCGAATCGCAGCCGCGCGACACCAGCCGAAGGAGCCTCGGCTCCGGGATCCTGATCAGTAAAGACGGTGAGATTTTGACCAGCTATCACGTCGTTAAACAGGCCGATGCCATCAAAGTGAAGCTTGCCGATCAATCCGAATACGACGCGCGCCTGGTGGGTAAAGACGACCGAACGGATCTGGCATTGATCAAGATTCTCAAGACGCCTCTCTCTCTTCCGTTTGCGCGGCTCGGTACCTCAATCCATTTGGATGTCGGTGACTGGGTCATGACAATCGGCAATCCATTCGGTCTCGAGCATACGGTGACCGCCGGTATTGTCAGCGCCAAGGGGCGCGTAATCGGAGCAGGACCCTACGACAACTTCATTCAGACCGACGCATCGATCAATCCCGGCAACAGCGGCGGACCGCTGATCAATGCAGCCGGCGAAGTGGTGGGGGTCAATAGCGCTATTTTCAGCCAAACCGGCGGTAACATCGGAATAGGCTTCGCCATTCCCATCGATCTGGCAAAAAAAGTGGCCGACCAGCTGAGAAAAAACGGCAAGGTGGTGCGGGGTTGGTTTGGCATCCGCGCACAAGGCGTCTCGCCTCAGGCGGCGGCGATCGGCGGCCTGACGCAAATCGCCGGAGAGATACAGGCCGTCACCGAGGTCACTGAAAACAGCCCGGCGGCAGTGGCGGGACTCAAGGTCGGCGACGTGATCGTGGAGTTCAATGGCAAGCCGCTTTCAAAAAATCCCGACCTCCGTACGCTGATCGCAGATACCGCTCCCGGGCAGAAGGCCACGTTCAAAATCGTGCGTGAAAAGCTCGAGCGTATTGTCACCGTAAAAATCGGTGAGCTACCGGAGGATGGCGACGCCAATCCGCAGATCGACTCGCGAGATCCCGAACTGGGTCTCCGCGTACAACGGATTACGCCTGAAACCTCGCGGCGGCTCGGCTTGAGTTCTATCAAAGGCGTTCTAGTGACCGAGGTGCAGTCCGGTAGTCCTTCAGAGCAAGTGGGGATCGAACCGGCGGACGTCATTCGCGAAGTCAATCAGAGGCCGGTCAACAATGTCAAAGATTTCGAACGAGCCGTGCGCCAAGGCAGGCGGGGCGATCGGATCTTGCTCCTTGTTCAACGGGGAGATAACGCTGTATTCTTCGCTTTGAAGCGTAAGAATTAGGAGGGGACATGTTTGGATTGGGTATTCAGGAGCTCTTGATCATTTTAGTCATTGCGCTGGTGATTTTTGGACCGAGCAAGCTGCCGCAGATCGGCAGTGGATTGGGGAAAGCCATCAGAGATTTCAAGAAAGGAGTCAGCAGCGATGACGGCGACGACGACGCTAAAGAGGGAAAAGAGGAGAACTCCAAAGATCTGCCCCGTTAGCCCGGTCCGCTCGATCTCAGACTACATGCGAAGCTCATTTATTGTAAACTGCTGCAGAACGCGGAGCGGCCGACGTCATGTCGCTGCGACGTCCCGAGCACTAGCTAGAGAATCCGTCTACATCCCACCTCTTTGACAGTTATTGGAAAGACAAGCGGGCCAAGCAAACGAATCAGCTGCAATGCACGCGAGCGGCGCGCTACCTGTGTCAGTGACGCCTCTTGAATTTAGGCGCGACGCCGTTGCCGTTGATAGAGTAGCGTCCGTTGCGCGTTTTAGTACCCAGTACGACGGTATAGAGGGAGGTTTTGGATAGCTTGTAGACCCTTTCAACCGGCAATTCGGCCGCTTCAATGAAGGGCTTTAAACGCAGGTTGGTTCGCCAACCTAGTTTTTTGGTTATCGGATCCAGGGCCTCGGTCATCGAGCCTAGCACCGGCTTGTCGCTGGTAAAGTGGTTTACAATGACGATTTTGCCGCCTGGTTTGCATACTCTCTTGGCTTCGACAATCATCTGGATCGGGTCAGGCACCACTGTGACCACGTGGAAGGCCATGACATAGTCAAACGTGTTGTCCGGGAACTCGAGGCTGAGGGCGTTCATTTCCATGACCTGGAAGTGAGTCCAGCCATTTTCTTTGATCTTTTGGCGCGCCCGCGCCAGCATGTCCGGGGCTAAATCGATTCCGATAACATCGCAGTGTGTCGGGTATGCCGGAAAAGAAGTTCCCGTACCGGCGCCAACCTCGAGAACTTTGCTGTCGGGCGGGATTTCTAAGTCATCGATGACGCGCTCTAAACGGGAGTAAAAAATCTTACCGAAAATTTTGTCGTAGAGAGGGGCGAATTCTGAATATATTTTGCTTTCGTGCGCCTCGCTATCTGCCATTACCGCCACCCCGTTACTAAAATATAAGCGTTAGGCATCACGTATGTCTCTGGATTGTTTCTTGAAGAACAGCGAAATATCGCGCTTGCGAAACCTCCACTGTTTACCCTTCTTGAAAGCCGGAAGAATGTTTTTGCGCGCGAACTCATTGACGGTGTCCGGGCTCATATCAAGAATGACGGCAACTTGTTTGCTGTTAAGCAGCTCCTCTTCTCTTTCGAGCATGATATTCCTCCGAGAACGAGCCCCGTTGCCGTTGAACACTATTTTTTTTTCTAACAAGTTCACCCGGTAGTGTCAAGGAGAGCAGCGCTTTATAGTGTTTCTTCGTGACCTTTGACCGATCTTCGTGGTGAAAACTCTGAGTCTTATTAACCATGGAGGCCACGAAGAGCACGAAGGAAAGAGTCATGTTAGATCGACCGACGTAAGTAGAAAACGAGAACTTTTGCGTTCATCATTCCTCGATAAGGCCGCCTTTCTCGCAAGCGTTTTTCAACCAGCTGTGTTTGGGACCGCTCTGCGCGTCTCGATTTTTGTACGGCACGTCGGCATAGGCCCTCGCTTGCGCAGCAGTTGGAGTTCTTTTAGCATGGCGTTGCTTTGAGCATCTTGCAACGCGGCTCCCTGATGAAAAAACTTCTCAAGCTCTGTGGTATCATCGTAGCGACCTCCATTCTCTTGGTCATTGCCGCCGGAATGGCTTTCTATCAGTTGGTCCGCGACGGTGAGTTCCGCAGTTTTTTTATCACCCAGCTCGAGCAACACACCGAGTTCAAGGTTCACTTGGGCGAAGCCGATCTGGAAATCGGTTGGATTTCAGGGATCGCGTTCCGTGATCTGACTTTATCAGAGCCTGACGCGGCTCAACCCGCCGTTACCGCGGAACAAATCAGCGCGCGGGTCGCGCTCTTGCCGCTCCTGCAAAGAAAGCTGGTTCTCTATGAGGTGCGTCTGTACAGACCCAAGGCGCAATTGATCCGCGGAAAAGACGGCCGCATGCCGCTGCTGGAACGGCTTTTCAGTCTAACGCGCGTGCAAGGGCAGGAGACTGAATTCCAGTTCGACTTGCGCTCGTTGAAAATACAACAAGCGCAAATAGATTTCCTCGACCGGCGTTCGGAAGGACCTCCGCTGACGTTTCACCTGCGCGATACAGACGCTGAGGTGAAGCGGGTCCGTGGCGGCCGGTTGCGCGGACTGATAAAGGAATTGCTGGCTTCTAATGACGAAGAGCCCGCTGGACACGCTCTCGAATTCGCGCTCGCAGGCATTCTGGAAACGGATCACGGCAAAAGCAACATTAGCGCCGAAGGAAAGCTGATATCACTCGGCGCGGCGCTGGAATTCCACAGCGCTTGGTGGAGTGCGGATCTCAGGCTCGTCGATCTGCCGGCCGGCCTTGTGCTGGAGTATGCCGGCCGCCTTATTCCATTCCGGTCCATGAGCGGACAGCTGGTCCAGCGCCTGCGCATTGTCGGCCGTCCGCTTGAACAGTTGCGCATCAGCGGCGATCTCGAGTTCAGAAAACTCGGCATAGTCGCGCCGGAGCTATTCCCTGCGCCTTTGGCGCTCGGTGACGGGCGGGCCACTTTTGCAATTGATTGGAGCCCGCAACAGATCACCTTTTCGCAAGTGAATTTTCGCTCCACGGAAGCTGAATTCTCCCTGCAGGGAGAGGTTCGCTCATTGGACGGCGAAGATCCCCGCGTGCAACTGAGCTTGGCCATGCCGCCTCTGGCGATTTCCACATTTCGCAAATATATACCCGCCGGGTTTGGCGCATCGTCAGCGCTGGCGAATCTGATTATCCAGGAAGGGATACTGCATCTGAGAAGGATGGCATTGGATGCGACTCTTTCGGAAATCCGCGGAGGCTCCGAAACCGGGCTCCTTCAGAAAATATCGCTCGAAGCTCAAGTGCGCGATGTCATAGTCAAGCTCGACGCGGAGGGGGCGCTGCCGCTTCGCGAGGTCAGAGGCGATGTGACTCTGGATAAAGGTACGATCGGGTTTGCCGACTTCAGAGTAAACTACGGCAATACTCAGCTCAATAGCATTGAAGCCAGCTATGCTATCGGCGATCGCAAACTCGAAGCTCACGGGCGAGGCGATTTGGACCTGGCGGAAGTTCGAGAGCAAATGAAGATCGGGATTATCCCCGCAGAAGCGGTCAGATTGGTTTCAACGGTGCAGGAGTTCGGCGGTAGGGCCAGAGCCGATCTGTCTGTGCGTTGGGGTAAGGATGCGCCGCTGCAATTCCAGGGCAGGCTTTCCCTCGATAATGCGCGGTTGCGAAAAGACGAGCTCTCTCTCATGGAGCTTACGGGCGATCTCTGGTTCTCCACGCAAGAGATCAAAGGCGAGAAAATTACCGCAACGATCTCCGGCTCACCGGTTCAGATCGATGTGCGCTTGGCCGACTATGCCTCGGCCGACGGTATTTTCGCCATAACAGCCGCCTCGACCGGGATCAAGGCCGGGATTCTTGCCCGGCTCCTGCTCTCATCGGGATCCATTCAAGATCCTGGAGTCGTGCGCGGGGCGGTGCGTTATGAAGGCTCGCTTTCGCACCAGGAGAAACGTAAGCTCACAGGCAACTTGGATCTCGTCAATGTCCATCTCACGACTCCACCGTTGCTGCAGCCGATTCGCGAGCTAAGCGGCAAGATCATCATCGATGAAAAGGGAGTCGATTTTCACAACCTAAAGGGATTGCTGGTGGGTTTTCCCAGCACTGCCAGCGGGCGGTGGCGCTTCGCCGGCACACCGCAATTGCTGTTCGATTTCGCGGCGCCGGATTTGAATCTCACCTATCTGATCTCTCAGGTTGATCCTGAGTCGAGTGAGCTTTACGCCAATCTGCGCGCCCAAGGTCGCATCGCTCTTGCCAAAGCAACGATCAAGGCTTTTGAACTCACCGATCTGAAAGCCGCCGTTGCTGTTGATCGCAGGGTATGGCGCCTTACGGATGTCACGGCGCGCGCTGCAGGCGGGACAGTTCAGGGTATGGCCACGATCGCCGATCCTCCCGATACGTTGGAGATAAGCGCCCAATCCAGGATTCAGGGGGTTTCGGTACAATCATTTTTGAACTGGTTCGACGCGCAAACCACGGAAATGACGGGAAAGGTGAGTTTAGCCGGCAACCTTGAAACTACCGGCGACGACGATGCCGAACGCAAGAAAAATATGACCGGAGCTTTGAGTCTCAGAATCGAGGACGGAACCATAAACCGCATGCGTATCCTTGTACAAATCCTCAATTTACTGGATCTGTCGCGCTGGTTCACCTTGCAGCTGCCCGACTTGTCAAAGGAAGGGATTCGTTTCCGTAGTATCACCGGCGATTTCAAGGTGAGTCAAGGAGTCTATATCACCGAGAATCTGGTGGTCGATAGCGACGACCTTCGCATGACCGGCTCGGGCAGGATCGACGTGTCGAAGGATGAGTTGGACTTTGTCGTCGCCGTGCGTCCATTCGCAGCCATCGATTCGGCGATCAGCTACATTCCGCTGCTCGGGCGCGGCATTGCGGCGATCAAAAACTCGTTCCTCGTGGCGAGCTTCAATATTAGGGGACCGATCGCAGATCCGATGATTACGCCGGCGCCGTTGGGCACGTTATCGGAATGGTTCTGGGGGGTTCTGGGAATACCGAAGAACATTATCGGGCTAGGCGGCGGGGAAAAGGAGGAGCCGATCAAGGCGCCGTCGCGATGAGCCATCGATTGCTTCTTTATTCCCGTAAGGACTGTTGCCTGTGCGACGAGATGCAGGCGATGATCGGCGTGGTTGGCAAAAACATTCCTCTGGAGCTCGAAGAGATCGACGTCGATAGCTCGCCCGCGCTGCAGGAACTCTACGGCGAGGAAGTTCCGTTGCTGTTCATCGACGGGCGCAAAGCGTTCAAGTATCGAGTCACGGCGCAAGAACTGAGGCGGCGTCTAAAGAAGCAATAACTTTGGCGGGAGGCATTTATGGCTGATCAAATCGTCTGGTGCGATATACCTGTTTTGGATCTCGACCGCGCCGTTCAGTTCTATTCCGCTGTTCTCGGCCAGCAGGTCAAAAAACAGAACTTCTCGGAAACGACGGTCGGCGTCTTGCCGCACGAAGATGGCGAGGTCGGCGGTTGCTTGTTTATCGGCGAGCAGGAAAAGCCTTCAGAGAGAGGTATCCTGATTTATCTCAACGTTAACGGACGACTTGATGACGCTTTGGCAGCGGTGACGGCACGCGGCGGCAAGGTGCTTCAGCCCAAACACCCTATCGGTCCATTCGGTTTTCGCGCGGTTATTCTCGACAGCGAGGGAAACCGGGTCGCTCTACACTCGGACTAGACGGGTCTGACGCCAGGTGAGCCTCAATCGTCGATCTCCTGCCGTCTTCGGGGGCGGTCGGTTTGCTTGAGAACTTTCTTACGCAGGCGAATCGAGGCCGGGGTGACTTCAACGAGCTCGTCATCGGCGATCCACTCGATGCCTTCTTCGAGTCCCATCTCCCGGTGCGGCGAGATGATGATGTTTTCGTCCTTGCCGGCCGCCCGCACATTGGTCAGTTTCTTCTCACGGCAGATGTTGACGTTGAGATCGTTGTCGCGCGAATACTCACCGACGACCATACCTTCATACACCCGTGTGCCCGGCGCAATAAAAAGCACGCCGCGCTCCTGCAGATGAAAAACCGCGTAAGGGGTGGTTTGGCCTTCGCGGTCGGCGACCATGGCGCCGTTGGTGCGCGATTGAATGGCTCCGTGCCAGGGCGCCCAGCCGTTGAACAGCGCGTTCATGATGCCGGTGCCGCGGGTGTCGGTGAGAAAGCGTGAGCGAAAGCCGATCAAGCCGCGCGACGGCACGGCAAACTCCAAGCGCACGCGGCTCGATCCGGCATGAATCATTTTGGTCATCTTGCCTTTGCGCACGGCCAGCAATTGCGACACGACACCGATAAAATCCTCCGGAACATCGATCACCAGCAACTCCATCGGCTCGTGGACGGCGCCGCCGATCTCGCGAGTCACCACGGTGGGTTTCGAAACCTGAAGTTCGTAGCCCTCGCGGCGCATGGTTTCTATAACGATGGCCAAGGCGAACTCACCGCGCCCGGTAACGCGAAAGGCATCGGGCACGTCGGTTTCCTCGACGCGCAGGCTGACGTTGCGGCGCTGTTCAAAGAACAGGCGCTCGCGCAACTTGCGTGAGGTTACGAAATCGCCTTCTCGGCCCGACCACGGGGAATTGTTTGCGCTAAAGACCATGGCAATGGTCGGTTCGTCGATGCGCAGCGGTGGCAGCGGCTGCGGTGCTTCGCGATCGGTGAGGGTGTCACCGATGCCGATGTCCTCGATACCGGCAATGGCCGCGATGTCGCCGGCTTCCGCTTTGGACGTTTCGACACGCTTTAAACCTTGCCATCCATACACTTGCGTTACCTTGACCATTTCCTGATTACCGTCGACCCGACACAACGCATACGGGCCGGGGACCAAGGTGCCGTTCTTGACCCTGCCCACCGCAAGCCGGCCGACGTAATCGCTGTAATGCAAATTGTTTGCCTGAAACTGTGTGACCGCGTTCGGATCGACGGCAGGACCGGGCAATGCCTCTACGATCAAATCGAACAACGGCTTGAGATTGTCGCCGGCTTGTTTCAGGTCGCGGGTAGCCGTGCCGGCCCGCGCATTGGTGTAAACCACGGGAAAGTCGAGTTGGTCTTCGGTGGCATCGAGATCGATGAATAGATCGTAGATCTCATCAAGAACTTCGCTTACGCGAGCGTCGGGACGATCGATCTTGTTGATGCAAATGATCGGCGGCAGGTCGGCTTCCAACGCTTTCTTCAAGACGAAACGGGTTTGTGGCAGCGGTCCTTCCGAAGCGTCGACCAGCAGCATGACACCGTCTACCATGGCCAAGGTACGTTCGACCTCGCCGCCGAAGTCGGCGTGTCCCGGAGTGTCGACGATGTTGATCTTGACCTTGCCGTAGTGAACCGTTGTGTTCTTGGCCATGATGGTGATGCCGCGCTCGCGTTCCAGATCCATGGAGTCCATGACACGCTCCAGAACGTGTTCATTGGCGCGGAAAATGCCGCTTTGATGCAACAGTGCATCGACGAGGGTCGTCTTGCCGTGATCGACATGGGCGATGATCGCGATATTGCGAAGGTCTTGGCGGCGCGGCAAGGCCGGTTGAGTCATACGTCTTTATTAGGGAGCAAGGAAACATTGTCAAGCGAGAGCATATTTCAGCCGTCCAGAGCCACGCGCCGTGAACGTTCGGAATGTTTCCATTGATAAGGTTTCTCCCCTGGAGTATTTTGTTGGGATAAATGGGGCGGCTCAAGATCTATCTGCGGCGCTATTGGCGCCATTATTCGCTCGGCGGGGTGTGCCTTTTCGCTACCGCAACCCTGGTGATGTGGATTCCCTGGTGGATCCGTGAGGCGGTGCGGATTCTGGAGGAAGGCGGCTCGCTGAGCGACGTCACATTTTACGCTGGCATTATCGGGCTAGCCGCAATTGCGCAGGGTGTCATACGCACCTACTCGCGGTCGCTGATCTTTAATGCCGGCCGCAACGTAGAATACGATCTGCGCAACGACCTGTTCGCTCATCTGCAGAAACTGCCGCTTTCGTTTTATCATCCGCGCAGCACCGGCGACTTGATGTCCAGGGTGATCAACGATATTTCCGCCGTTCGTGTCATGCTTGGGCCCGGCGTGCTCAACTTTGTCAACGCGCCGCTCTATTATGTGTACGCCGTCGCCTTGATGCTTTCGATGGATGTGCGCATGACCTTGGCCGCTCTGGCGCCGTTCCCGTTGCTGATTTACGCCGCCGCTAAATTCCGCGGCCGGATCATGAGGGCCTCGCTTGCCGTTCAGCAGCAGATGTCGGTGCTGAGCAGTCATGTGCAGGAAAATCTCAGCGGCATGCACGTCGTCAAGGCTTACTCCCAGGAAAAATTTCAAACCGAGCAATTCGTCGCCCTGAATCAAGACTTCCAGGTCAAAGGTTTGGAATTGGCGCGAATGCGCGGCATCGTCACGCCGATCATGCAAGGCATCAACGGCCTTACGGTTCTGATCGTCATCTGGTACGGCGGCGTCCGGGTGGCTCGCGGCGACTTGCTGGTCGCCGATATCGTCGCCTTTATTGCCTACCTGAACGTTTTGGCATGGCCGACGGCGGCCTTCGGTTGGATGTTCTCGCTGGTGGAGCGGGGCCGTGCCGCGATGAAACGGCTCGAGGAGGTTCTCAATACTCGTCCGGCTATTGCGAGTCCGGCGGCGGCGCTGCCGGTAAATGGATTGAAACGTGGTATCGAGTTCCGCGACGTAGTCTTCGCTTACGAGCGGCAGAGCAATGGTCATCCGGCGTTGGATAAGGTCAGTTTTTCATTGCCGGTGGGAAAATCGGTCGGGCTCGTCGGCCGCATTGGTTCGGGAAAGAGCACCGTGGCGCAATTGGTGCCGCGCTTGTTCGACGTCTCGCGCGGCAGCGTTCTCATCGACGGACAGGATACGCGGAAGCTATCGTTGCGCGATTTGCGTCGGATTGTCGGCTACGTTCCCCAAGACCCTTTCCTTTTCTCGACTTCACTGCGGCAAAATATCGCTTTCGGCTGCGATTCTGTCTCCGATGAACAATTGCAAAGAGCCGTGAACATCGCCAAGCTCGACCGCGATCTGGCGATCTTTCCAAACGGACTCGATACGATTGTTGGCGAGCGCGGTGTGACTCTCTCCGGCGGTCAAAAGCAACGGGCTACCCTGGCGCGCGCCCTGGTGATGGATTCGCCGGTGCTCATCCTCGACGATAGCTTGTCGAGCGTGGATGCGCAGACTGAAGCGGAGATCCTGTGGGGGCTTCGTTCATTTCTGGTGGACAAAACCTGCCTGATCATTTCGCACAGAATCTCAGCGGTCAAAGACGCCGACGAAATCCTGGTTCTTGAGGAGGGACGAATCATCGAGCGCGGCAACCATCATCAGTTGGTGGAGCGCGGCGGCCTGTACGCGGAACTGTACCAACAGCAACGGTTGAGCGAGGAGTTGGAGCACATCTAAGTGGCGAACCCGTCCCAGCAGGAGGAAATCCTCGGCAAAGCCTACGATCTCCGGCTTATCAGAAGGCTGTGGAAGTACATCCATCCGTACAGACGGCTGTTTTGGCTCGCCATGTTGCTGCTGCCGTTGCAGCAGGCCTTTGGCCTGGCGCAGCCTTATTTGATGAAAATCGGCATCGATCAATACATCGCGCAGCGTGACTTATCGGGACTGCAAAACGTCGGGTTTCTCTTCCTCGGCGCTCTGGCGGGGGAGACCGTCATGGTTTTCTTTCATTACTACCTCACCATGGCGGTGGCGCAGCGCTGTCTTGCCGATCTGCGAGTGGAGATTTTCGCCCACGTGCAGAAATTGCCGATGAGCTATTTCGACCGCAATCCGGTGGGCCGCCTGGTCACGCGCACCACCACCGATGTCGACGTGCTGCAGGAAATGTTTTCTTCCGGCGTCATGACCTTGATCTCGGACTTTTTGATGGTCATCTGGATCGTCGGCATCATGTTTTACCTGCACGCGGAACTGGCGCTGGTTTCGTTGGCGCTGATCCCGCTCATGGCTGTTGCCATCAACTTCTTTCGCGTCAAGGCGCGCCGAACCTACCGCCAGATTCGCGAGCGCATTGCCCGCATCAATGCCTACCTGGGAGAGGCCATCTCCGGTATGTCAATCATTCAACTCTTTGCCAAGGAGGAGAAGACTTATAGCGAGTTCGATCGTCTCAATGCCGACCATCGGGACGCTTACCACCTTTCAAATCTTTATGAGGCCGCCCTTTACTCGATGGTCGAAGCCGCTGGTTCGGTAAGCGTTGCGCTGTTGCTATGGTATGGCGGCGGCGAAGTTTTGCACGGCGTGATCGGCATCGGCACGGTGGTGGCGTTCAAGGAGTACCTCCACCGGTTTTTTGTCCCCTTGCGCGACTTCAGCCAGAAATATGCCGTGATGCAATCGGCCATGTCGTCAGCCGAAAGAATCTTTCAGTTGCTCGATACGCCGGTGACCATCGAAAGCCCTAAGAACGCGGTCGTTCCGAAACCATTTCGCGGTGAAGTGGTTTTCGATCGGGTGTGGTTTCACTACAAGGCTGGCGATCCGGTGCTCAAGGGAGTTTCGTTCCGTATCGAGCCGGGAGAGAAGATCGCGGTGGTCGGAGCGACGGGTTCCGGGAAAACCACCATCATTAAGTTGCTCAATCGCTTTTACGACATTCAGAAAGGATCTATCAAAGTCGGCGGCGTCGATGTGCGCGATTGGGACCTGCAGGCTTTGCGGCGACACATCGGCGTGGTGTTGCAGGATGTCTTTCTTTTTTCCGGGGATATCCGTACCAATCTGGCGCTCGGTGATCGTTCGGTGCCGCTTGAGCGGATTGAAGAGGCGGCCCGTTGCGCCAATGCGGATCGCTTCATCCGCCCGCTTCCCGAGGGCTTTGGCGCGCACGTGAGGGAGCGCGGCAGTAATTTCTCCGGCGGCCAGCGACAATTGTTGTCGCTGGCGCGGGTGCTGGTGTTCCAGCCGGAAATTCTCGTCATGGACGAGGCGACATCCAGCGTGGATACCGAAACCGAGGCGCTCATTCAAGATGCAATGGAGCGGGTCATGCGGGATCGCACTTGTTTGCTGATCGCGCATCGGCTGTCGACGATTCGCAATGCCGACCGCATTATCGTGCTGCATCACGGCGAGGTGCGGGAGATCGGCTCGCACGCAGAATTGATGGAGCGGAGAGGGATTTACCGTCGCCTCTATCAGCTGCAATACGAGCGTGAGGAGTTGCAGTCGGCGGGCGCGACGACGGAACGGAAGGTCTATGGCTGAGCGCAGGAGATCAGCGTATTGGGCGCGCTTGCTCGCAGTCCCTTGTCGGACCCGCAATTTATGCCGCGCGTTGTCCTGTATCGCGGCCGGGATCATCGTGGTGAGCGTGGCTCTCTCCGGTTGCTCACCCGTTTATTTAATCCGCGCCGCCTATGAAGAAGGAAAAATTCTGTGGCGGCGCCAACCGATCGTCGGCCTTCTTGGCGAGCCGGAGCTGCACGATGAGACCCGGGAAAAGCTCGCTCTTGTGTTGGCGGTACGCGACTACGCGCAAAGCGTGCTCGGCCTTAACGTCGCCGGCAGCTATTCAAGTTACTCCTATGTTGACCGCTCCGATCTCACTCACCTTGTCATGGCGGCGCCAAAGACCGAATTGCGGCCGTATACGTGGTGGTTCCTGGTAGTCGGCAGGGTACCCTACAAGGGGTTCTTTTCCAGAAGCGATGCTGAGGGTGAGGCGGACCGCCTCGAGGCGCTTGGTTACGACACCAACATCCGCACGTCCGCTGCGTTTAGCACGTTGGGCTGGTTCGACGACCCGCTGCTGTCCCATTTATTGAGGTATGACAAAGTAGTTCTCGCCGAGGTGGTCTTCCACGAACTTTTTCACAACACGCTCTATATCAAAGGCGCGGGAGCATTCAACGAGAGCGCGGCTAATTTCGTCGGCCATCGAGCGGCCATCGACTTTTTCGGCGAACGTTTCGGCGCCGACAGCGCGGAACATCTCCGGGCGCTGCGTGCATGGCAAGAGGAGCGGGAATTCGCCGGATTCATACAGGAAGTCGTCGGTACCTTATCTGGATTGTACGGCCTTGACATAGCCACGCCGGATAAGCTGCGTCTGCGCGAAGAGGTCTTCACGCGCACCAAATCCGAATGGGGGCGCCGCATCGAGGGCAATCCGCTGCATCGGTTTCGCGGCTTTCAGTATCAGCCGCTCAACAACGCCGTGCTCATGCACTATATGGTTTACCTCAAGGAGCTGCAGCTCTTCGAATCCCTCTACGAGTTTGAGGGTCGTCATCTCGGTCGAACGATCGTATCTCTGCGCCAAGCGACCAAGCGGGGCGGCGAGCCGTTCAGCGCCTTGCGCTCATGGCTTGAGCTCCGGAAGGCTGCGGCAGCCCCGGCCGCCGACCTCTAGCCAACCGGCCTATCACCAAAGCTCTGCTGTCGCTTCGCGGAAGCGGCGGATCGCCTCCATGTGAGCCGTGGGAGTGGAAAATCCGGCTTTCATCGTGTTCACGCTCAAGTGCGTCGCGCCGAGTGTTTTCCACGCGTTGATCTGATCGTGCCATGTTTCCGCGGACTGCGGGTCGATGGTCATCCGCCCTTCAATGCCGATGGCTTTGGGATCCCGGCCGGCCTGCCGAGCATACGTTGCAATCTTTTCGATCGCCGCGCGGCATCGCTCATCCGGCGCGAGTTGAGGGAACCAGCCGTCACCCAAACGCGCTAAACGCCGCAGGACGCGGTCATCGCCGCCGCCGAACCAGATCGGGATGGGTCGTTGGATCGGCAACGGGTTGATTCCGGCATCGGTAATCCTGTGCCATCGCCCTTCGAATGTGACAAGCTCGCTGTTCCAGAGCGCGCGCATCACCTCGATCTGCTCTTCCGAGCGCCGTCCGCGATTGGAAAAATCCGCGCCCAGCGCTTCATACTCGACCGGATTCCATCCTGTGCCGATACCGAGACGGAGGCGGCCGCCGCTCAGAACATCCAGTGCAGCCGCCTGTTTGGCAACTAACGCGGTTTGACGCTGCGGCAGTATTAAAATGCCGGTCACTAACTCAATGGTTTGGGTGAGACCGGCTAAATAGCTGAAAAGAACCACCGGCTCATGAAACGGGCTTTCATGTGTGTAGGGTGGATGCCACCCAGGCCGGCTCGCCGGGTTGGCGCCCAGCACATGATCGTAAGCCAGGATGTGCCGGTAGCCCAACTGCTCGGCTGCTTGGGCGAGGTCGCGGATGGCGCCCGCATCGTTACCGATTTCGGTCTGTGGGAAAACCACTCCTATGCGCATCGATGTGCCTCCTTCTCAGCTCCTCGACGAGCCGAACTTTT
>CAYZXN010000344.1:0-4114 GCA_964482425.1 uncultured Syntrophobacteraceae bacterium | reverse complement strand
GGTTGCCGACGCGCAGGCGAAGGCAAGAAGCGCCGGTGTCGCTGAAAAAATCACGCTCATGCCGCTGTAACTCAGAATGATGCCGGCAAGCACACCGACGAGAATTCCCAACACTCCGCCGGTGGCGCACACCACTGCGGCCTCAATGTTGAACTGCAGCAGAATGTCGCGCATACGCGCGCCGGTAGCCATGCGGATGCCGATCTCGCGCGTGCGCTCAACCACGCTGACGAGCATGATATTCATGACGCCGATGCCACCGACCAAAAGCGAGATCGCCGCCACCGTTCCCAAAAGCAAGGTAAACGTATTCTGAGTCTCCATCGCCGCTTCAAGATAAGACGCCATGTTCCGCACGCTGAAGTCCTCCGTACCGTGGCGCTCGCGCAGAAGATTTTCGATGCGCTCCTGGGTCGCGTGGATATCGGCCGCGTCGGAGACCTTAACCGTGATGCTGCTGAGATAGCTCTTACCGAACAGCCGCACCAGCCCGGTATTGATGGGCAGGAAGATGACGTCGTCCTGATCGCTGCCGTTGGGCGAGGCGCCCTTTTCGGTCATGACGCCGATCACCAGAAAGGGCACGTTTTTGAGCAGAACGTACTTGCCTACCGGGTCGCCGCCATCGGGAAAGAGGGTGTTGGCCACAGTGCGGCCGAGTACGACAACGGGCGCATACTGTTTCATGTCTTCGGCGTTGAAGAACTGCCCCTCGGCCACCTTCCAATCACGCGCGCTGGGAAAGTCCTCGCCGGTTCCCTGCACCGACGTCAGATAATCCCGGTTGCCATAACGCACGGTCATCCGGCCGCTGCGCTCCGGCAACGCGGTTTCGATGTTCGGTAGGGTCTTCAAGGCGGCGGCATCCCCCGGAATCAGAGTGGCGATATCGCCGGCGCTGCGAATACCTGCTGCGCCGGGTCGGACCAGCATCAGATTAGTGCCGAAGGATGTGATTCGGTCGAGCACCTTTTGCCGGCTGCCTTCGCCGACCGCCAGCATTGCCACCACGGCGGCGACGCCGATGATGATGCCGAGCAAGGTGAGCACAGTGCGAAAAATATTTACCCGCAGCGATCTCCAGGCGGTCACCAAAGCTTCCTGTACACTGGCGGCCAAGCTCACACCGCACACGTATTCTCTATCCCCCAGGCCGGCGTCGTCCGCTCCATCTGTTTGATGTGCGCCGCTGTCGTCGAGAATCCAACCGTCTTGAATACGTATGATGCGCCCGGCATGCCTGGCGACGTTTTCAGCATGGGTGATTAATATGATAGTCCGCCCCTCGGCATGGAGTTCCTTGAGCAGAGCGAGCACCTCATCGCCGCTCTTGCTGTCGAGCGCTCCCGTCGGCTCGTCGGCCAGGATCACCGGCGGATCGTTGACCAGTGCCCGTGCAATCGCCACGCGCTGCTGTTGGCCACCGGAGAGTTCGTTGGGCCGGTGACTGGCGCGGTCGCCGAGACCCAGCCGCTGCAGCAAGCCGCTTGCGCGCTGAGCTCGTTTTTGCTTCGGCAGGCCGGCATAGACGGAAGGGATCTCGACGTTTTCGCCCGCCGTGGCGGTGGCTAAAAGATTGTAACGCTGAAAGATAAAACCAAACGTTTCACGCCGCAGTGCCGCCAGCTCGTCGGCGGTGAGATTGGCCGCCTCCCTGCCCAACACCCGGTAGCTTCCTGACGTCGGACTATCGAGACAGCCTATGATATTCATCAGCGTCGATTTGCCCGAGCCGGATTGCCCCATGATAGCGACGAATTCGCCGCGCCTGATCTTCAGCGACACGCCGTCGAGCGCGCGCACAACGCTATCGCCGTTGCGATAATGCTTTTGTATGTCGCTGAGCTCCAGAATAATTGAGTTCATAGCTGCGGGCCTCGGTTAAAACGCGCGCCGCGCTGGCCGCTGTTCGGTGCTGTGGCGGAACCCTGTCCTTGCGGTCGGTTGGCGAGTATGCGGTCGCCGGGTTCCAGCCCGGCGGTCACTTCGGCTTGCGCCCGGGTTTGTAAACCGACATGGATGACGCGCTCTTCGTTTCCTCTGCCGGCAACTACGGATACGCGGTAGGCTTTACCAACTTCATTGTCGTGGGCCGGCACGCGCCGCGTCAGGACCTCTGCCGGCGCGACAACGACGTTCTCGGCTTTTCCAAAGATGAAAAAAACCTGGGTCGTCATGCCGGTCATGAGCTGGCGTTCTTCGTTTTTGACATCGATCAAAACATCGTAGAGCACCACGTCGTTGATGATCTGCGGCGAAGGAAGAATCTGCCGCACCTTTCCCTGCCAGCGGCGCTCGACGTTCCCGAGAGTGGTGAAGTAGGCGGGCATACCCTCCTTGAGCTTGGTGACGTCGGCTTCGGCGACTTGCGCGCGCACTGTCATGATGTCGAGATTGGCGACCTGAAGAATGATCGGCGCGCTTTGATTGGCGTTCAGCGTTTGGCCTTCGCGAGCCGGCATGGTGGTCACCGTTCCCGCCATCGGCGCATAGATTTTCGTGAAGCTGAGATTGGTGCGATTGCCCTTAATATTGGATTCGGTTTCCTGAATCTGCGCCTGTATCGAAGCCACCTGAGCTCTTGCCACGGCTGCTTGCGATTCGCTTTCCTGAAGAGCCTGCCGGCTTACCGCATTCACCGCGATCAGATCCTGGTTGCGCTTGAGATTCTGTTCGGCCAACGTGAGTTGCGCCTTTTGCTGGTTGAGTTGCGCCTTGAGGCTGTTCAGACGTGCTTCGTTCGCTTCGACTTGTGCCTGATAAACGCGCGGATCGATCTCCGCGAGCAACTGGCCTTGTTTGACCGCATCGCCGATCTCGACATGAATTTTCTTGACTTGGCCGGAAATTTGGGTGCCGACGTCGACAAACTGATTGGCTTCCAATTTTCCCTGCGACGTGACGACTTCCTCAATCGTGCCGCGGCTAACCGTTATGGGTCGCAGCGAGTTTTGCTCCGGCTGGCGCGCTGCGCCCGCATACCAGTACCATCCGCCGGCGATCAACCCGGCCATGGCAATCATGCCCAACAACTTATTTGCCCGGTGCTTGGAAGATCTGATCCAGTTCATCGTGGTTCACCCTTTCCTGACCCTTACCTCTTGATACGAATGAGGCGTCTGTTGTCTCCGCACGGAAAAAAAAGCGCCGGCAGGCGCCGGCGCTGAGGTTGTACAGAGGTTGCAATCCTGCTTCAGGCGGGCGGTGGGGGCGGCCGTTTGAGCATTTCTCCCACCGCGGCGCGCTGTTCCGGAGGGAGATCCTTGAGGATAATCCTTAAATCGTCTGACAGTCGCTTTGCCACCTCGGCGCGCAGTTGGTTCACTTTGTTTAGTTGGAGCTCGTAAGCGCTCTCATCAAACGGCTCGGTGACCAGAAGTTCGATCGCTCCGTTGCGCGCCTGACGCATTTCCTCCCGCAGCGGATCCTCGGAGCGCGGCCTCATTATTCTCTCGCGAAAGCGGCTACGCGCCGGTTCCGGTAGTTTCTCGATTTCTGCAGCGAAACGCCCGCGGCGGGAATCGCTTGCCGAAAAAGCGCCGCGCAGGGAGCCGAGAAGGACGCCAATCAGCAGGAAGTTCACGATGATGGAGGCGGTGAATGCAATCTTTAATTTACTGTTCATAAAAGGTCCTCATCGGAATCGAGAAAGGCCTGCACCTGAACGGCGTCCGTGTCTTGAACGGCGGTATCCGAAGGGACATTGAAGCCCAGGAGCAGACCGGCAATCAGCGCGCCGGTGAGAACGTAAGCGGGCTTTGGCAAGTGGAGTTCCGCAAACGCTCGTTTAATCCATTGCCCGAGCGTAAGCGCCTGAATCTGCGGCGTACCCTGCGCGGCGAGTAGTATACGCGGGGCGAGGTCCGGGCTCGCGGCTGGCAACCGGCGCGTTCGCAGCATTTCATCGAGCTTGTCGTCTTGTTGGTTGCTCATAGTACCCTCACAGATAAGCTTTCATGCGCTCTTTGAGCGTTGTCTTTGCCCGCATGATCAACGACTGCAACGCTTTCAAATTCAGCCCCATCACGTCCGCCGCTTCCTGGTTGCTCAATCCTTCGTCAAAACAGAGATTCAACGCCGTTCGCTGGCGATCAGGGAGGGCGGCGATTTCCCT
>CAYZXN010000343.1:0-11749 GCA_964482425.1 uncultured Syntrophobacteraceae bacterium | reverse complement strand
GAATTGCCATTTACCGCCACAAAACTATGAACCACCAGCCACCCAGAACATTGGAAGACATCAAAGCAGAACGGCGGCGCCAACGTTGGAATTACTTCTTAACGCCGTTCATTGCGATGGCGTCCATCGTCTTCTCGATTGGAATGCTGATGTTTTTCGGAAAATCCTGCCAGGATCGAATACCTGCGGACGCGCCGTTTCGCACCAATCCGCTCTTTAAGCAATACGCGCCGCTGCTCGATAAAGCCACACAGCCCGGCCGCAAAGACGACCTGCCGGCAGGAGAGAAACGTTCATCCAACCAAGGAGAAAACAGCGAAGGGACGTCTCCCTCAAAGTGAGACTTCCGCCGGCGCTGCGCCATCGCGATTTCCGTCTATTCACGATCGGCTATCTTCCCAGCGAAACCGGCGAATATATTCACTTTATCGTACAGAACTGGCTGGTTTGGGAGCTCACCCAATCGGCCTTTTATCTGGGCTTGATCGGCTTTTTTGAGTTTGCCCCTCGGTTTATTTTTGGACCCATCGGCGGCGTTATTTCGGACCGCATGGATCGCCGCCGGCTGGTGACGTTGAGCTGTTTTCTCAACCTGTTTCAGTCTCTGGTTTTTGCGTTCCTGGTTTTTTCCGGATCGGTGCAGTTTTGGCACATTGTCGGGCTGGTGATTTTCATGGCTGTGGTGAGCTCGGTGCGTACCGCGGCTCAGCAAGTCATGGTTGTTTCGCTGGTGCCGCAGGACTCGGTGGTCAGCGCGCTTGCGCTGCATTCGGCGACCCACAATCTCACCAAGGTCGTGGGCCCGTCGATAGGCGGAGTTTTGCTGACCCTCGTCGGCGCGGGATACTGTTTGGTCATCCATGCGCTAACCCAGGTTTTCATGCTGGCGGCGCTTTTTTTTATGCGATCGCCTGCGGCCGGTAGCGCCGCGGCCGGTCACGGTCACTGGTTTAACGACATTACCGACGGCATCACCTACTTCCGCGGCAATCGACGCATCTGGTTTACCATTCTCACGACCTATTCCAACGGCTTCTTCGGTATTTCGTACGCGCAGTTTCTTCCTTATTTTGCCCAGGAAGTGCTCCACGTGGGCCCGACTGGCTACGGTTTGCTGGTCTCCGCCCCCGGAGTCGGCGCAGTAGTGATCAGCTTCTTTCTATCGACGCATGGCCGTCTCAAAGGCATGCGCCGGTTGCTGTTCGGCGCCAGCATGATTTATGCGGCATCGATCTTCTTTTTCGCCTTATCGCGATTCATGTGGGTCTCTTTGCTATTGCTCGCGATTATCGGCGCAATGCAGATGAGCTATCGCGTGCTGGCTCGGGCGATCATCCAAGAAGAATGCCCGCCGCATCTCCTGGGTCGCGCCATGAGCTTGTTTTTTATCGATCGCGGCTTCGGCTCCCTCGGCGCGGTATTTCTCGGCACTTTGGCCGCGCTGATTCCCGTCCCGGTTGCTGTGGCCGGTAGCGCCGTTGCCTGCGGCGTGTTCGCCTGGCTGATGCCCAAGAGCGGCGGCGAGAAAAACGCCTTACTTTGATTGGAATTTTACTTTCGTTATAATCGATCACTACCTATGCATGACATCGGCGTTGTTATACTAGCGGCCGGGCAGGGTACCCGCATGAAGTCCAGTCTTCCCAAGGTGCTCCACTGTCTCGGCGGTATTCCTCTTTTCTTGCATGTCGTACGCACCGCCCAGCTTTTGGACCCCTCTGTCATTGCGATCGTGGTCGGCCATGGCGCGGCCGCGGTTCAACGGGCCTATGCAGGTAACGATGTCACGTGGATCGCCCAAGCGAAGCAGCTTGGCACTGGCCACGCGGTCCGTTGCGCTGGAGAGACGTTTCACAACTTCGCCGGCGATGTTCTGATTCTGAGCGGGGATGTGCCATCGATTACGGAAGCGTCGTTGAAGCGGCTGGTAGACTATCATCGGGCACAGCGGGCGGCTGTTACTTTGCTGACGGCGATTCTGGACGACCCCGCCGGTTATGGCCGCATTCTGAGGGACGGTAGAAATAACATCACGGCGATTGTCGAAGAGAAGGATGCTTCGGATGTGCAACGGCAAATTCGTGAGGTCAACGCCGGCGTCTATGTTGCTGCCGCGCCGTTTCTTTTCGATGCGTTGGTCCGGATCAACAACGACAACCAGCAGGGCGAGTATTATTTGCCGGACATTGTCCGCATCGGGCTGGGGCAGGGCAAGACCGTGGCGACGTCAGAGGTTAGCGATGCTCGTGAAATGATGGGCATCAATACCAGAGAGGAGCTCGCCCGTATGGAAAAGAGCTTGCAGGAGAGGATAAACCGCAAATGGATGGCCGCCGGCGTCACTCTCAAGGACCCGCTGACCGCGTACATCGATGAGAACGTGACGATCGGCAAAGACAGCGTCATCGGCCCTAACACTCATCTCTGTGGCGTCACGGTCATCGGCGAACGCTGCACCATTGACGGCAGCGCTTATTTGACCGATGCGTGCTTGGACGATGAAGTGCATCTACGGTTTTCGGTGGTGCTGACGGGTTGTCGAATCGGTAGCGGCGCGATCGTCGGCCCCTTCGCGCATTTGCGCCCCGGGACCGAGCTGGGGCGCAACGTCCATATCGGCAATTTTGTAGAGGCCAAGGAAGCCAAAATCGGCGACGGCACCAAGGCTAATCATCTAACCTATCTGGGCGATGTGACTATCGGTAAAGAAACCAACATCGGCGCTGGTACGATCACCTGCAACTATGACGGTTTTCATAAGTACAAGACGAGGATCGGCGATCGCGTTCAGGTGGGGAGCGATTCAACGTTGGTGGCGCCGCTTTCCTTGGGCGATGATGTCTATGTTGCCACGGCGACCACCGTGCGGCATGACGTTCCCGGCGGGGCGCTGGTTTTCAACGACCGCCAGGAGCGGGTTCGCGAAGGCTGGACGGAACAGAAACGTATGAAGATGAAAGGAACCGAAAAATAATGTGCGGCATCGTCGGTTACATCGGCAAACGGGAGGCTGCGCCGCTGATTCTGGAAAGCCTCAGAAAGCTCGAGTACCGGGGCTATGATTCGGCAGGAATTGCGGTTCTCAACGGCGGTGAGGTGGAGATTCGCCGCTGCGAAGGCAAACTGAGCAACCTGGAGAGCATGTTGGGCCGCCAGCCAATGGCCGGCACGATCGGCATCGGTCATACCCGCTGGGCCACTCATGGCCGTCCTTCGGAAACCAACGCCCATCCGCACCGCGCCGGCGACATTGTCGTTGTTCACAACGGCATCATTGAAAACTACCTTGAGCTGAAAGAGCAACTGACCAAGCGAGGGACCCACTTTGGTTCCGAAACCGACAGCGAGATCGTCGCTCATCTTGTCAGCGAAAAAGTCGAGAAGGGGATGAATTTCCTGGAAGCGGTGCGGCTCACGTTGCGCGAGATCCGCGGCTCCTACGCGTTGCTGTTTCTTAACCGGCGGGATCCGCAGCGATTGATCGTGGCGAAGAATTCGACGCCGATTGTAATCGGCTGGGGCGAAGGCGAAACCTTTATCGCTTCGGATATTCCCGCGCTGCTCGATTATACGCGCAAAGTGACCTTTCTCGAAGACGGCGAGCTCGGAGAAGTAACCCTGGGTTCGTATCGCCTGTTTGACGGCAAGGGCAAAAACATTCGCCGGCCGGTCAAAGAAATCACCTGGGACGCGGTGGCTGCCCGCAAGGGCGGTTATCCTCACTTCATGCTCAAGGAGATTCACGATCAGCCGCGCGCTTTGGCCGACACGTTCCGCGGCCGTATATCGCTGAAGAACGGCGAGGTATCGCTGGAAGGGATCCAGCTGACGAAGACACAGGTAAGGCGCATTAAAAGGATCCATCTGGTTGCCTGCGGTACCGCATGGCATGCCTGCCTGGTCGGCAAATTCATGCTGGAGGAAATCGCCGGGATTCCGGCCGAAGTGGATTATGGTTCGGAGTTCCGTTATCGCTCGCCGCTGATGGATCCTCAATCGGTATTGCTGATGGTCAGTCAATCGGGTGAAACCGCCGACACTTTGGCGGCAACTGAGATCGCTCGCGCCAAACGGGCCAAAATCCTCGCGGTTTGCAACGTCATCGACTCGTCCATCGCGCGAAAGGCTCACGGGGTGCTGTACACGCATGCAGGACCGGAAATCAGCGTCGCCAGCACCAAGGCGTTTACGACACAGCTGACCGCGCTTTATCTGCTGGCGGTTGCGTTGGGGAGATTCAACGGCAAGCTCGGACAGACCGATGCCAGAAAGCTCTTGCGCGACCTGATGCATCTGCCCAGCTGGATTGAAGAAACGTTAAAACTGGAAAACGAAATCAAGGAAATGGCGCGCGATCTGATGCACAGCCGTGACTTTCTTTATCTCGGCCGCGGCATCAACTACCCCATCGCCCTGGAAGGCGCCCTCAAGCTCAAAGAAATATCCTACATCCACGCCGAAGGATATCCCGCCGGCGAGATGAAACATGGCCCCATAGCGCTCATTGATGAAAAAATGCCGGTGGTGGTCCTAGTGCCGCGGGATCGGCATTTCCAAAAAACCATCGGCAATCTCAAGGAAGTGGAGTCGCGCGGGGGCAAGGTTGTTGTGCTTACAGACGACGCCAAGACCGCCGACGAAGTTTCGGCTCATCGGCTGTTGACTGTACCGAAAGCATCGCACTATCTCACCCCTATCGTATTGACCATCCCGCTTCAGTTGCTTGCTTATTATATCGCCGTCCATCGTGGCACCGACGTCGACCAACCGCGAAATCTGGCGAAAAGTGTGACGGTCGAGTAATAACCGGGCGCATTTAACGCATTGTTTATGCTGCTGCAGTCCCGGTCACCTGAGCGATGAAGCGGTGAGGCGACCGTTCACCTCGATAGACAGGGCAAACCCGTCCATGAGCTAAATTTCAACCTGGCGCAGCGCGCGCGCCGCTTCCTCAGGCGCCACGGTATTGATGTAATATCCGGAGGCCAATTCGAAACCGGCGATCTTTGAAATTCTCGGCAGAGTTTCCAGGTGCCAGTGATAGCGTTCGCTTTTTGCTTTTCTAAGCGGCCCGGAATGGAGAACATAGTTGACCGGCGCATCGGCGACCGCGGCGAGTCGTTTCAGGATTTGCAGCAGGGCAGATGCAAGTTGCCACAGTTCATTATCCCCCAGGGACTGAAAAAACGGTGAATGTCTTTTTGGCATGATCCAGGTTTCATATGGAAACCTGGACGCAAATGGGCAGAGCACGACGAAGGCATCACTTTCAGCAACCACGCGGTCCTGCCGCTCGCGTTCTTTTTTGATAATGTCGCAATAAAGACATCTGCGGTAGCCTTCATCGTGAGCTTTCAAGGCGCGCCATTCGTCGGCGATTGCGCGCGGAACCATAGGCAGAGCCAAAATCTGAGAGTGAACGTGCTCCAACGTCGCCCCGGCGGAGCTTCCTTCGTTTTTATAGATCACAACGGACTGCCAACGCGGCTCTTCCTGCAAAACAATCATTCGCTCTCGGTAGGCACGCAAAACATCTGCGACCTGACTGACGCTCAGGTTAGCCATGCTCACGTCATGTTGCGGACTTTCGATAACCACTTCGTGCGCGCCTATACCGGCCATGAAATCGCCAGGCTCGTCGTGCCGGTTAGGCCAGCCTTCTCCGACAGCGAGGGCCGGATACTTGTTGGGTACGACTCTGACTGTCCAGCCGGGCCGGTTCGGCGCAGTTGAGTCCGCACGATATGCCAGGATTTCCGGCGGCGTCTCGCGCTCATGACCGGTGCAAAAAGGACAAGGCTCGGTCGAGTCCGGCATTGCTGCAGGCATCTTAGCGTTTGGACGCCTACTGCGTTCACTGGCGATGATGACCCAACGGTCGCCGACCGGATCTTTTCTCAGTTCTGACATGAGCGTGACGTTCTCGCCGGTATAAGAAGCTAGCGATTTGATTGCGGCTGATAATTTTTCGCAAAGAGGTAAATTTCGGAAGAACTTTTTCGGCTGGCATCGGGGCGTGTGCGCTCAAGCGATCGAAAGCTCCTTTCGATCTCCGCTGAAAAAGCGCGGAGTTCCTGGTTGACGAAGCTCTTGATGAGAAAGCTCCCGCCGGGCCTCAGCAGGCGCTTGGTAACCTCCAACGCCACCCGGTTTAATTCCAAAGAGCGGGCTTCATCCGCATCGCGAATGCCGCTCAGCTTTGGCGACAGGTCGGAGATGACGCAGTCGGCGGCGCGACTGAAATGTTCTTTGATGCGTTCTTCCGCCTCCCGGGTGGTAACATCACCCTGAACGAGAATAACGCTCTTATGACTGAGCGGCGCAATCGCTTGGAGATCGATGCCGATCACTTTACCGGACGGGCCAACGAACTTTGCTGCGACCTGCAGCCAGCCGCCTGGGGCTGCGCCGAGGTCCACCACGTAGTCACCGGGCCTGAAGATATGAAAACGCTCCTGAAGCTCGATGAGCTTGTAAGCGGCGCGCGAGCGATAGCCTTCTTGTTTGGCCTTTTTGTAATAAGAATCGCCGAGCTTGTAACCCATGACTCTCATCCTACAAGAAAAAAAGGCCCAGCCTGGTTGATAGGCTGGGCCTCGAACGAGCAAGACTTAGCTTTATTGACCTTTGACCTGAAATTCTACTCGCCGATTGACCGCACGGGCCCACTCCGTGGCCTGATCGATGAGGGGTTTCTGTTCACCTTGTGTAGCTGCGGAGATACGCGACGGATCGATTCCAAGCGCAGCCAGCTCCGTCATGACACGCTCCGCCCGGCGCAGTCCCAAGACTTGATTGTAGTCGGGCGTCCCAACTTCGTCCGTATGGCCTTCGACCACCACGGCAATGTCGGATTTTTCTTTCAGCTTCGCGGCGGCGAGATAGACATTGCCCTTGCCCCAGTCGGTGAGCTCGGCCGAGTCGAACTGAAAGGCGACTCCTGGAAAGACGAACTTTTCGACTTCGACAATCTTCGGGACCTCCTTGACAACGATGCGTTCTTTCGGGACCTCGACCACTTTGACAACCTCGCCCACGGGTTCTTGAGACATCGCAGCAGGCGGAGGTGGTGCCGGTCTCACCGGCTCCACCGGCGGTAAGCCGTAATCTCTTGGCGTGTAGGGATGCACCAGTACAGGGGGATGAGACCGATGACCGAAAATCGTCTCCTGGGTCTCGGTTGCGCTGACAAGATAGTGTAAAGGTCGGAATACAACCCATTCCACCAACAACGCCGCAGGATGTAACAGGTAGGCGGCGACTCTTAGCGGATGAGACTGGCTGTCATCATACTGATCGGGGGCGGCCAGGCCAGGCCTCGGCCCGACGGCAAACCAAGTGATCAGTACTAAAACGATTATCTGTGACTGCTTCATGAAAGACCCCCTCCCGGTTTCGAAGCCTAAGTTTAGGTTCTGCACCAGTTTTTGTCAAATTACATCGGCGCTACTTTGATCGTCGATGAATTGAGGCGCAATTGGCTTTTCACGGCTAACGATTGGTCTTTCGGTCATTTCAGCGGTATAGCAAGAACATGGCACTGCATATCGAAAAAAAGGCCCGGTTCACCTGCATCACTATGGAACGGCCGCCGTTGAATGTATTGGATATGGAATTGCTGCGCGAGCTGGATCAGGCATTGACGGAATGCGCCGGCGATAGATCGGCGGATGTAGTCATTTTGCAGGGTGCCGGGATGCGGGCGTTTTCCGCCGGCGTCGATATTCGCGATCATACCAGGGAGAAGGTGCCGGATATGCTCGACATCGTGCACGGCGTTATTCGCAGGTTGCTCACGCTGCCCCAGGTGACAATCGCCGCAGTGCGCGGAGTCTGTTTTGGTGGCGGTTGTGAAATCGCGACTTCCTGCGACTTGATCATCGCGTCGGAAGATAGTTCATTTGCCACCCCGGAGATTTCCGTCGGTTGTTATCCACCGGTGGCGCTGGCGCGTTTTTCGTCGCTGATCGGTTATCACCGGGCGGCGGAAATGATCCTCACGGGGCGGCGTTATACCGCTCAGGAGGCGATCGGGTTCGGCTTGATCAATCGCATCGTGCCCGGAGATCAGTTCGATAGCGGGCTTTCCGCGCTGCTCGAAGAACTCCTTTCCAAAAGCGGGGCCGTATTGCGAATTAGCCTGCAGGGCTTGCGCGAGCTGTCTCTGACGAACTTCGCCGAAAATCTCCGCCGTTCAGAACAAATCTACTGCCGGGACTTGCTCGCCACCGAGGATGTTGAAGAGGGCGTTCGGGCGTTTTTGGAAAAAAGAAAAGCCGACTGGAAACACCGTTAACTGCGCACCGTATTTTAGCTCAAGAGGGTAGAGCCGGTGCGCCGCAAATTTCTCATCCACCGCGAAGCCTGGCGATCACTTCGTGGTTAACTGTTTCTTGATATTTTCCACGAACTCTTTGAGCATTGAGTCGGCTTTCTTGCGAATGATCGGCTGGCCAAATTCGCCGATTTTTCCGAGAATGTTCACGTCGGTCTCGACCAAGAGCTCGGTCTGATCGGCGCCGAGCTCTTTCAGTATCATGTTGGTTTTGCCGTTGACCGCGCCGGCGGCCATGCGATCCTTGGCCTCGGCCCGCAGCGTCGCACGCCAGTTCTCCTTATTTTGTTCCTCGACGATGATTTTGCCTTGCAGGTTCAGTTTGATAGGTCCCACTCGAACCGACAGAGCTCCTTCATAGGTGGTGTCGTCGATCTTCTTGACAGACTCGACCCCGGGAAGTGACTTTGCCACTTTGGGCACATCCATGAGAAACTCCCATAGCGGCTCACGAGCAACCGGTATTTGCGCGGTCTGATTGAACTTCAACGTTTTTTCCCTTTCTTAGCCGCTTTTTTGGCCACCTTCGGAGTTGCCTTAGCTCGGGCTTGCTGGCGTATGTTGGCCCACGCTTTCTCCAGGGCACGGCGAACGAAGACGCCCGCCATCTCTTTCTTGTACGCGGCCGAGCCGCGGAAATCGCTGACTGGATCGACCGCTTCTTTGGCTTTTTCCCCGGCCTCCGCAAAAGCCTCCGTTTTTACCGGTTGGCCGCGCAAGAGGGCTTCCGCTGCCGTGGCTCTGATCGGAGTTACTCCTACACTTCCTAAAGCGATGCGCACGTCAGTAATGGTTTTATGCGTCTTGTCCAGGGTCAGTACCGCGGCAGCCGATACCGTGGCATAGTCATCGGCGGTCCGCGGTAAGAATTTTAAATAAGCCCCGGCACTGTTGGCCGACATTTTAGGAACGAAAATTTCGGTGACTATCTCATCGGGCTTCAGAACCGTTTCGTAGTAATCCGTGAAAAAGTCGTCCAGAGGAATCACACGGCTGCCGTCGGCGGATGTCGCCTTTACCGTCGCTCCCAGCGCAATCAAGCTCGGTGGCGGATCCTGATTCGGATCAGCGTGCGCCAAGCCGCCGCCAACGGTCGCCATGTTACGCACGCGAATCGTCGCCACGTGGTGATACGTTTCCGTCAGCAGCGGCAGGCGGCGACGCAACAACGGCGAGGATTCCACTTGCCGATGCGTGGCTAACCCGCCGATGCGGACTCCGCCGTCCTTGATCTCGATACTGTCCAATCCGCGTACCGAACGTAAGCTGACCAGACAGCTGGGTCTGACCAGGCGCTGCTTCATCATAATTATAAGCGAAGTGCCGCCGGCCATCAGTTTCGCGTCCGAGCCGAACTCCTTTAAGGTGGCATGAACTTCTTTGAGGTTCTTGGGTGTACGATATTCAAAAGGTATCATGACGGTGTCCTTATTTCGCGAATTGATGCGCCTTCTGGATGGATTCGATAATTTTGTAGTAGCCGGTGCAGCGGCATAGATTGCCCATCATCCAATCCTTTATTTCTTCTTCGCTTGGCTTGGGGTTCTCGTCGAGCAGCGCCTTGGCAGCTACGACCTGACCTGGAGTGCAAATGCCGCATTGAAAACCGCCGTATTGAATAAAACTTTTCTGAACCGGATGCAGTTCGCCGTTTTTAGCCAGACCCTCTACGGTCGTGATCTCGTGTCCATCGGCCATAACCGCTAATGCCAAGCACGAGCTGATCATCTCGCCGTCCATCAGGACTGTGCAGGCGCCGCAAACACCGACGCTGCAACCTTCCTTTGTGCCGGTCAACCCCAGGTCATAACGCAGGCAATCGATCAATAACCGATTGGTCGGAACCTCAAGCTCATGTTTTTTCCCGTTGACGCGCAATTTTATTTTCATATTCATCGCGGTTCCTTTCCCAACTTCTTTCAATTGTCTTGATTAATGCGGATAGGTACTGGGGCTATCTTATAGAAAGAAATCGCCGAAACTGCAAGCCGCTTGCCGTGGCGAAGCGGCGAATTTGTCGACGTATCGGGAGGATACGAGATGATCGATGTTCAGGGCAGTGCCGGCCTCGCCACACCACCATTCCACGCCTTCCATCCCGCCAGTTTAGAACTCTATGACCGAACGAATGCTCTTTCCCTGGTGCATCAGGTCGAAGGCTTGGTTGATTTTCTCCAATGGAAGCTTATGGGTAATCATCGGGTCAACCTTGATCTCACCCTGCAAGTACCGATCGACATAGCCCGGCAATTGGGAGCGTCCTCTGACGCCGCCGAAAGCCGTGCCGCGCCAAACTCTGCCGGTAACCAGCTGGAACGGTCGCGTGCTGATCTCCTGGCCGGCCGCCGCGACACCGATGATCACCGATTCTCCCCAGCCTTTGTGGCAACACTCCAGCGCCGCGCGCATGGTATCGACATTACCGATACACTCGAATGAGTAGTCGACGCCGCCGTCGGTCATCTCGATAATGACCTCTTGAACAGGTCTGCCGTTCTGTTGGGGACTGACGAAGTCCGTCGCCCCCAGATTCCTGGCCATCTCGAACTTGTGGTGATTGGTATCGACGGCGATGATCCGTGCCGCTTTCGCCATCACCAATCCCTGAATGACGCTGAGGCCGATACCGCCGAGACCGAAGACGACAGCCGTGGAGCCCGGTCTTACCTTGGCGGTGTTTAACACTGCGCCGATCCCTGTAGTGATGCCGCACCCCAAGAGGCAAACTTTATCGAGCGGCGCGGCGGGATTGATTTTGGCAACGGCGATTTCCGGCAACACCGTGTATTCGGAAAACGTCGATGTTCCCATGTAATGGTAGACCGTCTTCCCCTTTGCGCGAAATCGTGAGGTGCCGTCCGGCATAACGCCTTGAGCCTGCGTGGCGCGGATAGCGCCGCAAAGGTTGGTGCGGCCCGAAGTGCAGAATTTACACTGGCCGCATTCCGGAATGTACAATGGAATCACGTGATCGCCGGCTTTGACGCTGTCGACGCCCGCACCGACGTCGACTACTATGGCGCCTCCCTCGTGTCCCAGGATGGCCGGGAATAGTCCTTCCGGATCCTTGCCGGACAAGGTGTAGGCGTCGGTATGGCAGACTCCGGTGGCCTTAACCTGGAGCAAGACTTCGCCGCTTCTCGGTCCGTCCACCTCGACTTCTTCAATGACCAGAGGCTTGCCGGCTTCCCAAGCGATGGCGGCACGTGACTTCATGGATCGATCCTCCATCTGCAGCCAGCGAAGCGCTGCACTTCTTCTTCAAGATCTCAATGCATCACGGTTAACACAACGCTGCTCGTGTTGCCAAGATCCGAGCGAAATCCCTGATGATGTTAATGTCTTGCGCAGTGACGCAGTTAACCCTAATCCGATAAAAATTGCGCACAGTCAGGAGTGAGCAACGACGGTGAG
>CAYZXN010000342.1:0-5847 GCA_964482425.1 uncultured Syntrophobacteraceae bacterium | reverse complement strand
TCGCGGCCTTCTGCCATCGAGTTCGGCTGGCGAAAGGATTATTATGGCGATATTCAGCTCTATATGGGATTCGCTCACGCGTGTTTTCGGCGGTGTGGGGCGCAGTTCGGGAGAAGAACGCGGTCCGAAATCGGGTGAGGGGTCGGTCATTCACCATTCTTCCGGCGAAGCCGACTTCGACGGCTCATCGGGAGACGTCCCGCCTCCTGTGAAGGACGCTAATCGCGATCTGCCGTACCCGCCCAAGAAATCGGCCGATTAGACTTGTCGTCCGGTTCTCAACCCTTTGTCTACGATGCCGAGGACGATCGGAGATTAGCGATCAGCGTCCCGATGTCGGCCGATTTCTCGAGTCCCAGAACCAAATCTACACTCCGCTCTATCTCATCGGGGCTTAGCTGACTGCTGCTGCAGTCGCGGTACTTGACCAATAGTTCATCGTCGGTCAGCGGCAGAGCAGGGTCGCCGCGAGGTATGTCCACCCGTGCATTGTAGCTTCGCCCATCGGTCGTGCGGATCGTCACCGGATTACCGACGAACTCGGTATCGGGGCCGACGTCTGCCAGGCCGGGCCAGATGGGCAGGTCGGGAAAGGAGAGGTGAACCTTCTTTCTGGTCTCGACGACATCGCGATCTGCCATCTTCCCGGACGTAAAAGTGTCGAGCGCCACCTGGCCGTCGACGACTGCCGCGGCGATACAGTGCGGCATGCTGAACTTGGCCTGGTAGGGCGTTTCGGGCTCGGAGAAGGCGAGCACACGCATGGCCCGCTCCGATGTGCCAACATCGACTTCGACGATGTCCTTGTGCCTAACGCGATGCTTTTTCAATAACTGGAATACGCCGTCCAACGCCCGGTGAGTGTGATAGCAGCTTGGGTATTTCTTTAGACCGATGCCCGGAGACTCGATGTAAAAGGGCTTGCCCAGACCTTGCGCCATGCGTTCCGCGTCATAGTGGCCCGCGCCCACCAGGGTGTCGTAGAAGCCGTTCTTCGCCTCGATGATGTCAGGGTTCGCCGTGATTCCCGCATCGGCCATGAGTGCGGCGATCACGCCATTGCGGCAGGCGTTGCCCGCCGCCATAGCACCGGCCATGCTACCGTGGTTGACCGCCAGTCCGCAGGCATAGTTGGCGGCGATGCCCAATGCGATTCTAGTCTTCGCTACATCCAGTTCGAGGAGCTTGGCGCACGCGGCAGCCGCGCCTATGGAACCATACCAGCTCTGGTGGTTCAGGCGGCTCTGCATGAGCTTGAAGTCAGCGTCAAGCGCCATCTTGCCCTCGACCTCCAGTCCCAGGATGTAGGCAGTGAGTGTATCCTGGCCCGAAGCGCCCAGGTACTCGCCGAGGCTCAGTACGGCGGGGAGAACCAAGACACTGGGATGGCCGATCTTCACGCCACAGTCATCGTAGTCCAGGGCGTGGGCGATGCAGCCGTTGGCTAGCGCAGCGTCTGGAACCGAAACTTTGAGGCCGGCGCCGAATACGGATGCCCGGGGCGGCCCGCCGAGCTTGGTCACGTAACCTGTGATGGTTTGACTGACCGGCTCGGCAACGCCGGCCAGGGCGGCTCCCAGGCAGTCCAGGGCCGTGCGCTTGGCTTTCTCCACGGCGTCGCCCGGTATGTCGTCGTAGCTGGTGTTTACTATGAAGCTGGCAATTTTCTCAGTGGCACCCATGATTCACCTCTTTGTCCCACCTCCATAGCACAGTTCCCGTCAATGATGGCAAGCTATGTAAAACCGGCGGACCCGCCCACCTCCTCCGGCACCGTGTAGGAAGAGGGTTTCGGAGAGATTGGTCGCGAATGGAACGCACATCGACCGGACATGAGAGAACTAGATCCATCAAGCGGAATTGTTAAGCTATAAACAGGAGTGTACTACTCTGTAAAGATAAGGCTGAGCGTTAGCCGTATACAGTCATGAAACATGATACCGCCGAGGTTCTGTCGATCGAGGGGCGCGAGGTCCGCGTCACTAACCCGGACAAACCGTATTTTTCCAAGCAGACCAAACTCTCGAAACTCGATCTCGTGCGCTACTATCTGTCGGTTGCGCCCGGTGCTCTCGCTGGAATCCGGGATCGCCCGCTGGTTCTCAAGCGCTTCGTTGACGGCGCCGAAGGCGAGGCGTTCTATCAGAAACGCGCTCCCGCCCAACGGCCGCCGTGGTTGCGCACCGTTACCTTGTCATTTCCATCGGGCCGCAAAGCCGAAGAGATCGTCGTCGATGACGCAGCGGGGCTCGCGTGGATCGTTAACCTGGGCTGCATCGAGCTGCATCCACACCCCGTGCGCTCGGGCGACCTCGAACATCCGGATGAGTTGCGCGTCGATCTCGATCCAGTTCCCGGCGTCGGCTGGGAGGACGTGCGCCGTGTCGCTCTCGAGGTGAAATCGTTTCTCGATGAGATGGGGCTTCACGGCTGGCCCAAGACGAGCGGCTCACGCGGAATGCACGTGAACGTACGGCTCGAGCCGCGCTGGACGTTTGTCGAGGTGCGCCGCGCCGCGCTGGCGTTATCCCGCGCCGTCGAGCGGCGTGCACCGGCCCTGGCCAGCTCTAAGTGGTGGAAGGAGGAGCGTCACGGCGT
Organism: uncultured Syntrophobacteraceae bacterium; assembly: GCA_964482425.1. Taxonomy (GTDB): domain Bacteria; phylum Desulfobacterota; class Binatia; order UBA9968; family UBA9968; genus WHTF01. The sequence goes on along the minus strand of CAYZXN010000342.1, from coordinate 3,249 downwards.
GTTCCTCGACTACAACCAGAACGCCAAAGACCGCACGACCTGTTCCGCCTATTCCGTGCGCCCGCTTCCCGACGCCCGTGTGTCCACGCCGCTTTACTGGCATGAGGTCCCCGACTGCAACCCCGCCGACTTCACCGTGGTCACGGTTCCCAAACGCTTTGCGCAGTTGGGCGATCCGCACGCAGACATCGACACGGCGCCAGGTTCGCTTGAAAAGCTTCTGGAGCTCGCAGCGAAGGACGAGTCGGCGGGTCTCGGCGACGCACCTTGGCCGCCACACTTTCGTAAGATGGAGGGCGAAGCACCACGTGTGCAGCCTTCGCGCGCCCGTGCGGCGGTGAAGAATCCTACCGCCAAGAAGCCACGGACTAAGGCGCCGCTGCTGGTGGTCGCGAACTCTCCGAGCAGGGAAGCGGCCGTCGCCGGTCTCGAGAGGTGGAAGAGTAAACAGTCCGAAGTGGCCGCGCTTCTCGCCGCGGACGACGTGCTGATTGACTCCATGCGCGGCAAGTCGTCAACCTGGACGCGCATCCGGGTGAACCTCAGAAATGTGCCGGAAGGTTTGCGGCCGCCGCAAGAAATTCCCGACCCTGATGACGATCCCACACGCGAATGGCGCAGCCGAAGGTAAGAGTTCAAGGTTCAAAAGTTCAAAGTTCAAGGTTGAGGGGAATCGGCGGACGTTGAACATGGAACGGTTCGCCTTCGCGAAATTTACCGACCCGCTGCGAAAATCACCGCCAGCTCTTCTGGTGCAACGACTTCGAGCTGATCGTACGTGCAGTCGCTCGGCTTCTTGTCGGTGCGCCACCTGCGAAACTGCGCTGTGTGGCGGAAGCGGTTGCCCTGCATGTGGTCGTAAGCGACTTCGACGACCAATTCCGGCTGGAGCGGCTCCCAGGACAAGTCCTTGCCCCCGCTCCAGCGGCTCTGGCCGCCGGGCATGCGATGCTCGGCTTCGCTGCCCGCCGGCGCCTGTTCGGCCCAATCTTTCCAAGGGTGCTTGGCCAGCGCATTCTTGCGGTACGGAGCGAGGAACTCCACGAGCTCGCGCCGCTTCTTGTCCGTGAAGCTTGCGCAGACGCCAACATGCTGCAGCGCGCCCGAGCCGTCGAACAGGCCGAGCAGGAGCGAGCCGACAGCCGTGCGCTCACCTTTCTTGTGCCAGCGAAATCCGGCAACGACGCAATCACACTCGCGCTCGTGCTTGATCTTGAGCATCACACGCTTATTGGGTTCGTAGGTTCCCGAAGCCGGCTTCGCCATCACGCCGTCGAGACCGGCGCCTTCGAAGCGGCGAAACCAGTCCACCGCTATGCTTGGTTCGCTGGTTGCCGGTGTCAGGTGTAGGGGCGGCGCTGCGGATGAAAGCAGCGATTCCAGGATTCGTCGACGATCCTGGAAGACCATGCCGCGCAGATCTCGGTCTCCCTCGCTGAGAAGATCGAAGAAGACGATCGATGTTGGTATCTCCTGTGAAAGAAGCTTCACTCGCGACTGAGCGGGATGAATACGCAGCTGCAGGGCGTCGAAGTCGAGCGCGCCACTGTTTGCGACGACGATTTCGCCGTCAAGCACGCAGCGGGCCGGCAACTTCGAGCGGAGTGGATCCAACAGCTCCGGAAAGTAGCGGTTCAGCGATTTTTCGTCGCGACTCTGGATCAGGATCTCGTCGTGGTCGCGAAACACCAGGGCGCGAAAGCCATCCCATTTCGGTTCGAAGATCCATGTTCCGCCTACCGGGAATTGGCCGACGCGCTTGGCGAGCATCGGCGGAACCGGCGGGTTTACGGGGAGATGCATACCTTGATTCTTATCAACTGGTTCCAGTCGTGCCAAGGTCTAAAACGTTCCCAGCTCACTGTTCTTCATCCTGGAGCGGCGAAGGATTATAAGAGAGGAAATAGGCGGAGTATTGGGATGATGAAATAATGCAGTGGAACATAGATTACTCGACCACTTATCATTCGTGAGGAGGGTCTCTCGTGAGCTATCAAGTCATTGGTCGATCGATACCAAGAACCGATAACACCGGAAAAGTGACGGGTGAAGCGCGTTACACTGCGGACGTGCTGTTGCCCGGCACGCTTTGGGCAAAGACGCTGCGCAGCCCCTACTCCCATGCGCGCATCAAGAGTATCGATGTGTCGCGCGCCGAAAAGGCGCCTGGCGTGGGCGCGGTACTGACGGGAAACGATGTTCGCGGCATCCTTTACGGAAGACGCTACCGGGATATTTCTATTCTCGCTCAAGAGCGTGTTCGTTTCATGGGCGAGCGCGTCGCGGCCGTGGCGGCGGAGACCCTGGAGCAGGCTGAGAGCGCTTTGGACCTTATCGAAGTCGAATACGAAGAGCTTCCAACGGTCTTCGATCCTGAATCGGCCTTGCAGGAAGGCGCCCCGATCGTCCATCCGGACGTGGCCAGTTACCAGGGACTCCCCAAACCGTTGGATCACCCGACCAATCGCTTTGTGCACGATGTGTTTACCCGCGGCGATGTCGAAGCCGGATTCGCACAAGCTGATTTGATCGTTGACAATACGTTCACTGTGCCGCGCGTGCATCAATCGTTTATCGAGCCCCACTGTTGCCTGGTATGGATCGACGATCAGGAGCGCGTACAGATGTGGTCGCCGAACAAGGTGCCGCATGGCCTCAAACAGAGCATGGCGCAGGCGTTCGCCATTGCGAAGGAAAAGATCCGTGTGAACCCGGTCTCCATCGGCGGCGACTTCGGCGGCAAGGGCGCGCCGATCGACGAGCCGATCTGCTATATGCTCGCCGCGCGCAGCGGCTGTCCGGTCAAGATGGTGATGGAGTACCGCGAAGAGTTTTTTGCCGGCGCACCGCGCCATGCGGCAATCATAAAATTGAAAACCGGCGTTAACCGCGACGGGACGATTGTCGCCCATCAAATGGATGCCTATCTCGACGCCGGAGCCTACGGCGGATTCAGGCCCGGCGCGGTCGTCGGCGGGATCGCGCACGCCGGCGGCTGTTATCGCGCCGAGCACGCGCGCATTTCGGTCTCGCGTGTTTACACCAACAATCTTCCCGGCGGTCAAATGCGCGCTCCGGGAGAGCCGCAAGGTTTTTTCGCCGCGGAATCGCACATCGATTGCGTTGCCCGCAAGCTCGGTATGGATCCCTACGAGTTTCGCATGAAGAATCTTATGGAAGAGGGCGACATCACTTTGACCGGCGGCCACTATGAAGCCATCAAGGCCAAGGAGACGCTTAAGGCTGCTG
>CAYZXN010000341.1:0-14764 GCA_964482425.1 uncultured Syntrophobacteraceae bacterium | reverse complement strand
TCGTTTGATCGAGACAAAGCGCACAGCCTGAACGATGCTGCTCCGTCGGTGCTTTTCGAGCGAGCGCCCTTGATCTTGGGGATCATGCACTTGCATCCGCGGTTGACATTCCAAGCCAAACCTCGATACTTCCCGAGTATGGATCAACAAGCACCCAGCGTCAGACACGCCTTTACCCTGCCGGTAGGCACGTCGCTTACACTGCGCGGCTGGGTGCGCTCCCGCCGTGATTCCAAAGGCGTTACGTTCATCGAGCTCAACGACGGCTCGCGGTTCAACAGCATGCAGCTGGTGGTCGACAGCGGCGCGGTTCCCGACGAGATACTGAGACAAGTCACCACCGGCAGCAGCATCGCGGCTACTGGCACTTTGGTGCAGTCGCCGGCCAAAGGCCAGGCCATTGAGCTCAAAGTTGCACGAATTCATGTTTACGGCAGCGCCGACCCGGCAACCTATCCGTTGCAGAAAAAAGGACATACTCTGGAGTTTCTGCGCGAGATTTCACACCTGCGCGTGCGCAGTAACACCTTTGGAGCGGCTTTTCGCGTGCGCAACGCACTCACTCATGCGATTCACACGTTTTTTCAAGAAAGAGATTTCATCTATGTCCAGACGCCGATCATAACAACGTCGGATTGCGAAGGCGCCGGACAGATGTTCAATGTGACCTCGCTGAACATGATTACGCCGCCGCGCACGGCCGAGGGCCAAATCGATTGGCAGCAGGACTTCTTCGGCAAGCCCGCCTATCTCACCGTCAGCGGTCAACTCGAAGCGGAAACCTTCGCTCTGGCCTTCTCCAGAGTTTATACCTTCGGCCCTACGTTCCGCGCCGAGAACAGCAACACGCCGCGCCATCTGGCGGAGTTCTGGATGATTGAGCCTGAGATGGCTTTCTACGAGCTCCCGGACAACATGGGTCTGGCCGAAGAATTTTTGAAATACATCATTCGCTATGTCCTTGACCATTGCCGCGAAGACCTGGAATTTTTCACCGAACGTATCGAAAAGAGCGTTCTCGCGACCTTGGAGCACGTGGCAGAGTCCGATTTCGGCCATATCACTTACACCGACGCCATTGGCGAGCTCAAGAAATCCGGCAGGGCCTGGGAGTTTCCGGTGGACTGGGGAAGCGATTTGCAAACCGAGCACGAGCGTTTTCTGTCAGAGGAGATTTTCAAAAAACCGGTGATCGTCACCGACTACCCGAAGCACATCAAACCTTTTTACATGCGCGTCAACGACGACAATCGCACCGTGCGCGCCATGGACGTGCTGGTTCCGCGCGTCGGCGAGATCATCGGCGGCAGCCAACGCGAAGATCGGCATGATGTCCTGTTGGAGCGGCTGCGCGCCGGCGGGCTGGACGAAAAAGCCTATTGGTGGTACCTCGATCTGCGCAAGTTCGGCTCCGCGCCCCATTCCGGTTTCGGCCTGGGGCTGGAGCGCATCATGATGTATTTGACCGGATTGAAAAACATCCGCGACGTCATCCCCTTCCCACGCACGCCCGGAAATGCGGAGTTCTGATCGTCAATGCAACACAACATCGCGTAACTGCCGCGCCAGATTCTTTTGCCTGGAAAACGCCGGCATCCTCGTGCCTCCTATTTTTCGCTCTTTGTTTCAATGTTCAAGCGCTCGCCTTCGGTCGCTCTTCAAAGGTCAAGGTCAGATCCGCCTCTGACTTTGAACTTTTGAAGCCTTGAACCATTGAACGTCTTTCGATCAATTCGTTTATTGTGCGACCGCTTGCGCCGATCTGAAAAGACCGAGAGAAACCGTCTTGAGAATGTGATACGAATCTTTGGTTCGATCGACAAAGGCCCGCGCGTACACCTTAGCGACTTAAAACGGCCAGGCGTTAGTTTCAGATTGCTGCGCCGATCAGAGCACACATCAATGGCATCTTGGTTCAAACTCACACCCACGGCCTCCGGCCTCACCAAGCTCTACACCAGCACCCTTCTCTCCGGAATGTGGTCGATGTTTCTGCCGGGCATCCCGGTCATGGCCGTTCATTTCGAAATTACTCCGGGGACGGCGGCGCAACTCGTCACCGCCTTGGCCTTCGGCCGGCTTGCCGGCATGCCGATCAGCGGCGTCGTCCTCGATCGTCTCGGCACCCGCGCCGCGTTAATCGCAGGGCCGGCTCTGGCCTTTGCCATGGCGCTGCTAGCCGCTCTCATGCCCTGGTTCAGCATGATTCTCCTTCTGGTTTTTATCCTCGGCATCGCTGAAAGCGTGTGGGTCATTGCGCGCGAAGTGGCCGGCATCGACCTGGTTCGAGCCGATCAGCGCGGCCGGGTCCTCAGCGGCTTTCACGGTATCAACTATCTCGGACTGGCTTTGGGCCCGCTGGCCGGCGGCTTCCTGACCGAAATGGGCGGCTTCAGAGGCGCATTCATCGCCTACGCTGGCTGCGCGGCGCTGTCGGTCCTGCTCGGCGTATCGGTTGAAAACTCAAGACCGTCGTTCGGCCCCCCAGGCGGTCCGGCGGTAAGCGGGTGGCATCTCGACGCCTGGCGGCAACGCCTGCAAGGGTTGATTAAACTCTTCGAGCAGATCGAGCCCAAACTACGCTCAACTTATATTGTGCTGGTTTTCGCCACATTGACCAGCTTCATGCACCGGGTCACAACCCAGAGCATCTTGCCCCTATTCGCGACCACGGAGTTGGGACTGTCGCCGAAAGAAATTGGCGTGCTGTTCACGATTTCGGGAGTGGCGGCTTTCCTGATGATCCTGCCGGCCGGTTTTGTCATCGACAAAGTCGGACGCAAGTGGGCAACCGTGCCGAGCACGGGAATTCCAGCGCTGGCATTTCTGTTGATACCGTTCGCGGATAATTTTTTGCAATTGTCTCTGTTGCTTTTCTTCCTCGGCATCGCCAACGGCCTGTCGCTCGGATCACTGGCGACATCGACTTTCGACGTCGTACCGACAAGCGCACGCGGACGCTTGCAAGCCGCCCGGCGTACCGTGGCGGAAATCGGCGGTGTCGGCGCGCCTCTGCTGGGGGGCTTTCTCGCCGACACTTTCAACCCGGGCGTGCCGTTTCTAACCTATGCTCCGCTGATCATATTATCCGCGGTATTGTTGGCGTTTATCGGGCGGGAAACTCTGCCGAAGCAGAGCAAGGAAGCTGCTCGAAGCCTAAGATAAGTTTTCGCCGGCGCGGTTTCTCAAAGTTCCGCGTTCAAGGCCGGCATAAAACTGTAGCGAGCCGCGATTCGTCCTCTCACGCCCTTTGAAAATTCGAGCTTCGCTGCGTTGGATAGCGGCTCAACCCTGCCCGGCGCGGATGATTGCTTCGGTCACGGCACCGCCCGTTGCAATTTCTGAAGGCGCCGCGGCTGCTGGTCGGCTGGATTTTCGCTCGATTTGGTTTATCATAAAGTTCTTTCACCGTCCGAAACTCACATGGAATACAGAACAGACGACCTGCGAATCAAGGAAATCAAGGAACTATTGCCGCCGTCACAGGTGCTGCGCGATATTGCGATCTCGCGCAAGGCCGCCGAAACTGTTTATCAGACGCGCCAGGCCATCCATCGCATTCTCCACGGCGCCGACGACCGCCTCCTGGTCCTGATGGGACCCTGCTCGATCCACGATGTAAAGGCCGCAAAGGAATACGCCGGCAGGCTTAAGGAGCTGAAGGAGCGGCTCGCCGATGATCTTCTGCTCGTAATGCGCGTTTATTTTGAAAAGCCGCGCACGACCGTCGGCTGGAAAGGGCTGATCAACGATCCCAATCTCGACGGCAGCTTTCGCATCAACGATGGCTTGCGCATTGGACGCCAGCTGCTGCTCGATATCAATGAAATGGCCGTTCCCGCCGGCTGTGAATTCCTCGATATGATCACGCCCCAGTACGTTGCCGATCTCGTATCGTGGGGCGCCATCGGCGCGCGAACGACCGAGAGTCAGGTTCACCGCGAGCTTGCTTCCGGATTGTCGTGTCCGGTGGGATTCAAAAACGGCACCGATGGCAATGTGCGCATCGCCATCGACGCCATCCGCGCGGCGCAGGCGCCGCACCATTTCCTGTCGGTCACCAAGGACGGCCATTCGGCCATTGTGTCCACCACCGGCAACGAAGATTGTCACCTGATTTTGCGCGGCGGGAAAAATCCCAACTACGACTCGGAGAACGTCGCGGCGGCGGCCAAGAGCATGGCTGAAGCCGGAGTTCCGGCGCGGATCATGATCGACTGCAGCCACGGCAACAGCGGCAAAGAACCGCAAAAGCAAGTCGAGGTGGGGCAGCAGGTCGCGGCGCAAATCGCCGATGGCGACGCACGCATCTTCGGCATCATGATCGAGAGCCACCTCAAAGCCGGCAGGCAGGATCTGATGCCGGGCAAGCCGCTCATCTATGGGCTGAGCATCACCGACGCCTGTGTCGGCTGGGAAGACACCCGTGACGTGATCGAAGCGCTCGCCGACGCGGTACGCCGGCGCCGCCTCAAAGCGGCGGTCAACGGCGAGCCCGAATAGCGCACTCACATGAACGCTACCGGCTAGAGATTTTCGATCTGCACCGGCTCCACGGTTTCGGCCAGCTCAAAGCCAAAAACTTTCGAATAAAAGTATAACTCCGCCTCGAGCGCGCGTTTGATATTCTCCGCTTTGCGAAAGCCATGCTGCTCGCCGGGAAATGTGACGTACGCCACCGGCAGCCCCTTCGCTCGCACCGCATGAAACATCTTTTCAGCCTGTGACGGCGGCACAACCTTGTCCTCCAAGCCCTGAAGCAGAATCATCGGCGAGGCCAGGCGCTCGGTGAAGTGAATCGGCGAGCGCTCGATATAAAGGTCGCGCCGCTCTGGATAGGGGCCGATCAGGCTGTCGAGATAGCGCGATTCGAATTTGTGGGTGTCCCTTGCCAGCGCCTCCAAGTCGCTGATGCCGTAGTGGCTTGCGCCGGTTTTGAAAGCCCGGCTAAAAGTCAGCGCACATAACGTCGTGTAACCTCCAGCACTGCCTCCTCGAATCGCCAACCGGTTGCCGGCAACCTGGCCGCTCCCGGCGAGATACAGGGCGCCGTTCACGCAATCTTCGACATCGGCAATTCCCCACCTTCCTTTGAGCCGTTCCCGATAGGCTCTGCCGTAGCCCGAGCTGCCGCGATAGTTGACGTCCAGAACAGCAATACCCCGGCTGGTCCAATATTGGATTGCATAGCGCAGCGACATCGAAGTGGCCGAGGTGGGCCCGCCATGGCTCATCACCAAGAGCGGCGGCTTCTCATTCTCGATACCGGCAAAATCTCGATTCCATGGCGCATAAAAAAATCCGTGAGCAGTGTGACCCGCGCCGGTGGGAAAATCGACAGATCGCGGCACAGAGAGGTAATCGGGATCTGCATCGACACTTCTGGAGCGACGCAATACCGCCAGAGCGCGAGTCGCCAAATTCAGCGCAACAACACGCGTCGGCTCGGTTGCCGATGCGGCGATAAGCACGGCCCGACCGCCGCCGATTTGAATCCGCGAAATCGCTGAATAGGGTGTTTGAATTACACTGAGATTGCCCGTGCCGCTGTCGATATCGGCAAAATATGAGCGGCCGTCCTGCAGATAGCTGCAAACGATCCGCCGTTCAGAGTCAAACCCATACAGCGAGCCTCCGAACACCCAAAGGGGCTCGCCGAATTCGGCGTTCATCGGACAAACCGCTTGCACTCGTCCGTCCCTTAAACAGTAGAGATTCCACCAACCAGTCCGATCGGAAACAAAATAGAGCGTGCCGCCGGGCGACCACTCCGGCTGGACGATGGACTCGTCGATTCCGCCCGCGATTCGTTCTGACTCGATGAGATTACCGTCTTCAGTAAACCTGCTGACCCAGAGCTCGCTGCCGTCCCACGGCATATTGGGATGGTTCCAGGTCAACCACGCCAGTCGAAAGCCGTCAGGACTCAGGCGCGGCGAGGCGTAAAAATCCTTTCGCGCAGCCAGCACTCTGCCCTCGCCTTGTTGATCGAGCCTGAGGCTTACCAGGGCATTGATCGGTTCACCCTGCCCTCGATGATCCTCGCGCACACAAACCAAAACATTCCTGCTACGATCGATCTGACCGTCGGCAAACCGCAGATCTCCCGCCGGTGTCAAAGGCACCGGATCGAAGCCTGGGCGCTGGATGTAAAGGCGCTGGTCCGCGAAGTTGGAGAAAATAACGGTCCCGCCGGAAACCGTGAAATCCCCGCCGCCATATTCGTGCACTCGCGTCCGCGCATTGAATGGCGCAGGCGTAACGTCCACGACCTCGCCGTCGGCGCAATAACGAACGATGACTTTTCTGCCGCCTTCCCGAGGCCGCCGCTCGATCCAGTACACGTCGTCTCCGTCGAGCCTTACCTGTTCGAGGCCAAGCTCGTCGCCGGCGACGAACTCAGCAGTGATGGGCGATTTCCATGAACCGTACGGGGCTACTTGAGCCGCAGCCATGAACGCCTCCTGTTTTTAGAATGAGGGTGAACCGCATCTGCGGAATCACACCAGAGGCGGCAAGCCATTGTTCTGCGGCTCATACTCGCGATCCTCCCGCCGACGCCGCTGCACGGATTCGTCGATGCACTCGTTGCCGAATGGCGTTGTCGCGATCGTGCGATAGTGCCGAGGGTTTCGTTTGGCGTAGACGCCTTTGAGAAATTCCGAATAGGAATCCGTAGAGGCGCCGCGGAAGTTGTCGTCGATTACATGGACAGGGTCGACGGCGAGTTCGGCAACGCCGGCCTTGTCCTGCATCCAGCGCAGCGCGAGGTCGGATAGACGGCGGTCTTGATAACCGCCGCCGACATCGCAGTGCGCGCCCAAAAACCACCGCTGTTCGAGACTCGGGTCGGGTTGATTCTCGGGATTCCAAAGACAGACGTCATAGTCGCCGCGATGCTCATCAAGCGCAATGGCATGATAGGCACTCTCAACGATCTTGCTGAGCCTGGTATCGTGAAATTCGTAAAATTGCATGTTAAAGCTCTGGAGCAGATCGAGCGGCACGCCGAGCGCCCCTACCGTATCCCACACGCCAAGAAACTTGATTTTGATGTCGCGCGAGAACCTGGCTTTGAACTGCAGCGCCGTGGGCGAATCGGGGCCGTCATCGCGCGTGCGATAGATTCCGTAAGCCATGGGGATTCGCAGCACCAGCCTCTTGTTTTCGACAAGACCGCAGTTTCGGATCAGTCCTACCAGGCTTCTGGCGGTATAGGCGCCGCGGCTAAAACCCAGAACGTAAACCTCATCGCCGTCCTGGTACTCTTTGGCCAAAAACCTATATCCCTCTAGAATATTCTTTTCCAGGCCGATGCCGATGGCGCCACCGATGAATCGGGCGTACCATCGGGTGCCGACACCCTCGTCGTACCATTTGACTTGCCGCGCGCCGTCGGCCCCCGCGTCCTTGACGGACTTGTAGAACCTGCAGACGTTGGTTTCGACCTGCTCGTCGGCGCTCAGGTTTTCATCCGCAGGTTTGTTCCACGTTCCGTCGAAACAGAGAACAATTCTTTTCATAATGTATCCTTTCCAAGCTGATGCTCGTAAACTCGTTCGGTCAAGTTGTAAATTATTCGACAACGGCCTGAAGAGCGCGTCGCTATCTTGCGCTCACAGCGGTTGTTTGCAACGACGATCAGCGATGTGTCACGGCGCGCTCCATCGATGCAATCCGCTGTCAGACTCAACCTCTTTGATAAAACTCTTATGGCGCAAAATTCAGCGGCCGACAACCACCCGGCGCGAGCGCTGCATACACTAGGAATTCTAAGTTTCGGAGGACCGCGCCAGACGGCGCAGATAAACAAAATACCCTTGCCTATTGAAAAGCGAAGCAAGAAGTTTACCATCTTGGTACCTCGTGGCCGATGGCTTGTAAAAACTTCCGTGGAGGACCCCTATGAAGAAACAAAACGCCATATTTGTAATCGTCGTTACTTTCGTACTGCTGTTGATGGGGCGCGGACCGGCGCCGGCACAGGAATCGTTTTTCAAGGGCAAACAGATACGGATTATCGTCGGATTGAGCACCGGCGGAGGCTACGACCGCGCCGCGCGGATGCTGGCGCGTTATATGGGCAAATACATACCCGGAAATCCGGATATCCTGGTGCAGAATATGACCGGCGCAGGCTCGGTCACCGCATCGAACTACGTCTGGCGCGTGGCAAAGCCGGACGGCTTGATCCTGCTCGCGCCACACAACAACGTCTATTTGACCCAGCTCTCCGGGCAGAAGGAGGTCCAATTCGACCTGGCGAAACTTCAATGGATCGGCTCTTTGGAGAACGACGATATGATGATGTTCGGCCGCGCCGATGCGGCTTTCAAGTCGATCAGCGATATCATCAAAGCAAAAGAGAGTCCGAAGTGCGGCTCCACGGGCGTGGGCAGCTCGGACTATGTCATGTCAAAGATTTTAGAAGAGACCGTCAACGCCAAGGTCACCCATGTTACCGGTTACCCGGGCAGCAGTGAGATCGCCATCGCGTTGGAGCGCGGCGAAGTCGCGTGCATGGGGTTGACCATCGCGACGTACTTCAGCCGGGAACCTTTCTTGACATGGTACAAAAACAAATTCGTGAGATTTCTCGCCCAGAGCGGTCGTAAGCGGCATGAACGTTTAGCCGACGCGCCGACGGTTTATGAGCTGATGGACGAGTACAAAACCCCGCCGACCAAGCGGCGCGTCGCCGAAGCGATGCTCCAGGGCGGGGAGTGGGCGAGGCCTTTGATGGCTCCTCCGGCAACCCCACCGGATCGCGTCAATATTCTGCGGGCGGCCTATGACCAGGCCACCAAGGACCCCGAGCTTCTCGCTGAAGCCAAGAAACTCCGCATTGAAGTGACTCCTAGGCGGGGCGAGGAGCTTCAGGCTGTCGCTAAGGAGGTCATGAGCCAACCGCCGGAGGTCATCGAACAGATCAAAAAACTTTTCGTGCAGTAATGCGCGGCTGGTTTCGCGCTCCAGATTAGGATCGAAAAGAAGCCGCGCGAGGAGCCGACGAACTGTCGCTCATCGCGCGGCGCTCATGCCTCTTGCACAAAGGCGCGGCGCGACTCGAAAACCTGTGGCGCAAAACTCCCGCCGTCTTTGACCAGGCTGCGCTTCAAGACAAAGTCGAACAAGAGCGGATTGTAACGGCGAATCTCGGCCAAGACCCCGGCTTCCGCCTGCTTCAGATAGCCTTGCTCGACAAATCGCCGCATTGACACAAGCGGCAAAACTCCCGGCAGGGGATAGTCAGAGCCATTGATCAACCGCGGGTGCCAATCGTTGCGCGCAAGCAAGGTCGCCAGCGCCGTGCCGACGCGGTTCGATTGAACCGTCGCTGAAATATCACCGTACAACTCACCTTGGTAGCGCGGCTCATCCATCAAGCGCGCGAACAACGCGAAGGCGGGGACCTTCGGGCCATCGGCCCCGCGATCGGTATCGGTGTATTCGCCGAGAGACGCGCAGTGGGCCATGATCACGCGCACGCCGCGTTCAAGAGGACGCCGCAAACGCAACGGGTTATTATATTCCCCAATACTACCGCCATGCACCGCCTGCTCGGCGCCCGCATGCGTCAGGAGCGGCAGCTTCAAACGCGTTAACTGATCGTAAAAAACGTCACAGCGCGGCGACGCCGGATCCATGCCCATGGCCGATGGCAGCCACTTGACCGCCCGCGCGCCTCTCTGTGCGGCCCAGGCGAGCGCTTCCAGGACATCTTCACGATAGGGATGGATCGAACAAATCCATTCCATGCGGTCAGGCCGTCGTTGCGCCAATTCCGCGGCATATCGATCGGCGATGCGGAACGCGCTCAAGTCGTCGCGCCGCGCTCCCGAAACGTCGTGGTGAAAATCGAATGCCAGGAGCATTATCTTGGCACCGGACGGAAACGCCTCGAGGCAGTGCTCGAGACGCCGCACAAACTCTTCATCCACCCTGCCCTCGGTTTCGGTACAGGCGGCGTTCAGATAGAAACGGTGTTGCAGGTTTTGCCATGGATGGAGAAGACTCTTCATCTGCGGCGTAATCCATACGCCGTCATCGCCATCGCCTACGCCGGCAAGGTGGACATGACAGTCCCAGCAACTGCTTGGCTGAATCCCGTCCCACGCGGCGCGCACCAATTTATGGCTCCTCAAGCGCTCGGGCAGCGGGTCGGAGAGGCAGGGATTGAACAGGCCGTCTTCTAGCGAGAAACCGCAGGAAGAGGCCATAGTGGCGACGCTCAACCCCAGGGTTGCGAGGAAGGCGCGGCGATCCATATTGCTTGACGGCGCCAAGATGTCCGCTCTAAAGATTTAGTTTGGGGCTACCCAAAGGCAATTGGACATTATCGGCGCGGAGGGTTCTCCCATCTGGGCCATCGCGACAAATACTCCTAGGTCTTGCTACGATCGAATCTCTGATCGCCGCGCGTTACCATAACCTTCTCGAAGCGCGCCAGTAATTCAGCCGGTTCGCTTCCCAGGATCAGCAGCGCCCGATGCTTCGGCTTGAGAAATCCCTCGTCCACGGCTTTGTCGAGAAAATCGATGAGAGGATTGAAATAGGCGGCGGTATTCAACAGCCCGCAGGGTTTGCCGTGAATGCCAAGTTGGGCCCAGCTAAGCACCTCGAAAAACTCTTCCAGTGTGCCGATGCCGCCCGGCATCGCGATAAAGCCATCCGACAACTCCGCCATCAGGGCTTTGCGCTCGTGCATCGACCGCACGATTCGCAAGTCCGACAGACCGCGATGGGCAACCTCGTGGCTCACCAGCGAATCTGGAATCACGCCGGTGACGTGGCCGCCGAGCTCGAGCACCGCATCGGCGATGACGGCCATCAAGCCGACCTTGCCGCCACCGTATACCAGCCTATAGTCGCGCTCGACCAACGTACGACCGAGTTGGCGGGCTAGCGCCGCGTACTCCGCGCGGGCGCCATGGCGCGAACCGGTAAAGACGCAGATGCTTCCGCTTCGATTCGCCATCGTGAAAGACTTCCTTCCTCATCAAGCCGCGCTACCGGCTCGCGCCTGCCGCCACCGATAACGAACTTCCCTCTGCGACGATCCGGATCATTTTTCCGCCGGGTTGTCGGTTTCGTTTTTGTTGACGCCGCGGATGTTCATACCGGCTAAAAACACCTGCAGGACGACCATGGCCCATGCGCGCACATGCCAGCCCCAGACGATCCACAGCACATTGCTCAGTAAAAAACACCAGAAACCGATCATGCGGCGCAGCTTGCGCTGGGAACCGATCAGCCAAGCGGCGACAACCGTCACGACCATCGCCGGCCATTGAAGAGCATCCAACCAATCCATCGATTGCTTCTGTTTGTATGCGCCGATGCGGTAACACCGCGCGCGCTGGGCGGGGGTCGAAGCTAAATCTTCTGCGCGATCGGTTCGTTCACCAGAACGTCAACTGTCGCCGTCCGGCTCCTTCAAGTTCATGGCACGTTCGAGCTTGCGAACCAGCGACAGAGTCGCCAACGACAGAACCGTGGCCACCAGAGCCAAACCGAACCGTCCTAAACCCACGCTCACGCCCAAGGCGGCAGTCATCCATATGCCGGCGGCGGTTGTTAACCCCTCGACCTCCCGTCTTTCATAAATCTTGAGAATGGCCCCGGCGCCAAGAAAGCCGATGCCGGTGATAAGACCCTGGATCACGCGCGCCACGCTGTCCGAGCTCATGCCCAGTTCCGCGCCGGCAATGACGAAAACCGCCGCGCCGGACGATACCAGCATATGGGTTCTCAGCCCGGCGGCCTTGCCCACGCGCTCGCGTTGAAATCCGATGACTGCGCCGAACAGCAATGCGAGAACCAATCGGACGGTCAGGCTTACCATCTCCCGGCTGCCGGAAAACCCGCCGGCCAATTCTTCCCAGATCAGGCTCATCAGCGGTTGATCCCATCTTTACGTTTACGCGCAACTAGCGGCCGGCATCCAACAAAACCGCCGTTCAGCCCGGACCCGGCCGGCGGTCATGGATTTGCTGCTCGACATCCTTCAAGCGCTGGCGCATAGCGCGCTCTTCGTTCCAGCGCGCTGTCTCATCGCGCACGATGGCGACGATTGCCCCAACGCCGCGCTCGCTGGCCGGCAGAAGCGCAACGGTAAAAGCGATGGACAAATCGTGCCCGTCTCTGTGGCGGGCCGGCACGCGCAACACTTCCGTGCCGTACTTGCTTTGCCCGGTGCGCATAACGGTTCGATAGCCATGCCAATGGCGCTCGCGGAACCGCTCGGGAATGATGATATCGAGAGAGCGCCCCAACGCCTCTTGCGCCTGGAAGCCGAAAATCCGTTCGGCGGCGGGGTTCCACAAAACGATCATGCCGTCGCCATCAGCGGCGATGATTGCGTCGCCGGCGGAGTTGACGAACGCGGTGAGGTCGACGGTTGTGCTGTTCATCTTTTGCTCATAGCCTCTGCTGAAACGAAACGAATTCCACACTGCTCGGGCCGGAACCTGCAGACTGCCGGCGGCGCGGGGTCTACCGGCGGCCAACGCCCTGCGGTTTTACCGCCGTCTTCTACCGTAACCGAAGGAACGCTTTCCCGGCGCGCTTCGCCCGCGGCCGAAGATAGGCTTGGGATTGGGATCGAGCAGCCGCGTGTAGGCGTAATTGAAACCTTCCAATTTCACCCGCGGAATTTTCTGACCGATGAAGCGTTCGATGGCGGCGATCTCCTGGACATCTTCGCCGGTCATGATGGTAAAGGCGTCGCCGACGCTCTGCGCGCGCCCCGTGCGGCCGATACGATGCACGTAGTCTTCCGGATGGTGCGGCACGTCGAAGTTAATGACGTGGCTGATCTGCGCCACATCGATGCCGCGAGCCGCGATATCCGTGGCGACCATGACCTCATAACGGCCGTTACGAAATCCATTCAACGCGTGCTCACGCTCCCTTTGCGTCCGGCTCGAATGGAGCACCGCCACGGCGTGTCCTTGCTGATGGAGCTTGCGCACGACGCGGTCGGCGCCGTTTTTGGTGCGACAAAAAATCAGCACCTGATCGTACTCCGTGCGCCGCAACAGTTCTTCGAGCAGATCCTGCTTCTGTTCGGAATCAACCGGGTAGAGCGCGTGCGTGACGGTTTCCGCGGGCGAGCGGCGCTGGCCGATCTCGATGGTTTCCGGATTGCGCATTGCCCATTTGCTAAGCTGGTCGATCTCAGGCGGGATCGTGGCGGAGAACAACATCGTTTGCCGGTTACGCGGGCATTTTTCAACGATCTTACGCACGTCGGGCATGAATCCCATGTCCAACATGCGGTCAGCTTCGTCCAGAACCAACAGTTCGACTTGTTTAAGACTCAACATGCCGCGGTTAATTTGGTCCAGCAAGCGCCCCGGTGTGGCAACCACGATATCGGCGCCCCGGCGCAATGTCTGATCTTGCCGGCCATAGCCGGTGCCGCCATATAAGACCACCGTACGCAGGTTTGTAAAACGGCCATAGTCGCGGATGGCGGTTTCGACCTGAGCCGCAAGTTCGCGGGTAGGCTCGAGAATCAGCGCTCGGAGAGCGCCACGCTGGCCTAGGCGTGAAAGTATCGGCAGCGCAAAGGCGGCGGTCTTGCCGGTGCCGGTCTGAGCCGAGCCTATGAGGTCGCGCCCTTCCATCAGGAGGGGTATGGCACGCAGCTGAATCGCCGTGGGATCGGCATAACCGGCAGCACGAACGCCGTCGGCCACCTTCGGAGAGAGTCCAAGTGTAGAAAATGGCATTCTATTTAATAAGCACGATCGCGCTGAGTTGACAAACGTCCGGCCCGGCCAACTCGATGTAAGTTGAAACTCGCGCCCGACGCACCGCGCCGCTGAGTACGATCCGGAATCCGCCGGGCGAAATCACACCAGCGCTACGGCGGCGAGTCTCTGAAATCCGAGTAGTCCCACCGAAGATGCCAGAACGGAGAGCGTTTGTTTGATTCGGCGCTTGCGGATTTACTGGACCGTTTTACCGACTGGCGATTTCTCTTGTTCTTCGCGCCGATCGACATCAGTCCGAACAGGGTAAATCCGACTCGTCGATTTCAACCCAGCTCACCCGGCTCGACCAGTGGCCATGCGCCGCCGGCTTGCTTTGAGGCTCATCGTCCAGAGTGCCGGCCGGCACAATGACCCTCTGGCCATCGCGCGATGTGTGCGGCACCGGACAGTTGCAACGGGTGCAGATCTGCCTGGCAAAACTTTTGGCCTCGGGCAAATCGTAACGCGATATCAACTGCTCTCCCTGCATCCAGCGAAATTGATCGACGGGAACCGCGATATTCGTCGCCCGCACGCCGCCGGTAGCTTTTCTACAGCGCGAGCAGTAACAGTGAGAAAATCTTAAAAACGGCGGCCGCATCTCAAAGCGCACGGCTTTACAGAGACAACTTCCATGAAGCGCCTGGTCCGACATTGTGCCCTCCCCTCCCGCATAAGCAGCCGGTGGCCGGCCGAAGTTTGATAACCGAGTCTATTTAGATTTGCCTTGAGGCGCAACAAAGTCACCTGCCGTGATAAGCACCGCATCGCGGCGGCCTTACTGTAGCGGATAGCGCTTCAGTGCCGCCTCCAGTTCCTTTTCGTTGGTGAGATCGAGGCGGAGCGGCGTCAATGAAACATAACCCTGCTCGACGGCCCAGCGGTCAGTGCCCTCCTCGGTCTCTTCCACCGGGACCACAGTGAACCAGAAGTGTTTGCGTCCTAACGGATCCTCACCGGTGACGATCTTGCCATCGTAATGTCGCACCGACTGGCGCGTCCAG